>JAEZJR010000135.1 GCA_023415725.1 Acidobacteriota bacterium
CTGGCGGTCGCATTCCCCCGCGATCGTCTCGAGGTATTCCCGCCGCGTATCTTCCGGCAAACTCCCTCGCTGCAGAAGGCGCGTCAACGTCTTGATCGTCGTCAGCGGCGTGCGAAGCTCGTGCGACACACTGCTGACGAATTCCGATTTCAGCGAATCCAGTTCCTTGAGCTTCTCTTCGCGTGCCTCTATCTTGCGCGCCATTTGGTTGAACGTGAGCCCGAGTTCGCGGACGGCCGGGTCGTTCTCCACGCCGCTGCGCACCGTCATATCGCCCTCGCCGAACGCCTTCGCCGCGTCCGTCAACCGCCGCAGCGGCTCCGTTATCCCGCGTGCGATCAGGAACGCCGCGAACACTGCCAAACACGCGATCAGCAAACTCAGCAATAACTGCTGCCTGAGTTGCTGCTGTGCCCCGCCGTAAAGATCGTCGCGCGGCAGCCCCACCGCCACCGCCGCGTCCACCGAATCGATCCTCGCGAGGCCGTAAACGCGGTCGATCTTGTCGTACGGGCTCTCCACTTCGATCACGCCCGTCCGCCTTCCGCTCAGCGCCGTCAAAAGCGGCGTCTGGCTCACGTCCAGCGAGAATTGCTCCGGTGAGACCTGGCTGCGAAAGATCAGCCGCCCGTCGCGGTCGAAAACCGCGATGATGTGGTCCTCCGGCAGTTCGAGCCGCTTGAAAACCTCGCTCGCACTCGTCCCGTCGATGCGCGCGACGACGAAATTCCCGTCGGCGAGCGGCATCGCCATCGTCAGCAGGCGTAATTGTTTATCGGAAATTTGCTCCGTCGCGATCACCAGCGAATGGTTCTCGGCGATGCGTTGTTTGAGGTTCTCGATCGGGGTGGCTTGCAGGTTCCACTTCTTTGCCGTCTGCGAGAGCACGACCTCGCCCGCGGGGTTGACGATCTCGACGTTCAGCCACGCCGGCCTCGTCTTCACCACGGAGTTGAGGTACTCGCGCAAGGTCGCGTTGTTCGCCGTGCCGGATTGGGCGAGGTCCGAAACGGTCAGCAGCGTCTGCCGCTGTGCCCCCACCCACTGCTCGAACGCCGTCGCCGCGAGCTTCGCCTGCTGTTCCATCGAGCGGTTCAACAGTTCGCGGCTCGTGCTCCATGCATCGGACTGGTTGTACAGCCCTACCAGCATCAGCGGCACCAACAGCCCTAGCGTGAGCAGCAGCAATCGTGCTCTGATCGACAAAAGTTCACCCCTCCTTGAACGTGTCTGGCGGCTTAGAGCTTCTTATAGGTCAGGATCACCATCTTGCCCGGCCCTTGCGACAGGTACGAGACCCAGTAGCCAGCCTCTTCGTACCTCACCATATGGAAGACCGAGCCGTTCTCTTTGCGCTCGATCTTCTCGTGCGGCCCGAAGATCTCCTCGGCCTTCGGCGCTCCGGTGCCGTCGCGGAATGTCACGGCGATCGCGTCGACCTTTTTGTCATCGGTGATCGACACCTGTGCCATCTCTTTATCTGAGAATTCGTAGATGAAGCCCGTGTTGTCTTCGACTTCCGGCTTGCCCCAGGCCTTCTTCAGGTCATCCGCCGCGATGCCGATGCTCGCCTTGCGGAATTCCGTCATCGCCGGCACGGGGAAGGTCTTCGCCGTCGCCGCGGGGCCCTCCGCCGGTTTCGGCTTTACCACCGAAACGGCGCCCTCCGTCTGTGCAGAAGCTACAACTCCCAGGCACATGATCAACGCCATCGGCCCGATCGCGGATCTGAAAATCGTCCTCTTATTCATCGCATTATCCTCCGGTATTATTTTCCTAAAATGGCGTCATCGATGAATCATGAAAAATACTCATTTCATGTAGGTAAAATCACTCAACCACCCACCGCGCCGTTCTTCGCCCCGAGTATCGCGAGGGCGATCTCCACACGGTTCGATAGATTCTTCTTCGCGAGTATCCGGCTCACGTGGTTCTCCACGGTGCGTATGCTCAAATTCAATGCCGCCGCGATCTCCTTGTTGCTGCGCCCTCGGGTTATAGCCTCGGCGACGCGCCACTCGGCGTCGGTCAGTTCCTCATCGCGGATCAACGGCGCTTCGTCCTCGGCTTCCTTCCCGACGAGGTGTGCTATCGCCGACTGCGTCCGCTCCACCCGATCCAATATGCTGCGTATCACCGCGACCAGTTCGTCCGGTTCGAACGGCTTCCCTAAATAAGCGTCCACGCCCGTGCGGAACCCCTCCACACGGTCGCGCGTGTCGTCCTTGGCGGTGAGGAAAACGATCGGCACCAGCTTAGTGTGGTCCGCCGAGCGCAGATGGCGTGCGAGCGCGTACCCGTCCATCTGCGGCATCAGGATGTCGCTCACCACCAGGTCCGGCACCGACTTGGCGATCTGCACGAGGGCCTCGCGGCCGTTGCGTGCCGTGGTCACGTCGAACCCCTCGGCGCGCAGCACCGCCGCGACCGCAAGGAGGAGTTTCGGCTCGTCGTCCACCACAAGCAAACGTTTAGGCATTTCGCGCATATTCTAGTCCAAATCCGTAGCGAATGTACGTTTATTTTCCACTTTTCCGAATTCCGCTGTATTGGGTGCAATTACCTAATCCCTTTAGGTGTTTGCACTGACGCGCGGGGGTGGCCCATTTCGTAAGCTAGAAGCATAGTAAGGAGGGCAACCCCCGAAATGAGAAGACACCGAAGCAGAAATGTCAGCTTTAACGCTGTCTCACGGTTGTATCGGTCTTGGCTGTGCAAGCCAGGCTTGCTCCGGTGACGGAGCGATAGCTGGGCCGCTCCGTATTTTGGTCGTCCTCCGGAGCGGGGCGGTCCATCGATCTGACCCTAGGAGGACTTGAGAAAACTGGATGCCCCTTCCCTTGGGGGAAAAGCCCGCGAGGTTTGCGGACGGTTTTGATGAAATTGCGGCTCTAGGCCGCTGCGAAACCGGCCGGCTCGCCCTTCAGCGGCGAGTCAACACCAAACGATCTGCCATCGTGGTCGCGTAGAGACCGGCCGCATGCCCCGCGGGCGACAAATATAAGATCTGACGCGGGCCGGGCGAAATAAATGGCCATCGCCCGGCCTGCACGTATTGAAAAGGCCCACACGCCGGAAGCGTCCACGTTCGCGATATGCGGCGACCGCCCTGCACGCCGCTGCGGTTCATGGGCGCTTCCTCGCGGATCCGTCGCTTCCCGCCGCCGAGTATTTTAAGGGCCTCAGGCGGGAAGCGAATTCGCTGCGGGGCGAGCATGACAGAAACTCAGGACGCTAGAGAGGCAGCGATCCGCATGCCCGCCCCGCCGCAACCAAATGACGAACACAGGGAAGCTAAGAACAATGGAAGGATTTGAACCCAAACGCACCGCCGCCGACCCGGCCGCGGCTGAAAACCTGAAACATCTCGCGCGCCTGCTCGACCAGGGCGTTCCGCTCAATTTGAAGATCAACGGGCGACGCGTGGCGATGCCAACCGACGCTAATTTCGCCATCAACCTCGACCGCGACCCCCGCTCCGGCTGCGTCGAGGTCGACATACGCTGGACCGCTCAATTTGAAAATGAAAAGCGCTCCGCGGACGCAGGCACCTCGCTCGAGAACTCAGGAGCCCTACCTGGGAACTCAGGCGCCCTACTTGGGAACGCAGGCGCCCCCGCCTGCATGAGTGCGAAGCACGAAAGCAGCGAAGAGCCTATAAAGAACCGGCGGACCCAGTGGCATTCAAAGGAGAGGCACAAAGGCCCCCACATCCGCCTGAAAGCCCTGATCACCGCACCGAAAATTTAACGGCGATGTCACACCGCCGAGCTATTGATATTCATATGAAAGACAGGGACACATTTATGACGATGGAAAACCTCACACCCGAGCTCCGCACGAAGCTGAGCAAATTCTGCGAGATCGAGCGGTGGCACCGCGCGTTCCTCTCGGCCTACGCGACGCAGCCGCGCTCCCTCTCGCGCCGCTGCTGGGACGCCGCCTTCCGCGAGGTCCCGCTCACCGCCGAAGAAACGCGCATCTACCGCGAACTCTCGCTCGAGAACCGCAACGCCAACATCCCCACAGGGCCGCCCTCCGCCTAAAGGACCCTCGACACCCCTGCCGTGGGCATCGCCGGGCCGCCGCAGTCTTGTCAGTACCGTCCCTGGTAAGGGGCGGATCGCCGCGGGCGCCCAGATCCTCCCCACGAATTCCCTCGTATCTCCACAGCCGAAAACTTCTAACCAAGACCTACTTATCAATTGCGGGGAGTAGAAGCATCCCTGACCGCCCCGACATCCTATTTTTGGATTACCACCCCGATTAGACCTATATCCCACCCATATCCAACTTGGCGTCCGGGACGGGTAGCACCTATTCAACCCCCGGCGCCTTCCGGGAGGCCAATAAAACGGCCTCCCGATTTGCATTTGATACCGGACCATCATTGCCCCGGGTCCCCAAAGGGGACAAATAATAAAGCGTAGGGTGCAGCGAGGAACGAGCGGAACCCTACGTAAACCCGTAGCCGTCGAACGGTCCCTGAAGGGGACCAACTAAACGTTTGCCATCCCGCACGGTTATCAATATTCTTCTGTAAGTTTTCGCTCGACAAACATATGGGATTCTTCTCAAAACTCTTCGGCGGTGAGGAAAAACCTAAACCAGAACCTATCCAACTCGAACCCGTTTCCGAAATGATCGACGAGGACCGCTATTGGCAAATGATCGCCGAATCGAAAGAACGATCCGGTGGCGACCTTGAATGCCAAGAAAACGTGCTCGTCGACCTTCTCGAAAAACTTCCGCCCAAAGACATCGTCGGTTTCCGCCTTCGCACGGATAAACTTCTATTCGACACCTACGACCAGCACCTCTGGTGCGCGGGTTACATCATGAACGGCGGCCTCTCCGACGACGGTTTCGAATACTTCCGCCTCTGGCTGATCGGTCAGGGTAGAGAGACCTTCGAGCGGGCGAAAGTTAACCCAGACTCACTCGCCGACCTCGACGAAGACGAAATGATGGGGCAGGAATTCTGGTTCGAACCGCTCTGGTACGTAGCCCTGACGGCTTTCGAGAACAGAACAGGCAAACAGCTCTACGATTTCATCGACAACGACAATTTCGACTTCTGCGAAGGGAACTACCCCCAATTCGAATTCACCTGGCAAGAAGACAACCCCGAATCCATGCGCACCCTCTGCCCCCACCTCATGGCCAAATACTGGGAAACATAAACGCTCAGGCCACCCGCATAGACTCAAAGCCAAGCGGTAAACAACACATTGCCCGACGAACCTGATACCTCGCCGCCGACCTACGGCGCGCGGTGCGTTGCACTAGAAATCTAATACACAGCCACGCTCTTCAGGTACATAGCCACGCCCTTCAGGGCGTGGTCTCGATTTCCCATGACTCCTCAGCCCGCTTCAGCGGGCTTACCTTTCCGCTGTAGATCCGCACCCCTCGCACATCACCCGGTCAATTCACCCCCGTCCCCAAAGGGGACAAACAATAAAGCCCAGGGTGCAGGCCGCTTCGGCCGAAACCCTGGGTATATAGCGAGAATCAACCGCTCCCTGAAAGGGAGCAACCCGGTTGCCGCCCGCGTCGGTTTCAAGGTATCTTGGCCGCGTGAAACAAATTGCCGGACTTTCGTTGATGATCACTGTGTGCGTCTTTTCGCTTGCCTGTGGCGGTGAGAATGTCGATCTATCCAACGCCGTCCCCGACCCGAGTCCGGAAGCGTATGCGACGACGAAGGTCAACGACGTCGAACTCACCCTCCGCAACGAGAACGGACTCTGCACTCTCGAGTACTCAACCGACCCGCGATTCCAGCGCCAAGGGGCCGGCAGCAACACCGTGGTGCTCGATATGGAATCTCCCTGCAACTTTATCCGCCGATTCGGCCGCCCCGAGGAACCGCAGGTCTACGCTTACCCGAACGAAGGCGCGAAAGGGCGCAAGGTGCTCCTTATCGTCGGGGGCAAATACGATCCTGAAGGCGGTCTGCTTCGTTCAGACCAATTCATGCCCAAAGGATGCGGATCGTGGATGCAAAAAATTTACGTGGACCGCAGCTCCATTGAGGTCCGGTTCCCCGCGATCCAACTCGGCGGCTCCGTCTGCCCCTCCGACTTTATGGACGAGGTCTTTTTCGCAGCGTAAACCCTAGCCCGTTTTTGCAGGGTTCCAAACCCCTATCGCGAGACCGTTTGGCGCGGGGTTTGCTTTTATATATTTCCGCCCCCAAAAGACGCTTTGTATGGAATCGAACAGTACACCGGGGAGGTGGATTCTGTACGGTGTGGGGACGGAAGGGCTGATGTAAGGATCGGCTTCGCGAGCTAATCGCGGGCGGCGTGCCTGCCAAATATGCCGCTTTTCCCGTCCCCGCTGGGGGTGCGGGCGAGACAAACCGGTTCCACTCGTCCGCACCAACCG
>JAEZJR010000151.1 GCA_023415725.1 Acidobacteriota bacterium
GAAGATCCTGTCTGTCGCAGCCGGCGGTGCCGCCGGCGCGGTCGCGCGTTACCTGATCAACATCTCCCCGCTCTCCGCGGTTTTCGAGAAATTTCCCCTCCCGACGTTCGTGATAAACGTTTCCGGCTCGTTCCTGATCGGGTTTCTGCTGATCTTGCTGACGGACAAATGGGAGGTGAGCGACAATCTTCGGATGGCCGTCATCGTCGGCTTCCTCGGGGCGTTCACCACCTTCTCCACCTTCGAGATGGAGATCTACGGCCTCGCTAAGGATCGGGACTTCTCGATGGCATTGCTGTATCTATTGTTGAGCGTTGTGGCAGGATTCTTCGGTGTCGCCGCAGGTGTCTGGCTCGGCCGGTGGGCCACTTTCAAATAGTAAAGGCCCGTAGGGCCGACGTGTTTGTAGAAATTTGCCCTGTATTGAACGAGCCCCGTAGGGGTGGCACCGAAATTTATGCCGCCCCTACGGGGCTCGATATCGAACCGAGATCGAATCTGCAAACATGACGCTCCTACGGAGCTATTTGTTCGGCCGCCGGGGTTAATCGCCGCCGGGCCGCTTCCACCAATTCCACAGCCTCCGCTGCGGCCTCGGCCGTTGCGGTGATGTGGCCCATCTTTCGGCCGGGTTTGGGTTCGGCTTTGCCGTAGAGGTGGAGCTTGACCCGCGGGTCGGCGAGTGCGGCGGCCCAGTTCGGCTCGCCGTTTTGCCAGACATCGCCGAGCAGGTTCGCCATCGCGGCGGAACGCATGAAGTCGGTCGAGCCGAGTGGTAACCCGCAAACCGCACGCACCTGCTGCTCGAACTGCGACGCGACGCACGGACCGAACGTAAGGTGCCCAGAATTATGCGGCCGCGGTGCGATCTCGTTCACGAGAAGCTTCCTGTCCCTTGCGAGGAAGAACTCCACGCACATCGTCCCGACGTACCCGAAAGCCTCGGCGATGCTGCGCGTGATCTCAACGGCCTCCGCCTGCACCGCGTCCGTCACGGCCGCCGGGGCGAACGAGACGTCCAGGATGTGGTTGGCGTGCGAGTTCTCGATCACGCCGTAATGCACGAACGCGCCGTCCTGACCGCGTGCGCACACGACCGACACTTCCTTTTCGAACTCCACGAACGCTTCCAGGATCGCCTGCTGGCCGTTCATCGCCTCGAAAGCGGGTTCGATGTCCGACGGTCCGAGGATCTTCGCCTGGCCCTTGCCGTCGTACCCGAACCCCGCCGTCTTCAACACTGACGGGTAGCCGAGAGCCTCCGCCGCGCGGTAAAGATCGTCGATCAGCTTAATGTGTTTGTAAGGCGTGACGGGGAAGCCGTTGTCGGAAAGAAATGTTTTTTCGCGGAGGCGGTTCTGCGTCGTGTGCAGTATCTCGCCCTTCGGGTGCACGGGGACGAACTCGGCCGCGGCCTCGACGGTCGCCGACGGCACATTCTCGAATTCGAACGTCACGACGTCCACCGAACGCGCGAATTCACGCACGGCGTCAAGATCGTCGTAGCTCGCCGAAGTTTCGATGTCGGCGACCTGCCCGGTCGGGGTGTCCGAATCGGGCGAGAATGTGTGCACGCGATAACCCATCTTGCGGGCCTCGATCGTGAACATACGTCCAAGCTGGCCGCTGCCGAAAACACCGATATTCGAATTTGGAAAAATCACGTCAGCCACAAAAAAAGAAGCCACAGATTAGCACACGAAGCGGTCGATGATGGAATCACCTGCTTCCTGCGCTATCTGCGCTTCTTTTCACTGGCCGCCGGAGGCCTGCTTCAAGGCCTTCTGCGTTCGTTCTTCCTGCTCGCGTTTCGCCTCGAGCGACGGGCTGTCCTTCACCGCGCCGCCGAAGTTGGAGGCCCGCTGGCGGTCCTGCTCGGTTCGCGAGAATCCGGACCGCTGTTGCTTCTGCGGCACCTGCGTGCCGACGCGGTATGCGTCGTTGTTGTTCACTTCCTCGATCGATCGCTTCGCGTCCTGATATAGGTAATACCCGCCGTAGATCAGAGCGGCGTATAAAGCGAGCGAGATGATCGAGAATCGCCGCGGCCGTTTTTCTTTCTTTCGAGCGGAAGCCGAAACGAGCTGTGCGGAGCATCGTCGGCAATGAACGTCGGTGGCGAAATTCGCCATGCCGCATTTCTTACATCTCAAAGAGTTCATCGGTGGTCTCCTCTCGGGTGGTTAAGATCAGAGGATGGTGAGAGTGGATGGCTCCGAAGTAAAGTAGATCCGGCGGGCCCGACGCGTCAATGTTTTTCGCCGCGTTCGGTCAGTTTGACCTGTTTGTTTTCGAGGCGTTCAAGGGTTTTTTCTGCCATTCTCGGACGTACCAACGCCCTCGCGATTCATCAGTTATTGGCTGCGCATGCATGGCCGAAACTGCCCCGCACAGCAGCTCCGTAGGAGCGGTCTGTCTGTAGTTACGCCGTCACATCTAATCCAAAAGCTCCATAGGAGCGGCCTGTCATTCGAGGCAATCAAATAAATAACGATCGTCATATTCAACGCCAAATTTTTGAAGCAGCGATACGTATTCGTTCTTAAAGGATCGATCCCTGTGGCCGTTCTCCTGCTCTTCGATATACCGGCTCACCGCCGGTATTTGACTGCGAGAATATGAAAATGCCCCGTATCCGTTTTGCCAATTGAAATGCCCGCGAACCCACCCCTTCCGGTTTATGAAATTTGACGATCCCGCCCCTATGTCGCGAACCAGATCAGAGATCGAGATTGACGGACTGATACCGATCAGCAAATGAATGTGGTCCGGCATGCAAAAGACCGCGATTAGCTTTTGGCCCCGTTTCTCGACGATTCCGGAGATATATTTGTGAAGCTCTTCGCGATTCTCCGGACGAATCAGATTTTGTCGACCCTCAACCGCGAAGACGATCTGGATGTAGATCTGCGAATAGGTATTGGGCATTGGAAGTTAGGACGCTCCTACGGAGCTAGTTCGTTCTGGTCTAACCGTCTACAGACAGGTCGCCCCTAGCGGGGCTGATACCGTTCAAATCAATCCAATTTACTCTTTAATACCGTTTTCGTTTGCTTCGACCGGAACGCGTGCAATTTCTTCCGCAATTCCGGGCGTGAATTGGCGAGGATCGCCACGGCGAGCAATGCCGCATTCTTGGCCCCGGCCTGGCCGATGGCAAGGGTGCCGACGGGGACGCCGGCGGGCATCTGGGCGATGGAGAGGAGGGAATCGAGGCCTTTGAGGGCTTTGCTTTCGACCGGCACGCCGAGCACCGGCAGCACAGTCTGCGAAGCGCACATCCCCGGCAGGTGGGCCGCCCCGCCCGCACCGGCGATGATCACTTCTATACCGCGTTCTTCCGCGGATTTGGCGAATTCGAACAGCAGGTCGGGCGTGCGATGAGCCGACACGATCTTCGACTCGTGCGCCACGCCGAATTCATCCAGCATCAGCGACGCCTGCTCCATCGTCGGCCAATCGCTCTTGCTGCCCATTATGATGGAAACGAGCGGTTCGGTTTTCTTACCCTTCGCGGTCATAGATGCTAACTATCGTTCCCCCCATGTGGGCCTCGTCGGCCCAGCAGCGGATGCCGTCAACGAAACAAATGTGGCTGTCCCGCACCTCACCGGTGTCGCGGTACATGGCGATGAAACCGCCGGAGACCGATTCGTTGGTGAACATCAGTCCGCGGCCGTTTTCGTCAGTCGCCCGGTGAGCACACTCAACGCAAATACATCTGGGGTATCGCGGATCGAACGGTCCCGCTTTTCCGCACAGCGGGCAATGATGATCGTCCGCTTGGCCGCCTTCGCTGCCGTTCATCTTCTGCTTATTTCGTGCAGGCTGCACGAGCCTTACCGGTGAATTCGACGAATTCGTCAGGCGGCTCTCCTGCGTTGATCTTCGTCTCGATCGTCGAGAATTCCTCGAACGTGTATTCCTTTTGGACCTTGTCGAACATGCAGGTGCAGAATTCCTTCGTCCCGCCCGATTCCTCGCACGACTTCACGAATTCCTCGGCAACGGACGCGGGGTATTTGCCGTTCTCGGTTGCGGCGGTGTTCGCATTCGCGGAACCAGTGTTGCTGTTCGCCACTGCCGGAGGATTCGCAGCCGCATTTCCCGAATTCACTACGTTCGAGTTCGCGGCAGGTTGGTTTCCGGAACACCCGAAGCCGACGAGAATCGAGACGACGATCAGCAAAGCCGGCCCTAAATGCGATCTATTCATTTCGCTAACTCCCCCTCCACGATTGACTTGAATTTATCCCAAGCCTTTATCGTGCTGCGCCAATAGACGATCTCGCCGGTCTTCGAGATCACGATGTTCTTCGGGTAAACGACGTGCTTGAACGCCGCAAGAGCGTCCGCCGAATCGGTCGCCTGCAGGTAGTCGAACGGCTCCTTCTTTAGATACTCCTTCACGCGGCCCTCCGGATCGCCCGTAACAGCGAGGAAGACGATATCGTCGCGACCATCAAAACGCGCCTTGAATTCGTTCAACTGCGGCTTCATCGCACGGCAGACCGGGCAGCCGATGAACCAGAAGTTCAGCACCACCACCTTCCCGCGGAAAGACGAAAGCGGGACCCGCGAGCCGCCGATGAGCGAAAAACTCACTTCCGGGGCCTGCATCCCCTCCTGCGGCACCTTCTGCAGACGGAATTCGACCGTCCCGTCCTCGAGCGTCCGCATAACGGTCGCGTCGGGGTAGTGGAAGTTGGCCATGCGGATGTCCACGAACTCGTTGTTCGAGACCAGGTTCCCGTCCGAATCGCGAAATACCGTCTTCCCAGTCGGCTTCACCGGCTCCTTCGTCTGGGCGTGGATCGCGGGCGCCGAAAGACCCGCCGCCGCTACGGCCAACACCAACGCCCATTTACCCAATAAAGCCCGCATTTGCTTAAAAATAAAAGAGATGCCTAATTATAGCAAATTCCATTTTCGCCCCCTCGCGATCGCCGTTATTCGAATATCTGGACAGCGTCCGAAAACTCTTGACGGCGCTCAAAGGCTGTACTACCATTCTCGCTCACCCGCTAATTCTCAAGTTACAGCAGAAGGGGGTCCGATTTGTGATCGGCAATACCATTTCGCACTACCGCATCACGTCTCAGCTTGGCGAAGGCGGGATGGGCATAGTGTATGAAGCCGAGGATACCAGCCTCGGCCGTCACGTCGCCCTGAAGTTCCTCTCCCCCGCGATGGCAAGCGACGACACGCTCCTGCAGCGCTTCCAGCGCGAGGCCCGCGCCGCGTCCTCGCTCAATCACCCGAACATCTGCACTATCCACGGGATCGAGCAGCACGGAGCGGAGCATTTCATCATAATGGAGCTGCTTGACGGAGAGCCGCTCAGCGACCGGATCCGCCGTGGGCCCCTGGACGTCGACACGGTGCTCAACCTCGCCGTGCAGATCGTCGACGCGCTCGAATCCGCCCACTCCCGGGGGATCGTTCACCGCGACCTCAAGCCCGCGAACATCTTCGTCACCTCCCGCGGGCAGGCTAAGATCCTCGATTTCGGCCTCGCGAAGATCGACCAGCAGCAAAAACCCGACGCCGCCTCCAACGTGCAGACCGCGATCGCCGAGGGCTTGACCTCCGCGGGGATGGCACTGGGCACCGTCGCGTATATGTCCCCCGAGCAAGCACGCGGGGAAGTCACCGACGCCCGCACCGACCTTTTTTCCGTCGGGACGGTCCTTTATCAGATGTGCACCGGCACATTACCCTTCCAGGGCGACACCACCGCCGTCGTATTCGACGCGATCCTGAACCGCGATCCGCTGCCGGTCGATCAGGTTCGTTCTAACCTGCCGCCGGAACTCGGCCGCATCATCAGCCAGGCCCTCGAAAAGGACCGCGACCTCCGGTACCAGAACGCCACCGACCTTAAGACCGCCTTGAAACGCCTCAAGCGCGACCTCGAATCCGGCCGGCACACGACCGAGGGGAGCGGGATAAGCCGCGCACGTTCCGGCTCCGCCCCCGTGCACGAGCATTCCATCGCGGTGATGTATTTCGAGAACCTCAGCGGGATGAAGGAGGACGAATACCTTCGCGACGGCATCACGGAGGACATCACCACCGAGCTCTCGAAGATCAAACGCCTCAGGACCTTCTCCCGCGCCGTCGTGCTGCCCTACCGCGACAAGCCCGTCACCGCCGGGCAGATCGGAAAGGAGCTTGGCGCCTCTTACGTCCTGGTCGGCAGCCTACGCCGCGCCGGTAACCGCCTGCGCATCAACGCGCAGCTCGTCGATGCCGCCACGGATTTTCCGACGTGGTCCGAGCGATACGACCGCGAGATGGCGGACGTCTTCGAGGTGCAGGATGAGATCGCCTCCAAGATCGCTGCAGCCCTCCGCATCACGCTTTCGCCGCAGGAGCAGGAGGCCCTCGCCGCCAAACCGACCGAGAACCTGCACGCCTATGACCTTTACCTCCGCGGCCGCAATTTCGCCCGCCGGGTCGGCCGCCAGGACATGCAGTTCGCTCTGCAGATGTACGAGAACGCCGTCGCGCTCGACCCCAACTTCGCCGTCGCCCACGCCGCGATCGCCAACGTCTGCGCGCAGTTCTATTACTACTTCGAACGCAAGCAGGAATGGATCGACCGCGTCAACGCCGCGACCAAGCGCGCCATCGCTACGGGCCGCGACGAACCCGAGATCCGCTGTGCCGAAGCGTGGCTCGACTTCGCCCAAGGGCGCTACGATTCGGCCGTGGACAAGTGCCGCTCCGCCCTCGCCCGCGACCCCGACATCGACGGCGGGTACAACCTGCTCGGCCGCGCGCTGTTCGAGGCCGGAAGGTACCAGGAAGTGGTCGACCTGATGGAGGACATCCTCGCCCATGCCGGTGAGAACTACAACAACACGATCCCGATCCACAATGCCCTCGGCGCGATGGGCAAGACGGAGGCGCTCAAGAACTATACCTACCGCGAGATCGCGCTTTACGAAGCCCAGTTGAAAAAGACCCCCGAGGACGCACGCGTCCGCGTATTGCTCGCCGGCAACTACGCGTTCCAGGGCCGGTTCGATGACGCAAAACGAGAGGTCGACCTCGCGATGGCACTCCGCCCAGACGACACGATGATCCTCTACAACATCGCCTGCACCCTCTGCGAGATGGACAAGCCGCAGGACGCGATGCACGCCCTCAAAAAGGCTTGGGACGCCGGGTACCGCAACCCAGCCTGGATCCGCCAGGACCCCGACCTCGCCAAGCTCCACGGCGACCCCGAATTCGAACGCCTCTTCCCGGGAGCGGAAAACACCGCAGCGGCTTGAATCAAAAAAAGGCGAGCAAAGTGCTCGCCTTTTCACCTGTTCAGGTCATTTGTATAGCAGATACTTCTGCCGTATCTTCCGAAACGCCGTCAGCCCCGGCTGCCAGGTTGCTCTGATCGCTTCTTCCGTTTTTCCCGCTGCTATCTGCTCCTTGAATTCGCGAGTGCCGGCGAGCCGGTCGATGTCGTTGATCTGGTTGCTGAGGCTCCTGTCGAAGAAGTTCTTTTTGTCCGGGTACTTGTTGTAAAGCTCGATCATCCATTTAAGGTTCAGCTTCTTCGATCTGCGTAATTCGCGTGTGTCGTAATTCCGCAGATCTAACCCGTAAACCACCTCGTTCATGAATAGCGGCGTTTCGGCCATCCCGGGAATGCCGGTCGGCGTGTAAGAGAAGCTGTAGATCCCCTTATAAAGGGGGCTGCCAAACACCGCGAACGGCGAATATGTCCCGCGGCCGTGGTTCAGCCTTGTGCCCTCGAAAAGACAGGTCGACGGGTACAACATGATGCTCTGATGCGTGTTCAGGTTCGGCGACGGCTTCACCGGCAGCACATACTCCATCTCGCGGTCGTAGTTCGCCACCTTGACGATCCGCAGCTTCGCTTTTCGCCCGCCGGGGATCCACCCCTCGCCGTTGATCATCTGCGCGAACTCCGCGATCGTCATCCCGTGGGCGATCGGGATGGGGAACTGCCCGATCCCCGATTGCAGGCTCATGTCCAGTATCGGCCCGTCGATCAAATACCCGTTCGGGTTCGGCCGGTCCAGTATCAGCACCTCTTTGCCGAACTCCGACGCCGAATCCATAAAGTCGCGCAGCGCGTTTATGTTCGTGTAGAACCGCACCCCAACGTCCTGCACGTCATAGATGAGCATGTCCACGTCCGCGAGGTCCTCCTTCGACGGCTTTCGCTTCGCGCCGTAGAGCGACACGATCGGGATCCCCGTCGCGGGGTCCTTCTCGTCCGCCACATGAATCCCGGCGCTCGCGTTACCGCGGAACCCGTGCTCCGGCCCGAACACCTTCACCACCTTCACTCCCTTCGACAAAAGAAAATCGACGAGATGCTTTTCGCCCACGATCGACGTCTGGTTCGCCAAGATTGCGACCCGCTTGTCGTTCAGGTAGGGCAGGTATTTTTCCGGTTGATCGGCACCAGTCAGGATCTTTGCCGAGACCGGCACACAGAGCAAAACCGTAAGTAATGCGAGGGCGACGAGGTTAGTTTTCATATGGTCGGTTTAATTTAGAACGAAGCGATAGACGCTTGGCCAAATATCAGAGGGTTTCTTTATAAAGCTTTCTGAGAAGACTGATCTGCCCGCGGTGGTGAACCTCGTCTTCGGCCATGTGGTAAAGGATCCAGGCAAGGTTCGATCCCGTTTCCGGATCGTAAACCTCCATGCGTTCGCTGAACCGTTCGAAAGTGAGCTGACGCAGCGCTTCGAGCATCAACCGCCGCGACTCGGCGAGACCATCGATGTAGCTTTCCAGCGGTTCGCCGGTGATCAGATCGGGCAGGTGCTCGCCCATGTCGAGCCCGGCGATCCACCTCTCGTTCTCCGCGTCGGTGAGTTCGCGCTCCTCGATGAAAACGATCCGGAAATAATGCTCGATCGCCGTGATATGCGACAGCAGCGCGCCGATCGTGTTCCACCCGGGACGATATTGCCAATGCAGTTCGTCAACGCTTACGCCCTCGACCCGCTGAAGCGTGGTAACGCGGGCATCGTCGAGGATGCCGATCAGGTAGTCCAGCGAATGGTCCGCCGCCGACCCGAAATCGATCTTGAAACGCCTTTTCAACATACTCATACCCGCCAACGGCACATCTGCCAAATTTACGTTTTGCCTCAAACCGCCCTAATATAAAGTGTTATTCAAATATCGTCTTAAACAGATCAATTAACAATAAGGCAATGGCAGAAAAATCGAAGATCTATTACACACTGACGGATGAAGCCCCATTACTGGCAACGCATTCCTTCTTACCGATCGTAAAAGCTTTCACCAAATCCACGGATGTCGAGGTGGAGGTCCCGGACATCTCGCTCGCGGGTAGGATCTTGGCCAACTTCCCTGAATCCTTAAAAGACGGCCAAAAGATCCCCGACGCACTTGCGGAACTCGGCGAACTGGCGACCAAACCGGAAGCCAACATCATCAAGCTGCCGAACATCTCCGCTTCCGTCCCGCAGCTCGAAGAAGCGATCGCAGAGCTTCAGCAGCAGGGTTTCGCAGTGCCGAATTACCCCGCCGAGCCCAAAACCGACGAAGAAAAAGCCATCAACAAAAAATACGCCAAGGTGCTCGGCAGCGCGGTGAACCCCGTGCTCCGCGAAGGCAATTCTGACCGGCGTGCCCCGAAGGCGGTGAAGAATTACGCCAAAGCGAACCCGCACCGTATGGGCACCTGGAGTCCGGATTCCAAGACGACCGTCGCACACATGTCGGACGGCGATTTCTACGGATCGGAAACCTCGACAACGGTCGAGTCGGACGGAAAATTCCGCATCGTTTTCTATGGAAATGACGGCACTGAGAAAGTATTAAAAGATCTCGCCCCGCTGAAAGCCGGAGAAGTCATCGACTCGTCCGTGATGCACCTCTCGGCATTGAAGTCCTTCGTCGAACGGGCGATCGCCGAAGCGAAAGAGAAGGACGTCCTGCTCTCCGCCCATCTGAAAGCGACGATGATGAAGGTCTCCGACCCGATCATCTTCGGCGCGATCGTTGAGACGTACTTCAAGGACGTCTTCGAAAAACACAAAGACACTTTCCGAGAACTGGACATCAACCCGAACTTCGGCCTCGCAACACTTTTCGAGAAGATCTCCGGCCACGCGAAGGAAGCCGAGATCAAGGCCGACATCGCCAGTGCGATCGAGAACGGCCCCCGTCTCGCGATGGTCAATTCCGACAACGGCATCACGAACTTCCACGTCTCGTCCGACGTGATCATCGACGCCTCGATGGCCGCGCTTGTCCGCGGCGGCGGGAAGATGTGGAACAAGGACGGCAAAGAGGAAGACACCGTCTGCATGATCCCCGACCGCACTTACGCGGGATTTTACGACGCGGTCGTCGAGGACATGAAGGCGAATGGGGCGATCGACCCGAAAACGTTCGGCTCAGTCCCGAACGTCGGCCTGATGGCCCAGAAGGCCGAGGAGTACGGTTCGCACGATAAGACCTTCCAGGTCTCAGGCGAAGGCACCGTGAAGGTCGAGGACGAGAACGGCAACGTCCTTCTGGAGCAAAGCGTTCAGCCCGGCGACATCTTCCGTATGTGCCAGACCAAAGACGCCGCGATCCGCGATTGGGTAAAGCTGGCCGTCAACCGCGCACGCCTCTCCGACACCCCCGCGATCTTCTGGCTGGATAATGGCCGCGCCCACGACGCACAGATCATCGGGAAGGTCGAGCAGTACCTCGGCGACCACGACACCGACGGCCTCGACATCCGCATCATGGACGTCAAAGATGCGATGACGGAAACCCTTAGACGTGCCCGCGAAGGCAAGGACACCATCTCGGTTTCCGGCAACGTCCTGCGCGATTATTTGACGGACCTGTTCCCGATCCTTGAGCTCGGCACCTCCGCGAAGATGCTCTCGATCGTTCCGCTGATGAACGGCGGCGGGCTCTTCGAAACCGGAGCGGGCGGCTCTGCACCGAAACACGTCGAACAGTTCCTGCAGCAAGGCTATCTGCGATGGGATTCGCTCGGTGAGTTCCTGGCCCTGCAGGCGAGCCTGGAGCATCTGGCTCAAACACAGGGCAATCCTAAAGCTCAGATCCTGGCGGATGCCCTGGACGAAGCGAACGCGAAATTCCTCGCGAACGACCGCTCGCCCGCGAGAAAGGTCGGCCAGATCGACAACCGCGGCTCGCACTTCTACCTCGCGATGTACTGGGCGGAGGCTTTGGCGAACCAGACCTCTGACCCCGAGATCGCTGCCAAATTCGCTCCCGTAGCCAAAGCGATGCAGGAGAACGAAGCGAAGATCAACGAAGAACTGATCGCAGCCCAGGGAAGCCAGCAAGACGTCGGCGGCTACTACCACCCCGACACGGAAAAAACCTACGCCGCGATGCGCCCTTCCAGCACGCTTAATGCGATAGTGGACGGGATCTAACTTCTCGATTTCGCTAATAAAAAATGGACCGAGCCAGGTGGCTCGGTCCATTTTCTTTTTTTGGCGCAGATGGTTCAGCTCGGCGATTCCACGCTCACATCCGGGTCATCCGGAGCCTTTGCCGACCCCGACAGCCCATCGATCTGCCTCGCCAGCTCGATGTCGAAATCCGTCACCCCGTCCCGATCGTGCGTGGTGGTCTTCACCTTCGCGTACCCCCAACCGAATTTGATGTCCGGGTGATGATCGAGCCGTTCGGCGATCTCGCCGACCTGGTTGACGAATGCCAGGGCGGCTGCGAAATTGTCGAACTTGAAGCTCTTCTTGATCTTGTCTTCCTTAAATCGCCATCCCTCGAGCCCCGAAAGCCGCTCACGGGCCTCTTCTTCGGTCAGTTTCCGTCTTTCCATAGGAATTTTCCGCTCCGTTTCGTCTTGAGATATACTTTCTGTTTCGCGAGTATTATACGGAATTATAGGTAACGATCTGAAGATGCGTTCATTTTGCATATTGTTGGCGCTCGCTGCTGTGTTCGCCGTTGCGTCTTGCGGCGGTGATTCCGGGCCCGCGTCGCCGTTGAAGACCCTCCAGACCTACCAGAAGGCGATGAAGGCGAAGGACACCACGACGATGAAACTGCTCCTGACCTCGGAATCGCTAAAGATGCTCGAGCAGGAAGCCAAATCGCAGGGTGCGACCGTCGATGACGTGGTGAAACGCGAGACGCTCTTCGGCGAATCGCAGAAGACGGTCGAGTTCCGCAACGAGAAGATCGACGGCGAGATCGCCACCATCGAGGTGAAGAACTCCTTCGGCCAGTGGGACACCGTCCCCTTCCGCCGCGAGGACGGCCAGTGGAAGATCGACAAGAAGGGCTACGCCGACCGCCTCATGCAGGACATATTGCGCCAGCAGGACGACGCCTTCGGCACAGGTTCCAATTCCAACACATCGCTCGACTTCCCCACGCCGCAGTCCAGCCCATTCTGAGGAGATAAATAGTGTCAACGATCAAACCCTTCAAAGCTCTCAGGCCCGAGCCCGAGAACGCCGCACAGGTCGCGTGCGTCCCGTACGACGTGCCTTACGAATCGGAGGTGCGTGAGCACATCGCCGAGAATCCCATGAGCTTCCTCCGCGTCACGCGCCCCGAGGCCGAGTTCCCGGAGGGCGGCAAACCGAATGACCAGGAAACGCTCGCCAAGTCCGTCGAGAACCTCGAGATGTTCATCCGCGAGGGGCACCTCGTCCAGGACGATGAGCCGGCGATCTACATCTACCGCCTCTCCGCCGGCGACCACACACAAACCGGCATCGTCGCCGTATGCTCCATCGACGAGTACGATGCGGGGTTGATCAAGAAGCACGAAAAGACGCGCCCCGATAAGGTCAAGGACCGCACCGACCACATGATCGCCCTGCGTGCCCAGACGGGCCTCATCTTCCTCGCTTTCCGCGGTACGGACGAAACGCGCCGCCTGATCGCCGAGGAAACCGCCAAGGAGCCGTTCTACGAATGCGCCTGCGATCCCGGCGGCGTTTCGCAGATCGTCTGGCGCGTGACCGAAACAGAAGCGCTTGAACAAGCTTTCGCCGATGTGCCAGCTCTCTACGTCGCCGACGGCCATCACCGTGCCGAAAGCGCCTCGCTCGCGAGGAAAGTGCTCAGCGAGCAGAACCCCGACCACGACGGCACCGAGAGCTACAACTACGTCATGGCCGGCATCTTCCCCGCCGAGGACCTCGCGATCATGCCGTACAACCGCGTCGTCAAGGACCTCAACGGCCTCAGCGAAGACGAATTCTTTGAGAAACTCAGAGGTACGTTCGTGATGAGCGAGACCGACCGCAAAACGCCCGAGCACCGCGGCAACTTCAACATGTACCTCGATGGCAAGTGGCATGCGCTCCGTTACGCCGTCGCCAACATCCGCGAACCCGACCCGATCGAACGTCTCGACGTCAGCATCTTGCAGCGCGAGCTTCTCGCTCCGATCCTCGGAATCGATGACCCCCGGACCAACGACCGCGTCGCCTTCGTCGGTGGCATCCGCGGCACCGACGAACTCGAACGCCTCGTCGATTCGGGCGAATACCGCGTCGCCTTCTCGATGTTCCCCACGTCCATTGACGATCTCTTCGCCGTCTCCGACATGGGCGAGGTGATGCCGCCCAAATCCACCTGGTTCGAGCCGAAACTCAAAGACGGCCTCTTCGTCCACCGCATCTGATCGTGTCTTCCTTTGCGTCTTCCTTTGCGTCCTTAGCGCGCTTGGCGTGAATCTTCTTCTCTTCACGCTGGGCGCGCAAAGGACGCAAAGATAATATCTATGTATATTTGTAGGTGATGATCGATCCCAAACAGCTCGCCGCTCTGCGCCAGAATTACGCCAAGAACGAACTCACCCGCTCCAGCGTGCGCGATGACCCGTTCGAGCAGTTCGCAGCGTGGTTCGACGAGGCGATGAAGGCGGAGGTCTACGAGGCGAACGCGATGACCCTCGGCACCGCCACGCTCGACGGTCGCCCTTCAGGCCGCGTCGTTCTGCTGAAAGGCTTCTCGCCGCAGGGGTTCACCTTCTACACCAACTACACAAGCGCGAAAGGCCGCCAGCTTTCCGAAAATCCGAATTGTTTTCTACATTTTTTCTGGAAGGAACTCGAACGGCAGGTGTTCATCCGCGGGCTCGCCTCGCGCGTCCCCGCGGAGGAATCCGACGAGTATTTCGCCTCTCGCCCTTACGAAAGCCAACTCGGCGCATGGGCGTCAGAGCAAAGCTCCGTCATCGGATCGCGCAATGTGATCGAGCAGCGATTTGTGGAGCTCAGGGCTAAGTACAAAGAGGGCGAGGTGCCGCGACCGACGCATTGGGGCGGCTTCCTCGTCGCACCTTCCGAATTCGAGTTCTGGCAGGGCCGCCCGAGCCGCCTCCACGACCGCATCCGCTTCCGCCGCGACGGCGAGTCGTGGGCGATCGAACGCCTCTCGCCCTAAGCGAGAAGTTGGATATTCCGCGTCGCGTGCAAGATCCCAGCGCTGCCCTTCTCGAACGACAATATCGGGTTGAACCCGCCCCTACGCCCCGCCTGTGAACGCTCCTGCGGCGAGATCAACCTGTCGCCCTCGAACAATATCGAATCGACCCAATCCTCCCGCGCCTCCACAGTCGTCACGGTCATATGGATGTGGGCGGCGAAGCGATTCTCCGGGTAGGGCGCCGGCTTGATCGTGCGGAACGAATATCTCCCATCTTTATCCGTGAGCATCCACCCTCGGTACTTGCCGTGCCCGTGAGCATCGCCTTCGCGGCCGTAACGCCCCTCGAAATCCGTGTGATAAAGATAGATCAGCGTGTTCGGCGCGATGGTCTTCCCGTCCGGCTGGTAAACGACGCCCGAGATCTCGATCGGCTCGCCCTTGTCTTTCTCTTCTGAGAGTACCGTCCGCCACGAAACGTCCGCCGGCGCATGTATCGCACCGACCCAACCGCCCTGTCGCCCGAGGTTCGGGTCCGGCATGGCGTTGCGTTTTATTGTGTCCAAAATAGTGTCGGTTTTTTGCGCCGCCATCTCACCGCCGCAAGCGACGAAAAACGGCAACACCGAGGCGGCCGCGACCGCTCGCTTGAGGAATTCCCTGCGATCTTCCAATAACCGTTCCATATATTTGTCCGCCTCCTGTGATTTATTGATAATAGACGGGCACCGCAGGTTGCATGTTTCAAAAATAAAATGATCGAGACCGAAAGACTCATCTTCCGACCGTTCACCGAGGAGGACCTGCCGACGCTGGTCGAACAGCGTTCCGACCCGGACGTTAACCGCTACCTCGGCGGCCCCGCCAGGCAAAACGCTGAGGCACTCGCCACTCGACTAAAGTTCTACATGGACTGCTACGATAAGTTCGGCTTCGGATCGTGCGCGATGCTCTGGCGCGAGACCGGCGAGATGATCGGCACCGCAGGCATCCAGCCGCTCGAGGACACCGGCGAGATCGAGGTCGGCTACAGCATCATCAAGCCCTACTGGGGCCTTGGGATCGGCACCGAGGCCGCGAAAGGCTGGATGGAATACGGCTTCAACACCGCCGGGCTCGAACGCATCGTCGCCGTCGCTGTCGAGGAGAACACCGCTTCACGCCGCATCATGGAGAAACTCGGGATGACATACGAAAAGACCGAGGTCCACTACGGCGAGCCCTGCGCGTTTTACGCCATTTCGAAAGAGGAATTTTTCAAACACAACAAGATATGAAACGTTTCGCTTTACTCATTGCATTCATTTCCACCCTGGCTTTCGCCGCCCCTGCCCAGACCGCCAACGTGAAATGGGTCACGATGAACGGCAGCAAGGTCCGCTACATCGATACAGGCGGCGACGCGAAGAACGCCATCGTCTTCGTCCATTGCTGGACGTGCAATTCCGAGTTCTGGCGCGAACAGGTCGGGGCGTTCCCGCAGTACCGCGTCATCGCGCTCGACCTCCCCGGCCACGGCGAGAGCGAAAAGCCCAAGATCGAATACACCATCGAGCACTTCGCCCGCTCGGTCGAGGCGGTGATGGATGACGCGGGCGTCAAAAAAGCCGTGCTCGTCGGCCACAGCATGGGCACCCCCGTCACCCGCCGTTTCTACGAGCTTTTCCCGAAGAAAACGCTCGCGATCGTTACCGTCGACGGAGCCCTCATCCCCATGGGCCCGCGCAACGAGATCGACAAGTTCTTCCAGCCGATGATCGCCAATTACCGGCCCTCCGTCGCGACCTTCATCGACGGGATGCTGCAGCCCACCTGGCCGAGCGTGAAGCCGTTCATCCGCTCCGCGATGCTCGCGACCGAAGACCACGTCGGGGCCAGCGCGATGAAGAACATGATCGAGGATTCGTTCGCACAGCACGGCAAGATCGAGGTCCCCGTGCTCGCCGTAATGGCCCCGTCGCCCTACTGGCCGAAGGACCTCGACACTCAGTATAAAGCCGTCGCCCCCGACATCGATTTTCAGATGTGGACCGGCGTCAGCCATTTCCTCCAACTCGAACGCCCCAAAGAATTCAACGGCCAGCTCAAGATGTTCATTGTTAGGAGGAGACTGCTTTAGTTCAGAGTTCAAGCTTTAGCTTGCCCGACGCTGCCACGAAACACCGTTGGACCACTGCAACCAGCTGAAGCTGGAACTCTAAACAGACGATGAAACATGTAAGCTACCCAAAACTCATCCTCGCCGGCGTCTTCACGCTCTACTTCGCATGGGTCGCCTACGACCCCATGCGGGGGAGTTTCCTCGACATGGTCGACCTCCCGATCCACGAGGCCGGGCACCTGCTGTTTCGCATTTTCGGTGAGTTCATGGGTATCGCGGGCGGCTCGCTTTTCCAGGTGATCGTGCCGGCGGTGTTCGTGGGTTATTTCTGGTGGAATGAAAAGTACTATTCCGCCGCGATCGTGCTCTTCTGGGTCGGGCAGAGCATCCTGAACGTATTCGTCTACGCCGCCGACGCCGTCGTGATGCAGCTCGTCCTCATCAGCGGCCTGACCGGCAGTGAGGGCAGCTTCCACGATTGGAATTGGATGCTCACGCAGCTCGGCCTGCTCCCCTACACCAAAAGCATCGCCGGGATGATCCGGCTCGCGGGCACGTTAACGATCATCGCCGCCGCGGTGCTGTCGATCTATTACTCGTTCGTCCCGCCCGTCGAGGAGTGGGAGGAGATATGACCACCGCCCTCATCACCGGAGCCTCCGGCGGCATCGGCGAGGCCTTCGCCCGCCGCCTCGCCGCGGAAAAACACGACCTCGTTCTTGTCGCCCGCTCCGAAGACAAACTCCGCGAACTTTGCGCCGAACTCTCCGCCGCTCACGGCATCAAAGCAACTTACGTCGCCGCCGACCTCGGAGAACCCGGCTCCGACGCGAAGATCTTTGACGAAACGACACGCCTCGGCCTCCACGTCGACCTGCTCATCAACAACGCCGGCTTCGGCTCGATGGGGGACTTCGTCGACCTTGACCGCGAAAGGGAACTCGCGATGATCGACCTTAACGTCCGCGCCCTTGTCGCCCTCACGCACCGCTATTTGCCCGCGATGCGCGAAAAGCGACGAGGCACTATCATCAACGTCTCATCCGCCGCTGGCGAACAGCCGCTGCCGTTCATGGCAACCTACGCCGCGACGAAAGCGTTCGTCACGTCATTCTCGATGGCCGTCGCGGAGGAGAATCGCCCCTACGGCATCCAGGTTTTCGCCCTTTGCCCCGGCCCGACTAGGACGAACTTCTTCGAGGCGGGTAAGATAGACAGGTCGCTCATGCTGAAAGGGGAGCAGACCACCGACGAGGTCGTCGCCACCGCGATGGCCGCGATCGGTTCGGGGAAGTCAAAGGTGATCTCCGGCCTGATGAACCGCATCACTGCCGCCGCCGCCGGATTAGCCCCCGATTCGCTCGTCACCCGAGTGGTCGCCTCGCGGCTGCGAAAGAAGTTTCAGAAAACGACTGAGGGATGAGTTGGAAATACGTATACAGATCATTGCTCATCACTTATTGCTGATCGCTGACTGCTTATAGCTATTAAATGAAGTTCACCGTCCTCGGCAGCGGTTCCACCGGCAACGCCGTCCTCATCTCAAGCAGCACCACCCACGTCCTCGTCGACGCCGGCCTGAGCGCTCGCGAGATCCTTCGCCGCCTCGCCGCCGTTGGTGTGAGTGCGGACTGCCTCGACGCGATCCTCATCACCCACGAGCACAGCGACCACGCTGCGGGCCTCCGCGTGCTGCTCCGCTCGGTGAAGTGCCCCGTCTACATCTCCGGCGAGACGGAGGAGGCCTTCTACCGCGAACGCAATAACGGCGAGTGCGAGAAGCGCCGCAAGGCGATGGAAGGCCGCAGCGTCCACATCGAATCCAGCCGCGAGTTCCGCATCGGCGATATCGATTTCGAGCCCTTCTCCGTCCCGCACGACGCGGCTGACAATTTCGGCTTCGTCGCCCGCCGCGACGGCGTCCGCGTGGCCACATTGATGGACTTCGGCCACTTCACGCCGCTGATCAAGCAGAAACTCAACGGCTGCGACGCGATAGTTGTGGAATCCAATCACAGCCGCGATATGCTCCGCGCCTGCCCGGTCTACTCCTGGGCGCTCAAGCAACGGATCGCCTCGCGCACCGGCCACCTCTCGAACGAGGATCTCTCCGACTGGCTTCAGAACGATTTCGACGGCTCCGCGCGCCACATTGTCCTCGCCCACCTGTCCCAACGCTCCAACGACCCGGCCCTAGCCCGCATCACCGCCGAAACCGCCCTAAAAATGCGCGCGCCTCTCTTCGCGGTCGACACAAAGATCACCCTCTCCAACCACAAAGACCCGACCGATTGGTTTAATTTTTAGGGAACGTCATTTCACACGTTTCGAGGGCGGGATGCTCCGCGTGCGCTCATGGTGTGCTTGTTCGAGCTGAAACTGACCGGCTTCGTGTGCATCGTCGTGCTGGGTTTCGGCCCCGTGACGAGTCCAGTTGGGCGGCCACTCCATTAGATCGGCGACGACCTCGTCGTCTATCAGAAGGGAATAGGGCGTGGGTTCTTCGGGGAATTCGTTGACACGGATGCGCCAGATGTCTTCGCCGACCCGAGCCTCGAGCGGGTAGCGTGGGTCGTGCGTAGGAAGAAAGTCAGCCGCTACTGCAGCGTACGGGACCCCGCTCGCCCCTTCGAAGCGGCAGTTGCGAAAGACCGCTCCGTCCGTAACGGCATCGGTGAGATCCGCGTCGCGGAAGTCGCAGTCCTCGAAACGTGCTCGGTCGAATCGGGCTCGAGCCAGGCTCGCACGAGCGAAATCGCATCGCGTCACCACCGCATCCCGCCACGAGGTTCGATCCAACGCTGCCGCACAAAAAGTGCTGTCGCTCAAACGCGAGCGGCCGGCATCGAGCAGGTACGCCTGCACACTGCGGAAAACGCATCGCTCAACAACCGCCCCGGCCAACCCGACCGAGGAAAGCTGCGCCTGCGTAAAATCGCAGTCCGATATCTCGGCTTCGTCCAGAACGGTATAGCTTAGATCAGCACCGGAAAGATCGACTCGCGACAACCGTGCCGCGTTCAACTTCTCGCCGTCCAACCGGCAACCCCGCGCGTCCCGCCCCTCGACAACCAACCGCCCGGCCCCCACACGCCCACGCTGCAGCCAACGCCAATGTTCCTCGGCCGCCTTACGATCTATAGATTTGGCAGATTGGGCACTCATTTCGATAAGGTTTTAGGGAATCTGCGGGGGGACAATTTCTTACCGTTACTTTTTTCTTATTTTCTTCTTTCGTGGTTATTGAATTTCTTAACCACAAAAATCGCGAGAGAGGAATCAAATAAGAGGAATGGGGTAGAAATGGGGCTTGTTGCCGCTGTTTGCTTCCTATAATTCCAGAAGCTTCTGCCGCACCTCCATAAGAGCGAACCCTAGTAGATTTAATCCGCGCCATTGTTCGGGGTTCGACGCCCTCTCATCATCCGCGGGCAAACCGATCCCCCAAATTCGGTCAATCGGGCTCGCCTCAACGATCACTTTATCGCCCGTCCCGATCAGGTAATTCCCCAATTCACGATTCTGGCCGAACTTTGCCAAATTACCTTCTACGACGATCTGAAAGCGCTCCCTGTTCCAAACTTCATCTTTGAAATTCTTTACCTGCCGCCCAATCTGCTTCGCCGCCTTCGGGCTTCCTGCTTTGAGAATCTTATCTCTTGCGTTTTCATCGCCGAAAAGACGCGCCTTCTCCGCCATCATATAGTGTTCGGCTGTAGGGTAAGCGACGTCGTCAACGGTAAATCTGGCCAGCCACCACTGTGAGAAACACGACTTGCCGATCGCACCGTTCGGCAGCGGTTTATGTCCCCAGAAGAAAAAGTATCTCGGTCGGAAGCCGCTCCTGACCGCACGCAAAAGGTCATCCCGACTCTTTATATTTTCCTTAAGCATTCTTGGGCTGTTAATAAAGGCCGTCTTGAAGGGTTAAGAAGGCCTCTTCTATGTCCTGTCCGTGCTTTCCGTGGTTTAGATCTCTTCCTCTTCTTCCTCTTGTTCTGTGGTAAAAAACTCCACCACAAAGCACCAAAACCAAACCCAAGCACCTCAACCACTCTCAGTCAGGAAGGGCGGCTTGTCCCCGCTGTCTTCGCTCCCATGCGCAGCTAGCTCCATTCAAACTTCGCCTCCATAGCCCCGACGAACATAAAGCTGTTCCAATTGCCTATGTAGAAACAATGCGAGAAAGCATCATCCGAGAGCGGTTCGGGCAGCTTGGGAATTGGTGATTTGAATTCAGTCCTTTCCACCGGGCCATCATAGCTAATTTCCAAAGGTCCTTCTTCGAACGCGTAGGTGGCATGAGGCGGCTCGATAGAAATATATTGAAGTCCCGTGAATGTTAAGACTCCCATCGCCCCATTCTCCTTTGCTTCCGGGTCCGCGGGATTTCCCACGTAGATAACACAATTGAAAGTTAGTGTTCTTGTTAAGAAATCAATGCTGATATTTTTGATTTCAGAATCATGAAACGACGCATGTGGATGTCGATCTCCGAAAAGTGACCCGATGTCTAGCTGGCTCATGTAAATCGACTGAATGCTTCTTATTAGAAGAAAGTACCCGACGGATCGCTATACTTCGTGGCCCTTTGTGTCTTTCCTCCGTGCCCTCTGTGTTGAATACTAACCAAACAATGATGACCTATCTCTCTTTGGGCACCTCATACTGCAGCTCCGCAAATGCCGCCCCTACCTGCCGCACCGAGACCAGCCTAAACGGCGGGCTGGTCACCGCTCGCGGGAATAGCGCCTTGCCCTTTCCCAGCGTCACCGACGCCACCTGTGCGAAGATCTCATCCAACAACCCCGCGTCGTAGAACTGACCCGCCAGATCTCCGCCGCCGACGATCCAGATGTTTTTATCGCCCGCCGCCTCCCGCATCTCCGCATGCACCTGCCGCACGTCGCCATTTGCGAACCGGATATCCGCGCCCGGCACCGCGCGCAGTTCACGGCTCGTGAACACCCATGTCGGCTGCGTGTAAGGCCACGCCGACCCGGTCTCCTCCGCCACCTTGTCCGAGTGCCGCAACATCCATTCATAGGTCGTCGACCCCATCGCCAACGCCCCTACGCCCTCGAAAAACTTCGGGAAGCTCGTCTCGTTTATGTCCCCTAACGGGAACAACCAATCCAGCGAATCATCCTCCGTCGCGATGAACCCATCCAAACTCGTCGATGTGTAATACTGCGTCTTCATCCCTCTCGGATCACCAAAGGTTTACGGTCTTGACCTTCCCGCCTCTTGCCGGCGGTGCATCGAATTGCACGGTCATGGTCTTATAACGGGCTCCGAAATTCTCGATCGGCAGATCCGCATTCTCCAGGCTGAACTCCTGACTGTAGCCGTCCTGGTCGTTTTTGCCCTTCGCCTTGCCGAGCACGGCTTCGATCTGGGACTGGGTCTTGCCAGTGAAATAAGACACGATGTCCCTTTGAAGTTTATAGATCTCATCCTGGGTAAGTTCACGTTTCTTTTCCGCTTTGGGGGACGGTGCGGTTTTTGCCGGGAGGGAAGCGCGGTTCGTGCTCGGAGCGTTTGCCCTGCCGGTTTGTGGTCGCCCAACGGCACCACCGCCGGTCTTCGTCAGGCGAAGGGAATTGTAAGTGGTATAAGGGGGTTCGCGCGCTTCGACCTCGCCGTCATTATTGATGAAGATGTACCAGCTTGTTTGGTCTTTACCGTATTCCGAAGATTTGACCTCCAGCAATTCGATGCCGCCCTTATCGCTGAATGGGCCTTCGTCATTGAAGATCCATTTCCCCGCCTTCAGTTTCCCGTAGCCGATATGGTCGCGGATGGCGTAAGTGCCGTCCGATCGTACCTCCAACGTCCCCGCACCGCTCGCCCCTCGACCGATGGTCGTTGTGTCGGTGCGCAGAACGCTTCGGCTATCGATCCGCTCCCGTGTCGTGTTGGTCGAGGTTTTTCCGGGGATGTCTATCCGGTAAGTCCCGACAAACTGAGCCGCACCCTGCGCCTGGATGTCCAGGCAAAAGCCTGCCACAAGCAGCAGAATTATCGCGGCGGACAAGTAGGAGTAATTTGATCTCATTTTTCAGTTTGGTCTCCTCGCTGTGAATTGGACCGACGGGTGGTAAGGTCCTACCAAATATACAAGAGAACGCCTCCAAACATCTATAAGACAGACGGACCGAGTAGGAAGTTAGATCAATTGAACGCCGCGGACAGGCTGGATGATCTAAAGGTCCCGCCCGGAAACCGGCTCGAGCTATGGAAAGGTGACCGGAAAGGTCAGTACAGCATTAGAATCAATGACCAGTATCGGATCTGCTTCGTATGGACAACGGAAGGCCCCGATCTGGTCGAGATCGTCGATTATCACTGAGGTTCGCAATGATCAGGATCCCTAAAAACAGACCGGCTACGCATCCGGGCGAAATGCTCCTTGAAGAGTTCCTCATCCCGATGGGCATGACGCAGAAGCAACTCGCCGACGCTATAAAGGTCCCTTTTCAGCGCGTCAACGAGATCGTTTCCGGCAAGCGCGGGCTCACACCTAGTACGGCGCTGAGGCTCGCGAAATTCTTCGATGTGTCCCCCGCCTTTTGGCTCAACTCGCAGATGGCTCGCGACATTCAGTCTGCGGAACAAAAGGAAAAGGAAGTGCTCAACCAGATCAAGCCGGCCCGCCGCGCAGCTTAGTTATTCCGTGCGTTCCGTGAATTCCGTGGTTATCTCTTAATTCATCTAATTCCGTTCAGTTCTTCTTGTTCTGTGTTCCAATTCCTTAACCACAGAACAAGAAGAACCAAAAACCGAAACACACAGAAAAAAGAAAGAAGAAACCACGGAACTCGAGAAAAAGACAAAACTAATTCGCGTTAGCCTCGATCATCCTCTCCATCTTCGTCTGCACCGGCCCGGCCCCGCGGCTGTAGTTGGACATCACGATGGCGGTCCAGCCGGAGCCGAGGTACATGTCGAGGTTGGAATTGATCCCGATGAAGCCGCCGCTGTGCCCGACGGCCGGGCCGCCCGCCGCGAACCCGTAGCCGTAATCCGGCGAGTTAAGCTCCGGTTTCGGCGAGGTGAGCAGCTTCAAGGTCTCCGCCTTCACCAATTTGCCCGACCTCAACGCCTGGTCGAATTTCAAAAGGTCCTCGACGGTCGAATACCCGCCGCCCTGCGGCCCGCCGCGCATTACGTGAGCGAATATGTTGTTAGCCCAGATCACGCCCTTGTCGGTGAACACCTTGTCGTAACCGACCGCGAGGTTCGTGTTCACTTTATCGAGCTCATAGCAATCCGTGTTCGTCATCCCCGCGGGCTTGTAGATGTTCTCCCGCACGTAGTCGAAGTAGGATTGCCCGCTGACGACCTCTATCACCTTACCCAAAACCATCATCCCCGTGTTGCTGTAGTGCCACTTCGAACCGGGCTCGAATTTGATGTCCCTCTCGTCCTCGCGGGCGAGCTTCATCATATCGTCCACCGTGCGGATCTGGTCGCGCGAGAGCTTCTGGTACCGCTGTGAGAAGTACCCGCCAAGGCCCGCCGTGTGCGAAAGCAGATGCTTGATCTGTATCTTTTTCGCGGCCTCGGGGTTGGGGAAGTCGGGAATGAATTTCGCGAGCGGGTCGTCGTAAGAAAGTTTCCCTTTCTCGACGAGCTGGGCGATAGCCACCGCCGTGAACATCTTGTTCATCGACCCGAGGTTGAATTTCGTGTCGACCTTGTTCGGCACGCCGAAATCCTTATTAGCCGTCCCGAAAGCTCCTTTGTAGAGCACCTGCCCGTCTTTCGCGAGCAGCACCGCACCCGAAAAGATGTCTTCCGCCGCGAGTTTCTTAACGTATGCTTCCAGCTCCGAGGCCATCTCCATCGGTGCGAGCTTCTTCACCGGAGCAGTCCCCTCCGGCAACTTCGGCGGCCTCAGTCCCAGCCCCACGATCTTGTACGGCGGGTTCGTGTCGACACGCACCAGCAGGCCGTCATACTCACCGGTCAGCTTCGACTTAACAAGGGCGACCACCTCGTTCGCCCTCCATTCCTGGATGTTGTGGTATTCGTACCCGCGCGTCTGGTCGTGGATCGACGACATGAAGCCGAGATGAGCATCCATCGGCACCTTCGCAAAATCGCCGCCGAAATTCTCCTCGACGAACTTCCTGTAGGCCGCCCGATCCCCCGTCGTGACGAACCCTATCAGCTCCCTCGCATACCTCTCCGCCGCCGCCTGCGCCGCAGAGGGCTGCCCATACGTCACCCCTGAAAGTACGAACGATAAAGCCAAAAATATGAACAAATAACTCGATCTGCGCATTTATATGATCTCCCTGTGAGGAATTACCGCTGACCAAAATACGCATCCGGTCACACAAAGTTCACATTTTATCCGAATTTTCGCTCCCCTTTGCGTCCTTTGCGTGAGATTGCTTCTTCTAACGACAAGCCCGTTAATTACAGAAAGTCGCTGTAACCTGGCGATTCTTCTGATCGCTGATGGTTTTGTTAATATTGCTTCTACCGTCGATTGGCTTATGAAGTGCGCAGTATGGATGGTTTTCCGGCAAGTTCGACCGATATTAGTTCTGATCGGAACCTTGTTGCTTTTGGCAGCGCCTGTTTCGATCGCCGCCCAGAACACCCCCGCCGGCAAGGAGGGTAACCTGCCGGCTCTCGATACGCGTCGTTTCAACATCTATCCCCACCTCGGCTCAGTGCAAATGCCCGAAGGCTATCAGGGCTTCGTCACCAAAAACTTCGTTGACGCTTGGATGGGCCGTATCGAATCGAATGACGGGAAATTCGCGATCTATTGGGGAGCCGGATTGATCGAGCGGGTCTTCGAAAAAGAGGAAGGCAATTTGCTTTGGAAAAAGAGCACGGAGCGGGACGGGCTCCGATTCATCTTCGGTCACTCGCGAACCGGCTCGGAAAATCGTCTGTTGGCCCAGATCCACAACCTTCCCTTCTCCGACGGCAAAGAAAACTTTCCCGAATCGTTTCGCATTCAGTTTTCCGCCGCCGTAATGAACGACGAGCAGATAAACGCATTCAATTCGATCGTCGATTCATACCAGAAGGCTCCCTGCGAGATCTGTCGCTCATTTCTTAGAAGGACTGAAACAAAAGAAGGGAATTAGCGGCCTCTATATTTCCTCACGTTCCGGAGGTAAGACCCCGCGGAAAGATCGACGGTGAAGGGAACACGGACCGTGCTCGCGAAGTGCGGCCAGGTGCACGGCCGCCGCGTAACCCTTGTGCTTGGCGAAGCCGTATTGAGGGAACTCCGCGTCGTATTCGCACATCAATGCGTCGCGAAAGGTCTTCGCGATAACGGATGCGGCGGCGATCGAGTAAGAGATCGAATCGCCCTTGATGATCGCCTTTTGAGGCAGCGAAAGCTGGCGAAGCTGCACAGCGTCCAGTAACAGATGATCGGCCGCGGGCTGAAGGCCCTCGATCGCCTTCACCATCGCGAGTTTTGACGCCTCGAGGATGTTGATCCGGTCTATCACCTCCGGCTCCACCACTCCTATCGAATAGGCCACCGCGCAGCCCTTCAGTTTTTCCGCGATCGTCTCCCGCTGCTTCGCCGTCAGCTTTTTCGAATCGTTCAGCTTGTCGGGCACCTCAGCGTCGCAATCGAGGATGCACGCCGCCGCGACCACGGGCCCGGCGAGACAGCCTCGACCCACTTCATCGACCCCCGCGACGAACCGGAACCCCTCCGCCTTCGCCTGAAGTTCGAAGTCGAACCCGATCGTCCACTCGACGCGCTCCGCTTGTAGTTTGAAATCCTGCACGATTCTCAAAGATTATAGATCCACTAACACAATAACACCCATTACATCGACAACAACGAGGCTCACACCCCTCCGACGCCCTCGTAAGGCAAAACTGAAAAATGGTCAGCCGATTTACCACATTTCGGCTGACCATTTTCGGCCATTCGGCTGACCATTTTTTCCACAGAAGGCTCTAACCTTTTTTCAACCCCTGACCGCCGATCGGCTCCGTCTCGTGATACGCGTCGAAGCTCTTGATCAAAGGCCTCCCTTTCGCGATCGCATCCTTAACCGCCTGTAATTTCAACGAGTTAGCGTGGCTCTCCTTGCTGTCCCACACTTCCGTCACCCAGATCCCGTCCGGGTCCTTCAGGTCCTTAGCAACGACGTAACTGATGCAGCCAGGCATGTTAGCGGTCCCGTCCGCCAATATTTTGATCAGTTCCTCCCGCTTCCCGTCCACGGCGACCATCTTTCCGATAAGCCCGTACATTTTCCCTGCTCCCTCGACAGTCCCAACAGGCGCAAAAAGGGCGTACGCGGCCGCCCCAACCGTGGTTGTGACGAATTCGCGACGCCCTAACTTCATTTAAGAGAACTATTTAGCCTTATTGGCCGCCTGCGCCTTGTTGCGAGTATCGCGTTCCTTGATGCGGGCCGCCTTACCGCGAAGATCACGCAGGTAGTACAGTTTCGCACGGCGAACCTTACCGCGACGCACCACGTCGATGTGGTCAACCACCGTCGCGTGCAGCGGGAAAATGCGTTCCACACCCACGCCGAAGCTCACCTTACGGACCGTGATCGTCTCGCGGGGCCCCCCGTGTTTACGGGCGATGCAGACGCCTTCGAACACCTGAAGGCGTTCTTTGTTGCCTTCCTTGATGCGGACGTGAACTTTCAGCGAGTCACCCGGCTGAAAGGCGGGGATGTTGTCTCTGAGTTGTGTATTTTCTACTAAGTCTAACCTGTTCATATATTTACCGGCCAGAGGTCAGCACCGCAGTGCTCACATTTCACCGTTATTCTCCTGTCAATAGGTCGGGCCTAACCCTTTTCGTTTTCTCCAGCGCCTTCTCGTGACGCCATTTTTCTATCTCGGCATGGTTGCCGTTCAATAAAACTTCTGGGACGGCCATCCCGCGAAACTCCGCCGGCCGCGTGTAATGGGGGCAATCGAGCAACCCGTTCGAGAATGAATCGTTTTCGGCCGAGGTGTCGCTCCCAAGAGCTTCCGGCAACAATCTAACGATCGCATCCGTCAGCACTATCGCGGCTGGTTCGCCGCCCGAAAGCACGTAGTCGCCGATGGATATCTCGTCGGTGACGAGCACATCATTGACGCGTTCATCGACCCCCTCGTAGCGGCCGCAGATCAGGACGATGTGCTTTGCTTCATCAGCTAACTCCTTTACGGCCTGCTGTTTAAGCGGCGTCCCTTGCGGGGACAGCAGCACGACCTTCGTCCCCGGCTGGTACTGTTCGCGGTCCGACGTACCGAGCAAATGCTCTATCGCGAGGAAGATCGGTTCCGCCTTCATCACCATGCCGTCACCGCCACCGAATGGGCGATCGTCGGTCAGTTTGTGCTTGTCCGTCGCGAATCCGCGGATATCGTGAACGTTTATCTCGACGATCCCCGCCAACTTCGCCCGGCGAATTATCCCAAAATCAAAGACCTGCCCGAAAAACTCGGGAAATATCGTTAAAACGTCTATCTTCATTTTGGGTCATCGATTCTCGACTCGTTTCAAACCCAAGATCCGCGATCCAAAATCTAAAATTCGAGGAGCCCTTCCGGCGGGTCCACCGTTATCCGCTTCGAATCGACATCCACTTCGGTGCATATCGACTCGGCGAAAGGTATCAGCATCTCGCGGCCGTCGGGGGCATCGATCACGAGTAGTTCCGTGCCTCCGGTTCGCATCAATTCGCGGACCTTGCCAATGATCTCGCCATCCGGCGTCACGGCCTCGCAGCCCTCGAGTTGCCAGTCAAAGAACTCGCCCTCTTCCAGTTCGACCGCCTCCTGCTCGGGGACGCAGATCTCGGCGTCACGCAGCGATTCAGCGTCATCGACCGAATCGAGGCCCACGAACTTCAGGACGATCCGCTCTTTCTGGAACCAGGCGTTCTCGAGCTTCAGATCCCGTCGCTCGCCGCCGGGCAGCACTGCCTTCACGTCTTCCAGCCCTTCGAAACGCTGGGGGAAGTCCGTCAGAACCTCCGCGACCGCCTCCCCACGGAGACCTCGCGGCCTGACGATCCTCGCGATTGCGACCAGGTCGTCCACGGCTTCTAGTCTTCGATCAGGTCGAGGTGGTACCGCTTCCCGTGCTTCTGCCCCGCGAAGAACAATAAGCTACGGATAGCCTTGATAGTTCGGCCCTCGCGACCGATCAACCGGCCGTAATCGTCAGGGGCGACGCGCACCTCGTAGCGCACGTTCTTCCCTTCGCCGATCTCATACACTTCAGCGAGGTCAGGCGAGCTAACGATCCCTTTCACGATCCTTTCGAGGGCTTCCTTCATTTGGTTTAGTCCGGGAGGTCTAGGAGTCTAGGAAGTCGGTCGATCTCGTCCGGGACTTTCTAGACTTCTTCGACCGCTTTCACCGGATTGTGCTTGATCAGGCTCTTTACCGTTTCCGTCGGCTGCGCGCCGACGCCGACCCAGTACTGAATGCGGTCGTGCTTCAAGTTCACTTCCGCCGGGTTCGTCATCGGGTTGTAGGTGCCGAGGTTCTCGATATATGCACCGTCGCGCTTGGAACGCTTTTCTTTAACAACGCCGCGATAGAACGGTTTCCCTTTCGCGCCCATCCTCATAAGGCTGATTGCTAACATAATTCTCTACTTACGCTTTTTATGACGTTTCTTTTTCTTTACGGATCTTGATCCGGATTCTTCTTCGCCCGTAGCGCCGCCGTTGCCGAGCATTCCGGCAAGACCGCCGCCCATTCCAGGCATCCCGGGCATACCCCCACCTAAAAGCCCGCCGAGCCCCCCGGCCATGCCGCCCATCATCCGCTTCCCGAAGCCGGAAAGCAGACCACCCTTGTTCATCTGCGCCATCATCTTGCGCATCTGTTCATACTGGCGGAGCAGTTGGTTAACTTCGGCGATGGACGTGCCCGAGCCTTTCGCTATGCGGGTTTTGCGGCTCGCATCGATGATCTTGTGGTCGTTGCGCTCCGCTTTAGTCATCGAGTCGATGATGGCCTCTGTGCGCTTCATCTGAACGTCCACCTCGGCCGATTGCTCATCGGAAAGCTGCAGCCCGCCCATCATCTGTTCGGGGAGCATCTTCATCAGCTTCGACATCGAGCCGAGCTTCTTGAACTGCCCGAGCTGCGTACGGAAATCTTCCAGCGTGAATTGGTTCTTGGTGAGCTTCGCGAGCTGTTCCTGGGCCTGCTGCTCGTCGATCTTGCCCTGGACCTCTTCGATGAGCGTAAGAACGTCGCCCATCCCGAGGATGCGTTGGGAGATGCGGTCGGGGTAGAACGGCTCGATCGCGTCGTATTTTTCCCCAACGCCGACGAACTTCACCGGCTGCCCTATCACCTGGCGAATCGAAAGAGCAGCACCGCCGCGGGCGTCGCCGTCCATCTTCGTAAGGACGACGCCGGTGATTCCGACGCGGCTGTGGAATATCTCGGCCGAGCGGACGGCATCCTGCCCGGTCATCGCGTCCGCGACAAAAAGGACCTCGATCGGCTTCGTTTCCGCCTTGATCTGCTCGAGCTCGACCATCAGCTCGTCATCGACGTGAAGGCGGCCCGCCGTGTCGATCATGAGCGTGTCGAAGCCCATATCCTGCGCGTGTTGCATAGCACCGCGCACGAGGGTCATCGGATCGTTCGTCTCCCGGTTCTCGTAGACCGGAACGCCAACGGCACCGCCAACGACACGGAGCTGTTCGCGAGCGGCCGGGCGGTAAACGTCTACCGAAACGAGAAGTGGTTTCCGCTCCTGATTGTCCCGGAGCCAGCGCGAGATCTTACCGGTGGAGGTGGTCTTACCCGATCCCTGCAGCCCGACGATCATCACGACGTTCGGTATCTGCTTGGTAAAAACGAGACGCGACGAGGTGCCGCCCATCAACTCGACAAGCTCGTCGTAAACGATCTTGACGACCTGCTCGTGAGGATTTAGGCCTTGCCAGACGTCCTGGCCCTCAGCTTTAGCCCGTACGGATTCGACGAAATCCTTGGCGACCTTGTAGTTTACGTCCGCCTCGAGAAGCGCCATCCGGATCTCGCGAAGCGCTGCATCCACGTGCTCGGGCGTCAGCTTGCCCTGCCCACGAAGATTTTTCAGCGTTTTCTTAAGCTTGTCGGATAACGATTCGAACATAAAGGCACACTTCGGCTGCAAGAGTCGAAACTATAAATACTAAGGTTTCACGGGGTCGGTGTCAAGAAATGCCACCCCAAAAGGCCGTTTGGAACGGCCTTTGCAGAATCCTATCCCGGCGGCTGAAAGATGTAGGGAAACCCTACAGCCACTTTTTGAGGAGACCAGGAGGGTATATGAAGCTTGGGTACATATTTTTCTACGGTTTAGCAGTTTTCGGATCGGCTATCGGAATAGGAGCATGTGACTCCAACAATGGTGTAGTGAACACGAACGTCAACGTTTCCAACGTGCGTGCAAACAGCAACACGGCTGTTCTGGTAAATTCGAACGGCAATACTGGGGTCGTGAGTCGTACATCGAACTCGAATGTTACGCGAGAGGAGTACGATAAGAATAAAGCGGAATACGAAAAGAACCGGGGAGACAGCAAGATCGGAACCGGTGCGAACGACGGTTGGCTATGGTTCAAGACGAAAACGGCCTTAGCGACCGCTGATGATCTCCGCGATTCGACGATCAACGTTGACGTCGAGAACGAAAGGATAACGTTACGCGGCACGGTAGCCAGCGCGGCGCAAAAAGCACAGGCCGAAAAGGTGGCTGAGGGAATCGAAGGTCAAAAGGGCGTGACCAATCGACTTACCGTTAGTGCGAACGATTCGATAACGAACACCGGCGGCTCGGGCAATGGTTCTGCTAACAACTCGAATTCGAACAGGAATCGATAAGCGTCGTTCCAAAATGGATGAAAAGGGTGGCGATATCAGCCGCCCCTTTTATTTGTCTCCGCGAGGACCCGTTCGGCGGCCGAGATGACGCGTTCGGGAGGGACTGACTGGATACATTTCGGCTCGCCAAATTCCTTACATTCATACCCTCCACAGGGCTGACAGGATAGTTCTTCGTAAACGACCTCATGAGGAGCATCCGTCCACGGCCGCCAGTGGTCCCGGTTAGACGAGCCGAACACAACCACTGTTGGGGTGTTCACTGCCGCAGCAATATGAGCGATACCCGAGTCGTTCCCGATAAATAATTTCGCCCTCGAAGCTAGAGCTGTGATCTCCGGCAATGTAAGGTCGTCGAGCGTAACGAGCGGTACTCTCGAAAGGCTCGTCAGCGAGCTCAGCACGCCGCTTTCCGCCCTCGTCGCGACCGCCACGCGTTTCAAGCCTCGGGCGGCCAGGTACTCGGCGACGCGGGCGAAGTTTTCCGGCGCCCATTGCTTGGTGGCGAAGGCCGCCGCAGGGTGAAACAAAGCGAAATTCGAGAGGATGTCGTCCTTTACCACTGGCCCTGGTGTTTGCGGGATACGTTGGAACGACCCTGCCTCGTATACGTACTCGAGCACCTCTCTGGGCTGTCTGATATGCTTGAACCGCGCCTCGACCGACCTTAGTGCTTCTTTCGAAACGGTCAGAGCGGACATGGGACGGTCTTCGACCGGTACGCCAACGTATCCGAGCAGCGCGAGCTGCTGTTCCGCCGAATGGGTGACGGGCCGGTCCCAGAAATCCGCCGACGAGGAAAGAAGGTGGTTGTAGAGGAAGGAATACCGATAGTGCGAGTACCCAACGCGATGGTGTGCACCCGTCGCCCGGGTAAAAAACGTCGAGGTCGTTCCTCCGTGCAGATTAAAGACGACGTCGTAACCTGCACGTCGCAGATTCCAGGCCGTACGCAGCCTCTCTTTCGTGCCGCGGCCGACCGGGACGACATCATCGACGTGCTCGAATCCCTGGAGAAGTGGAGCGATCCAGTCCTCAAGCAGGATGTCCACTTTCGCGTTCGGAAGGTAACGCTTCAGCGCGATCAGCGACGGCGTTGCGAGCACCGTGTCACCGATCGAGCGCAGCCGCACCACCAGCACCCGTCGGACCTTGGGCCAATCGATCACGCCTTCTCGACCGTCGCTTCCTCGATGATCATCACGGGGATGTCATCCTTGATCGGGTAAACCAGGGAGCACTCGGCATTGGTGCATTTCAAGGCGGACGAATCGGCTTTCAGTTCCACCGTGGACTTGCACTTCGGGCAACGCAGAATTTCGATAAGTTCGGGGCTAACTGCCATAATTTCCTTTATCTCAATTTAACCCAGCGGATGCGAAACGGAAAAGGCACGCATCATGATGCGTGCCTTTTACTATCTCTTTATTGGGTCAATCAAGCGGATTCCTGTTTTGTTCCGCACTCCGCACAAAACTTGGCTCCGGGAGCGAGTTCTGCCTGGCAATTGGAGCATTTCTGCTTCTCCTGCGACGAACCGCATTCTGAGCAGAATTTCGCCCCTTCGCGAAGTTTGGCTCCGCACTTCACGCACGGCACCTGCACGACCTCCATCTTGGTCCCGCAATCCGCACAGAACTTAGCCTGTGGATTGTTCTGCTTCCCGCACGATGGGCACGGAACGGTAGCTGCTGCTGCACCGCCTCCGCCTTGCTGGCCGCCGGGCTGTCCCGCCCCGAAGGCGTTCGCCATTTGGCCGCCGACAGCAAAACCGGCCCCCAGGCCCGCCCCCAGGCCCGCCCCGCCGCCTTCATTTTGGGCGGCATCGCGGAGGGCGTCCGCGGCCTGGAACTGCATGTAACGCTGGGCGTCGCCGAGAGCTCCCATCGAGGCACGCTTGTCCATCGCGGCCTCCACTTCCGGCGGAAGGCTGATGTTCTCGATGTAGAACTTCGTCACCTCAAGGCCGTAGCTGCCGAAATCCTCGTTGATCTTTTCGCGGATCGCTTCTCCAAGTTCCTTGTACTGCGCGGCCAGGTCGAGCGCGGGGATCTTCATCTCACCGATCGCGTCGGAGAATTCCGAGACGATCGCACGCTTAAGTTGCCCGTCGACATCCTCGGTCTGGAAATGAGCGTTGGTCCCGGCGATCTCCTTTATGAACATCCCGGGATCGGCAACGCGGAGGCTATAAGCGCCGAATGCCCGAAGCCGCACGATTCCGAAATCGGCGTCTCGCAGCATGATCGGATTGGACGTGCCCCATTTCATATCGGTGAACTGCTTCGTATTGACGAAGTAGACCTCCGATTTGATCGGGGAATTGAAACCGTGCTTCCAGGCCCCGAGTTTGGACAAGATCGGCGTGTTCCCGCCCTCGATCGTGTAGCGGCCGGGGGTGAAAACGTCAGCCACCTGCCCCTCGAACACGAAGACGGCCGCTTGCGATTCGCGAACGATCAGCTGTGCCCCGTTCTTGATCTCCTGCTGGTAAACCGGAAAACGATACAGCAGCGTGTTTTGCGAGGGGTCGAGCCATTCTATGACTTCGATGAATTGATTCATCGCCGCCTCTTTTACCTTGTCCATTAAGCTCATTTTCTGGTGATCTCCTTATGGATTGATTATCGAAGAATATGCCACAAAGTTCACTTTATTGAAAGGAATCGTTACGCGCGTTTATGCGGGTTATACGGCTTCTGATAAGGGATATTTGGGATGCCCGGGGGTTATATCTGGGCCTTCCTTATACTTATCGGCTGTCAGTTTTTGACCGCGATCGGCGGGCCATAGCGATAACCGCGAAAATTAGAATGGCGAAGGCGGCGCCGGCGATGTCGAGGGCAACATCCCAGGGGGAGGACGTTCGCGAAGGGTTTACGCTTTGGTTGAATTCATCGGCGGTCGCGACAACAGCGGCGAAGCCTAACGCGAGTGCGTACTTATGTTTAAAGGGGGCGAGCGCCCTGAAGGCGAGTGTCGCCAGTAAGGCGTATTCCGCGAAATGCGCAAATTTGCGGATGTAGCCGTGATAGAGGATCAGAGTCTCGGGCGGTGCGGTTGGGAAGAGGAATTCGAGTAGCGGCCGGATGATCCGCGAAGTCTCGTTCATCGAGCCCATGCCGCTGCCCAAGCCGAGAACTATCACGGTCCAAATGATCAACGGCGCATAGGCAGTAAGCCATGTGCGCCGTTTGTTGTTTGGGCTTTCCTCCACCGGTTAGAGTGCCGCAGCACCGCTGACGACCTCGATGATCTCCTTCGTGATCGCTGCCTGGCGGATCCGGTTCATATTGAGAGTCAGGTTGTCGATGAGTTCCCCGGCGTTCTTCGAGGCGGAATCCATCGCGGTCATACGTGAACCCTGCTCTGACGCCACGGATTCCAGCAGCGCACGGTAGACCTGCGTCTCGACCTGCTTGGGCAAGAGGCGGCCAAAGATATCTGCCACAGGCTGTTCGTAGATGTACTCGGCTTGAGGGCCCGTTTCACCGCCCTCGGCGGATTCGACGCGCGGGATCGGCAGGATCTGCTCAACCACAGGCTTCTGCGAAAGAACCGTGCGGAATTCGGTGAAGACAAGGAACACCTTGTCGATGCTTTCGTCTTCGGTGAAGCGTTTGATGATCTCGTTCGAGACCTCGACGGCGTCGGTGTGATTCGCCGTACCGCGGCCCGTGAGGCCGATGTATTCGCCCGTGATGTCGGCTCCGCGCCGCTTGAAGAAATCGCGGCCTTTGCGTCCGACGGCGATCATCTCGATGGTCTTGCCTTGGTTTTGGGTGATGAAAGCCTGGGTCGCCTTGGTCACGTTGGCGTTGAACCCGCCAGCGAGGCCCTTATCAGCCGAAACGAGCACGATGAGGTACTTTTCGTCGCCGCGAGCATCGAGCAGCGGATGTGAGAATTCATCCGCAACCTTCGCACTGAGGCCGCCGAGCACTTCCGTCATTTTCTGAGCGTAAGGCCTCGCCGCGGTAACGCGGTCCTGCGCACGCTTCAATTTCGCGGCGGCCACCATCTTCATCGCCTTGGTGATCTGCTGCGTGTTTTTGACCGACTTAATGCGTCGGCGCATGTCTAGCAAACTTGCCATAACTTAGTGACAAGCGAAGAGTGTCGAGTGACCAGCACGGATTCTATCCATTACCAGCCACTCGTCACTCGTCACTGTTTATGCTCCCGCGGCGGCTGCTTCGCCCTTTTTGAACTTGGTCGCCTTGAAATCCTCGACCGCCTGGCGCATCTGCGTTTTCAGATCGTCGCTGAGGTTCTTGGTTTCCCGGATCGTGTTGAAGATACCCGGGTGCGAGTTCTCGATGAAATCGAGCAGGCCGGCCTCGAAATCTTTCAGGTCCTCGACCGCGATGTCGTCGGCGAGGCCGTTCGTCACCGTCCAGATGATCGTGATCTGCTTTTCGACCTCCATCGGCTGGTACTGGCCCTGCTTCAGGATCTCGGTGAGCCGGCGACCGCGTTCGAGCTGCGACTGAGTCGATTTATCCAGGTCGGAGCCGAACTGTGCGAACGCGGCGAGCTCGCGGAACTGGGCGAGGTCGATACGAAGCGTACCTGCGACCGCCTTCATCGCCTTGATCTGAGCCGAACCACCCACGCGGGAAACCGAGTTACCCACGTTGATGGCGGGGCGCACGCCCGAG
>JAEZJR010000159.1 GCA_023415725.1 Acidobacteriota bacterium
ACGTCTCATCGCCTCTTATTGGCATTTCCTCACCGGTATAACTGACTGTAACGTTACGTTTATCCGCCAGCGTCCTTATTTTGACGACCAGATCTTCCAGAACCTCATCGAGGTAGACTTCACGAAAGCTTGCTTTGATGTTCGAAGAATCGATGCGGGCGAGGGTGAACAGATCTTCGACGATCTTCGAAAGGCGTTTCCCCTCGTCGTTGACTATACGGAGCGATTCTCGATACTCCTCCCCCGAGCGTCCTTCCTTCAACAGGGCAACTTCCGATTCGCCGCGGACGATCGCCAGCGGGGTACGCAACTCGTGCGAAGCATCAGCCATGAACCGTCTTTGCCGTTCAAATTCCTGATCCAACCTGTCAAGCAGCTGGTTGAACAGCGTCGCCAACCCGCCGATCTCGTCATTGGCATTCGTCACGGGAAGCCTTTCGTGCAGGTTCTTAGCTCCGATCTGCTTCGCACGTTCCCCCATGACCGCGATCGGCTTCAGGCTCTGCCTGGCTAGCAGGTAGCCGACCAGGCCCGCGGTAAGCAGCAGTATGGGAGCGAGTATCAGGAAAATGTTCGTGATACGTGTTTCGACGGCGATTTGGTCCGCCAGGGAATACATTACGAACAACCGCAGTCGATCCCCACGAAGTGTGAAATCCCTCTCGAGGACCAAATACGGAGGATCCGCACTTCCGTATTGGATGAACTTGCCGTCAGCCGCATCTGAGGCGATCCGATCGGGGAGCTCCACGTCGCCTGTTCTGCCTATGAAATTCCCGGCACGGTCGTAGACCGCAAAATGGTAATCCCGGAAATTATATTCGTCCAGAGCTTCGTCTATTAGGGCCTCGGCATTCGAATTGGGGGGACGTTCGAGTTGGAGTTGGTGGACGGTCCTGGCAAAATTCGAGGCCATTTCCTCTATGTTCGTATGGATCTCGTCCTGGAGTACGCGGAGATAGATCGTGTAGGTCGCAACGGCGAAGGCGGCGAAGACGAGACCAAGAATACAAATGTACCAAAGCGTCAGTTTTGCCCGAATAGAGCTAATCATCATCGGTCAGGATATACCCGGCTCCGCGGCGGGTATGGATGAGTTGCGGGGTGTGACCGTCGTCAAGCTTTCGTCTTAGCCGCTTGATATAAACTTCGATGGAATTTGAGAACGGATCGAAATTCTCATTCCACACATGCTCCGAGATCTCCTCGCGACCGACAACGCGTCCTTTATTGACGGCCAGGAATTCAAGCAATGCGTATTCCTTTGTGGTCAGATCTATCTTCTTTCCGGCCCGCCATGCGTTTTGGGCTGTAGTATCTACGATAAGATCTGCAATGCTGATCTTTATTCCCCGGAGGTCGCTGCTTCTTCTAAGCAGCGCTCTGACACGGGCAACGAGTTCCCGAAATTCGAACGGCTTTACGAGGTAATCGTCGGCGCCGTTATCGAGCCCGGATACTCGATCATCGACCCCGTCACGAGCCGTGAGCATTAGAATCGGCTTCACATTGCCGTTTCCCCGGAGTTCCGAACACACCGCGAATCCGTCTTTCCGCGGCAGGTTGACGTCCAGAATGAAGAGATCGTACGGGGTGATCGACGCCATGTAGGAAGCTTCGTCACCGTCTGTAGCGGTGTCCACGGCGTAGGCATTTTCACGCAATCCTTTTGAGATGAACGACGCGATCCTTACATCGTCTTCGACGAGTAACACCCTCATAATGCGATTCTACGACAACTTAGATGAACGATAGATAAATTTGGTGACGGCTATTTCACCTGGCTGGGGCCTCTAAAGTAGAATCTGCCTTTAGTTCGAGACATGGGAAAACACTATCACCTCATCGGAATTTGCGGCACGGCGATGGCGAGCCTCGCCGGGATGCTTCAGGCAAGCGGGTTCAAGGTTACGGGATCTGATCAGAACGTTTACCCGCCGATGTCGACCCAGCTAGAGGCCTTGGGGATAGAGATCCTCAACGGCTACCGAGCGGAGAATGCGGACATCGGGGCGGATGTGACGGTCGTGGGCAATGCGATCAGCCGGGGGAATCCGGAACTCGAGGAGGTGTTGAACCGCAAGTTGATGTATCGCTCGCAGGCGGAGATCGTTAAAGAGCTTTTCATTCGCGGGCGGCGGTCGCTGGTGATCGCAGGGACGCATGGAAAGACGACGACAACAAGCATCGCAGCGTGGGTTTGCGAGGTAGGCGGACTCAACCCGTCATTCCTGGTCGGCGGAATCGTGCAAAACTTTGGGGCGAGCTTTCGCGTAACGCAAGGTGACCATTTTGTCATCGAGGGGGACGAGTACGACACCGCTTACTTCGACAAGAAGCCGAAGTTCATGCACTATTTGCCGGAGATCGCGATCGTCAACAATATCGAGTTCGATCACGCGGACATCTACCGCGACCTGCAGGAGATCAAATTCCAGTTCTCGCGCCTGATGAACCTTGTGCCCGGAAACGGCCGTCTGATCTGCGGCGTCGATTCACCGGTTGTGAGGGAAGTGCTCGAGGAAATGGACGGGAAGCTCTTTACCACGGTCGAAACCTTCGGGCTTTCGGACGACGCGAAGTGGCAGGCCCGGTACATCGATTTTACGGGTGACAGGACACGTTTTACTGTGTTCCGCGACGGGCATTCGTGGGGCGAATTCGAAACGCACCTGATCGGGGAATTCAACGTCAGGAACTGCCTCGCCGTGATCATCGCGGCAGACGCCTGGGGCATCCCGAAGGAAAAGATCCAGGAGGCGTTCGACACGTTCAAGAGCGTGAAGCGGCGGATGGAAGTGCGTGGGATCGAAAGCGGCGTGACCGTGATCGACGACTTCGCCCATCATCCGACGGCCGTCGAGGAAACCCTCAAGGCACTACGGATGAAGTATGAAGGGCGGCGGTTGATAGCCGTCTTCGAGCCGCGTTCGTGGTCATCGCGATTGGCGGTCTTCCAGGAACCTTATTCGAAGGCGTTCTCCTATGCCGACTACGTCATCATCGCCGGCGTCTATAACACCTCGAAGGCGAGCGAACTTGGCAAGGTGCTCGACGTCGATGAACTCGTCCAGGACATCCATCTTCAGGGCAAACCCGCCCACTCGTTCCCTGACGCCGACGCCATTGTCGAGCACCTCGCCCCGGAACTCTCCGAAGGCGACGTCGTCGCGATAATGTCCAACGGCGGTTTCGGCGGCATCCACGAAAAGATCCTTGAGGTGCTTCGCTGATAATGGCGTTCACGAGGCCTTCATGTGTCAAAGAGAAAAGAGCGGTCACGGCCGCTCTTTTCTGTTTTGAATTGTCGTAGGGAAAGCTTTACCAGCGTCCGCCGCCACCGCCGCCATAACCGCCGCGGCCGCCACCTCCGCCGCCGTAGCCTCCACGGCCCCGCCCACCGCCGCCTTCTTCGCGGGGACGGGCTTCGTTGACGACCATGTTACGACCGTCGTACTCCTGCCCGTTGAACTGGGCGATCGCGTTGTTCGCCGCATCCTCGCTCGCCATCTCGACGAAGCCGAAGCCGCGCGAGCGCCCCGTTTCGCGGTCCATGACGACGTTTGCCGAGTTCACCTCACCGGCTGCTGCAAAATGCTCATGAAGGTCCTCGCTGGTGACGCGGAAGGACAAGTTTCCTACGTAAAGTTTCGTACTCATTTTCCTTTGAATCGATCTGAAAGAAGCGAGGGCGGCAGGTACGGAATGGAACGTTCCAACTCGGAAATCGATATCCCATCGTAAGCGGCGCTCCCTGACCAAAAAAGATCCAGCTTCTAAACCAATATCCGATCTCTCTGGCACCGAACCGAAACGCGCCGCTTCTTGCGTATTAACCGGACAGGTCAGCATCCGCCGGGATGCTGTAACGAGAGCAAAAACAAGGGAAGTATGCCTGTTTTGTTCAATTTAGGCAAGAGTCAAATTGACTGGCACCTATTGGTCCACACGTCCAGTGAAGTTAGCAAGGGCGATGGCCATTTCGTCCAGGACGGAGGTGCGAATGGATGTTTCGGGGATGCCGTTGACGACCATAGAGAAAGCGAGTTCCTCGCCGGCCGCCGTGCGGACGTAGCCCGAGAGAGCGGACACCTGATCGATCGTTCCGGTCTTGCCGCGGACATTGCCTTGTGCACGGGTGCCGCGGAAACGGTTGCGAAGCGTGCCGTCGACACCGCCGATGGTGAGCGAATCGCGCCAAGCCTGTGCGTAGCGACTCTTGCCCATGTAGTTGTATAGCTGCACGACCGCGCTGGGCGTGATCAAGTTGTGGCGCGAGAGGCCGCTTCCGTCGTACTGGATGATCCCGTCAGGCGCGACTCCGATCCCGGTGAGGAACTTCTTGACCGCAGAAACACCAAGCTCCGCGCTCGTGGCGCTGGATACGGGAGTGGTGCCGCCGCCCGGCGCGGGGTTCGCGTTGCGTTCTTGTTCGCCGAGGGTCCAGAGCAGCGTTTCGGTATACATGTTCTGGCTCGGCTTCATCGTTTGAGCCGCGATGACTGACATCGGTGCGGATTCGATGCGACCGATCTCGACGCCGACCGGGAGCGACCCGTCCGTGCGGCGTTCGTAGCGATGGCCTCCGGTAACGGTGATACCTTTCTCGATGAGTTTCTGGCGCAGAATATCGGCGAAGAGTTCAGCAGGGCGGGAAACGGCAACCTGACCGTTGAACCCGCTGTCGTTGGCGGGCAGCGAGCCGGTAATTTCCAGGAGGTTCTGGTCGAGTCGTTTGTGAATGCCTAAAGTCCGACGGCTGCCGGCCGGGCCGGTCGTGCAGGTATTAATGATGCGGATGACGACGTTATACGGTTTAGTCTGAGCCGTGCAGGGTTGGCCCGCTGGCCCGGGGCGGACGCTGAGCGTGACGACGCTGTCGTTCAATGGGAGTGCGGAAACCTCGGCGCCGTAGGACCACTGCAGGTCGTCCCATTCCCAGCTCGATGGGATCGGGAAGCCGCGGAAGTAACTGTCATCCGCGACGATGCCGCCGGTGATACGTTTCACGCCGAGCGAAGCGATCTTTTCGACGATCGTATCGAGGCTCTTGCTTGGGTCGCCTCCGTTGAAACGGTCGGATATCGAAACGTCGCCGCGGCCGAAGATCCGCAGGTCACCGCTGATCGTGCCGTCGGCGTCAGGCGCAGCCGAGGCGTAGATGCTCGTCACGATGCGATAATCCGGCCCGAAGCGATCGAGCGCGGCCGCTACCGTGAAGTTCTTCATGTTGGACGCAGGCATGAAGTACTTCTCCGCGTTTTCCTCGAAAATGACCTTGCCCGTCGCCATCGAGATGACCTTCACGCCGACCATTCCCCGCCGCACTTCTGGCCGCTGCAGGCTCTGGCGAAGCTTCGCCTGCAGATCGAAGATCGTCTGTTGGGGCAGCGGCGTGACAGACGGTGTAGCTGCCGGAGATGGCGAAGCGTTGGGCGACGTGCGCGGCGTCGGGGTCGGCTGCACCTGTGCCGAGATACCGGAGAATGTAGCGACCAAAAGAGCGAGGACGAGTACGGGCTTGAAGGACATATTTGAATAGTTTATTAAATCCGGTTGTCTCGGGGAAAGGAAGCGATCATGACTACGATGAATAGTACGAATTTCGCGTTTACGGGTAAATGAGAG
>JAEZJR010000251.1 GCA_023415725.1 Acidobacteriota bacterium
TGAAGAATCGTTTCGATTTTTCCGTCGCGTTCGCGGACCTTCCCAGATCGGAAAGCTCACCGCGCCTGCCGCCGGCGAAGTTGATGAAGCGGGCCGAACCCGTTCCGTTATTGACCTTGACCTCGGCCCTGCCGTTCGTCCTGGCCTTTAGCCTTTGCATCCCGGCTTTATCTTCGGCCATCTTTTTACCTTGGCCGGGCTGGATTTTCTTAGGCTTTTGCCGGCCATTTCCGGTTTGAGCCTGTGAAGTGGTGGAAATTCGATCGAAAGCAAATACCGCACACAGCAACAGCAGTGCCGGCAATGCCCAGAGGGCAATACGACGCATAGTGAGTTCTCCTATTCCTTACGGTCGAGGGGGCGAATTTCTTGGACAGAAATGACAGCTGAACCCGGGGGAGTTACGAGTACAGGACAGGCTTCTACCCCTGACCAAAATCAAAATCTTGTATTTTTTACGATTTGAGAAACGTGGAAAGAAAATACCACACCCGGCCGGATATGCAAATCAGATTTGCTAACTTTCTTGAAAAGAGATTCCCTCTTCCAAACCCGAACATTTGCGTAGAAAAGCCGGCTGCGAGGCCGGCTTTTCTCTTGCTTGGTCATGATCGATGCCTACTTCAGCAAATGCTCTCTGATGAACAGGATCGTTGCGTAGTATTGGTAGTCGACGTTGTTCTTTTTGCCGAAGCCGTGGCCTTCGTCGTTGGCCATTAGGAACCACACGGGGGTGTTGTTCTTTCGGGCGGCGGCGACGATCTGTTCGGCCTCGGTGTAGGGGACGCGGGGGTCGTTCTTGCCCTGTACGACGAAGAGCGGTTTGGTGATCTTGCCGGCGTTGTTGAGCGGCGAGATCTTTTCGAAGAACTCGGCCATCTTCGTGTCGCGCTCGTCGCCGTATTCGGCCCGGCGAAGGTCGCGTCGGTAGGCCTCGGTGTTCTTCAGGAACGTGTTGAAGTTCGAGATGCCGACGATATCCACGCTGCAGCAGATGCGGTCATTGTAGTTGGTCGCCACCGCGAGCGTCATGTAGCCGCCGTAGCTGCCGCCGGTGATCATCACGCGGTCTTTATCGAGGTCGGGCTGTTTGGCGATCCAATCGAGCAGGGCACCGATGTCCTTGACCGAATCCTCACGCTTATTGCCGTTGTCGAGCGCGAGGAAGGTCTTTCCGAAACCGCTCGACCCGCGCACGTTGGGGTAGATCACCGCGACGCCGAGGTCGTTGATGTAGTAAGAGCCGCGGCCCAGCGGCCCGGGCGTCGATTGCCCTTCGGGCCCGCCGTGGATGTTGATCACCACCGGGCGTTTCCCCTTGAAGCTCGCCGGCGGGCGATAGAGGAAACCTGAAATCTCGAGACCGTCGAAGCTCTTCCATTTGATCAGCTCAGGCTCGCGAAGCCCCTCGGTCGGGTAGCCGTTCAGGTCCGTCTTGGCCCAATGGGTCAGCTTGCCGGTTTTCAGATCGAGCGAGTAAACGTCATTGAGCGTGCGGTACGAGGTCATGTTCAACCGCAGCTCGTTGGTCGACGGGTGCCACCCGATCCCGCCCAGCATGCCGTCGGGCAGCTTCGGCAATTTGATCTCTTTGTTGTTCGCCGTGTCGAGCACGTGCAGCTTCCCGATGCCGTTCTCGTTGGCGATGAAGGCGAGCAACTTCTTGTCTTCCGACATCGAAAAAGCCTCGATGTCCCAATTGATGTGCGACGTGATCGGCGTCAGCTTGCGGGTGCCGAGGTCCATGTGAGAGAGCCGCTGAAATTCGGAGCCCTTGTCCGTCGTCAGGTAGATCCCCTTCCCGTCGGCGGTGAACCGTGCTCCGCCGTACGAGACCTTAACGTCGCCCTCCTTCGGTGTAAGCTCAGTCCGCTCGCCCGTCGCGATGTCGTAGAGGTAAAGGTAGCTCTCGTTGGCCGAAACGTAGTGCCCGACGAGCAGCTTCTTGTCGTCCGGTGCCCACTCGAAGACGCTCCAGCCTACGCCGTCGAAGGCCGCCAGCGGCTTCGCCGATGCGGGATCCGCCGGGTCGATCGTGTAGAACTCCGTCTTGAAGCCGTCCGCGGTCGCCGCGCCCACCGCGACCGCCGAGTAAACCATCCGGTCGCCGGCGTTCGACCACGGTCCGCCGCCGATGCGTTTCTTCGGGTCCATCGTCAGCGGCGTCACTGCGCCCGTCGTAACATCGTATCGGAAAAGCTGGCTCACCTCGTTGCCGCCCGTCGCCTTGGAGAAGACGAAATACTCGCCCTTCTTCGGCTGCCAAGAACCGCCGCCCACGGGATCGGGGAAGTTTGTGAGCTGCTTCGGCGTGCCCAACGGACCCGACAGCAAATGCACCTGCCCGACGTTGCCGACGCGTTTGCTCACCAGCATCTCGCGGCGGACGGGATGCCAACTGCCGCCGCCGACCGGAATTGCCTCGGTGTACTTCTTCGTCACCTCGGCGATCTCCGCCGGGATCGGCGGGATCCCCTCGACGACGAGATTCGAGCCCGGCTTGATGAATCGGGCTGAGTCGTCAGATTTCTTCGCCTCAGCCGACGCCTGTTGGCTGGAATTAACATTCTGCGCATACAAAGCCCCGGCCGGAACGCCCGAAAGCACGAAAAACAACATCAGCGACATCGATCTCTTCATTTGCGGTAAACCTCCAAGGGTGCGGGCCATCAACGGGAGCACTTTCCCGTCAGACGGCCGGATGATCAGTTTCTATTTACGAGAGTTAGCCAAATATACAACGAAAACCCGCCAACTCAACCATCTCTATGGGAAATGGCCCGGTCAACGGTCTTCGGTCAGGTGATTCTGTCCACAAATATAACGTGTACGAAGGGCGGGTCATTAACAAGGGCCGCAAAAAAATACCCGGGCAGAATTGCCCGAGTATTTGAAAGAGGCCGCGAGGATAGCTCGTTGGAGCTGGGGCTATTGCTTTTGGTTCGTTTTCGCTGCGGTCGGCGGCACGACCCACAGTTCGGTGGTTTCGAGTGCGTGGCTAGGACGGACATATTTGTAGACGAAGGTGAGGCGGGTTTTGGCGACGCCGTGACCGGCGAGTTCGGCGGCGATCTCGCGTTGTTTTGCGGCGAACGCCGCCCTTGACGGTTGGCTGATCACGATCCGCCCGCGGGAACGCGGTTCGGTGTTGAGCACCGCGGCGTACGCTTCGAGGTCGTACATGGGCACCTCGCATTCCGGCAGCCCGTCCATGTATTCGGTCGCGTAAAGGTAAGGCTTATTTGGTGGACGGGTGGGTTGCGACGTTGCCGCCTCCGCGCGCTCGACTTCCGGTTCGGTCGCGCCGGGCGGGACTCGCCAAAATTGCGTCACCGCGTTTTCGCGGGCAGCCCCTCGGATGAACGTGACCCGTGAAAGATCGAACCGGCGAAACCGCACGAAATTCCTGATCAGCTGCTCGCGACGCCATGCGGATCGAGCTGACTTCGGCGAATCGTAGATCACGATCACGCCGTGGTCGCTCGGGTTATTGGCCAACTCCGCGAAGAACGAATCGAGCCGGGCGTTTCCGTCTTCGCACGTGACCGTGGTGGAGAACTCATCGGTCAAGACCGGCTTGGGTTCGGGCGCGATCCCTACCGTTTCCGTGAACGTCGTCGGGCAGCCGGGCAAGCCGGGCGGAACTCCAAGTTCCAGCGTGATCGAGACCGAGCTTCCGCCCGGTAACCCGGTCGTGTCGATAGAAATGGATGGTGTCCCCTGCCCCGAAATGATCGTGCCGGCTGTGACCGTCCAGTTGTACGTGAGTTCCTCTTTTGCACCGGGAACTTCCGCATCGACGCTGAAGCTTTGGCCTGCCTGCACTAGTCCCTCAGGAGCTATCAACTTTGCGGTGTAGCACACGTCCCCGCTCTCGCATCGGGGGCATCGCTCAACGGAGACGGAAGCGGTCTTGCCTTCACCGAGGCGCCCGTCGCGATCCTCCGCACTCACCGTTATCGTGTATGTCCCAGGATAGACTCCGGACAGATCCCAGCGGATCTCACCGTTTTCTGTCGAGACGACGCGCCCGCCCGTGACCAGGGTCGCCAATTTCGCGCTTCCCGCACCATCGCCCGAAAGCTTCACCCGGACGCGGATCACCGGCGACTCATTGCATTTTGCTTCCCCCGCTCCCCACCCGGGGGCACAGGGTAAATAGATAACGGTCTTGTCAGGCTCGACCGAATCGACACGAATTTTTTGCTGCCCTTGAACCGCGAATGCGGCGGCCAAAACGAAAACCAGAACAAGCGATCTCAACATCATCATTCTCCCCGGTGGAATTGAGTTACGATCTTTATCCGCACGCGGCGGCGACGAGCAACAGTTGTAGGAGCATCGGTAAAACCAGGATCAGCACACCGACGATCAGCAAAGCTTCGGCAAACAACATGAATCCGACAAGCAAGCTCTTCATAGTCCTCTCCTTTCTCGACTCCTGATCGAACGCTTTCGCGAAGCGCTCCCACTCTCGTGTGCCTTAAAGAAGAGAAACGTTACACAGACTTTTGTGCAGCGTTCGAAGGTGAAGGCGGGTCGGTGTGCGGGATCTGGATCGGATAGTGCCGGAGGCGAGAACTCACCTCCGGCACATGTTCAGCGATCGGCAGGACAGCGCTTCGGCCGCAGCCTAGAAGACTAGGGAGCCATGCTGAACAAGAAACGAGAGCCGCCGCCGCAGTCGTAGTTCATCGTCCAGAACCGGTAGGTGCCGTCGGTGAAATCCGCACGGCCGTACACTTTCGTCGAACCGGGGTTGAGGTAAAAGACGTAGCTCGACCACGGGGCCAGCGTGCCGCCGTACACACCGCTGAAGTAAACCTTGGA
>JAEZJR010000261.1 GCA_023415725.1 Acidobacteriota bacterium
ATCGCGAACCGTCCTTGGCTGGCCGCCGGTGTGAGTGCTCGGCGTCGGCGCTTCCGGTGCTTTACGCGATGCGTCGGCGGTTTCGGCGGGTTGCGACCGTGGTGGGCCAGCTTGTGAGGTGCCGGAAGTCCCGCTTTCGCAGGCGTAGAAGAAAGCAGCGAACAGGATCAATATCAGGCTTTTCATATTGCCGGGAATTATAACTTCATTTTCGTCTGAAGATCCTGTAACCCCACGCGTCGAGACCGATGGTCGGGATCGTGGCGGCTCGGTTCGGCAGATTCGGCGTGATCTCTTCGAATGTTCCGCCCGCATCTACGCTCACGAAAAGCGGCGAGCCGGTCATGTTTATCGCCACGAGGACTTCCTCATTTCCTGCCCGGCGTGTGAAGGTGAGAACGCTAGATTCGTCGGAATTGCGGACCCACGTGAGATCGCCGCGGCGAAGTGCGAATGAGCCCTTTCGCAAAGCGATCATGCCGGAATAGAATTTCGGGAATTCCTGCCGCCGCTCGGCGAACTGCCAGAATATCGGGAGTTTTTCGAAGAGTGCAGGAGCGCCGGATTCGGTGGTATCACCAGCCTCCATCCCGTTGTAAAGCATCGGTACGCCATCGAGCGTGAACGCTAAAGCCTGTGCGGCCAGAGCCCCTCGCTCGCCGAAACGTGCTATCGCCCGGCGTTCGTCGTGGTTGTCGGAAAAACGCATCCGCAAGCTTCCTTTCGGGTACTTTGCGGCTTGCTCTTCCCAAACCCTGCGAATCTCCGACGCAGGCAACTGTCCGTACAGCACCTTGTCGAGTGCCGAATGTATCGCCCACGAGTAATCGAGGTTGAACGCCTTCACCATCAGGTCGGGCGATTCCCATTCGGCAAGCCAGATCGTGTCGGGCTTGATCTTGTCCACCTCGGCACGTGCCGTCTCCCAAAACTCCGTCGGCACGAACCCCGCCACATCGCACCGGTAGCCGTCGAGATCGTACTCACGCACCCAGTACTTCAGCACGTCGATCATGTACTTGCGAAGCTCCGGGTTGTCGTAGTTTAGATCCGCCACATCCGCCCAGTCCGGCACGGGCGGCACGATCTGCCCTTGCGCATTCCGCGTGTAGAAGGCCGGCGTCTTCATCATCACGCTGTCCCACGATGTGTGGTTCGCGACGATGTCGATGATCACCTTCATCCCCCGCCGGTGTGCCTCGGCGACAAGCCGTTTCAGATCTGCCGCCGTGCCGTAATCGGGGTTGATCGCGTAATAATCCCTCACAGCATACGGCGACCCGACCGTCCCCTTCTTCTTCGCTTGACCGATCGGATGTATCGGCATCAGCCAAAGCACATCCAACCCGAGCGTTTTCAATCTATCGAGATCCCTCGTGATACCGTTGAGATCACCGGCCGCCGAATACTGTCGCGGGAAGATCTCATAAATTACCGCTTCCCTGATCCAGTCCTGCGACGGGCGAGCGTTCTCCTTCGAAAAGTCCCTTGCCGGTTGTTGAGCGAAAACAGCCGCGGTCAATAGAACCGCAGAGGCGCAGAGGAACAGAGAGTTTATTCGGAGGCTTCTCATCACTGACCCAAATGCCTTCCTATTTATTCGAATCATTTCTCAAGGCCCTCCGCGTCTCTGCGCATCCTCGGTTCGATCAATTCATTGCCCGCCCGCTTCGGTAAGTTTGCTCGCTCCGACGTCTTTCACAATAAATACGCAGAGCGCCGCGACGATCAGCGACGCACCGCCAAGCAAGACGACATTCAGCGGGTCGCCGCCCAGTACGTTCTCGTAGATCTGCGGGACTATTAGCGACATTACGATCTGCGGTATGACGATGAAAAGGTTGAATACACCCATATAAACGCCCATACGTTCCGGGCGGATCGCACCCGCGAGGATCACGTAAGGCATCGAGAGGATAGCCGCCCAAGCGATACCGACGCCGGCCATTCCGACCCACAAAAAGTACTTATCCGTCGCGAACATCGTAGAGATCAGCCCGAGCCCGCCGAGCGCGAGGCAGATCGCGTACACGGCCTTACGGCTCGTAGCGTTAGCCAGTGGTGGTATGAGGAACGCGAAGAGGAAACAGACCACGTTGTAGACCGAGAACGACAGCCCGCCCCACTCAGTGCCCGCGGCAAAAAGCGGCGAGTGTTCGTCGGGTGCGAGGAAGACGTGGCGGGCGACGGTGAGACCGTAGAACTGCCACATGCACATCAACGCGAACCATGTGAAGAATTGCACAATGGCAAGCTGCTTCATCGTGGTCGGCATGTCTTTGAGTGCGTCGACGATCTCCTTGAATACGCCGCCGATCAAGTTGCCCTCAGCTTGCTTGCGGCGGAACTCTTCTAGATTCTCCGGCGGGTATTCCTTTGTGGTCAAGACCGTCCACAGAACGGCAAGGAGGAAACAGACCGCACCGATCATAAAGGCGTAAAGCGTGGCGTGTGGGATGCCGCTCGACATCACCCCGACCACGCCCAGGCTCGCCAGTATGAATGGCGCTGCATTGGCGAGAGTTTGGCCGATGCCGATGAAGAACGACTGCGTCACGAAACCGGTTGTCCGCTGCTCTTCAGGTAGTTTGTCGCCGACGAAGGCACGGAAGGGCTCCATGCTCGTGTTGATGCTGAAATCGAGCAGCCACAGTAATAGTGCCGCCATCCACACGGCAGTCGAGAACGGCATCAGGAAAAGGCAAACGCTTGCGGAAATCGCTCCGGCCAGGAAGTACGGCCGCCGCCGACCGAGTTGGTTCCACGTGCGGTCCGACATCGCCCCGATGATCGGCTGGATCAGTAACCCGGTCACCGGTGCCGCCAGCCACAGATACGGCAGCTTGCTTTCCTCCGCACCCAGGTACTTATAGATGGGGGACATGTTCGCCTGCTGCAGCCCGAACCCGATCTGAATACCCAAAAACCCGAAACTCATGTTCCAGATCTGCCAGAACGTCAGTCGTGGTTTGTTTTCCATATTCCGTGGAACGCGGACATTCCTGTCCGCATTTCTGAGTCATTCATGACTATTTTGTACTAAGGCGTGATGACGATCTCGCGTCGAAAAATTCCCGCCGAACGGGCCGGAATTGTCGCGCTGAATTTCCCATCAGCAAGCTTTACGTCCGGCAATTTTCCAAGAGCATCGACTAGGGTTGCATTAACTGGTATTTGTTTGCTGATGAACGAGATATCGAAGTTGACCTCGGCCGCCTTCTTGTCGTTGTTGAATACCACGATCACGGCGGCTTTATCGGTCAGCCGAGCATAGGCGAATTGCTGCTCTTCATCGACGAGGTCGAGCGAGCGTCCGCGGCGGAGCGGTTCATGCAGCTTGCGGATCTCGCCGAGCTTCGCTAAATGGTTGAATACGTCGTTTTCCCGCGCAGTCCGCCCTTGAGCGGTGAAGGCGTTACGCGGATCTCCTGGAAATCCGCCAGGGAAATCGCGTCGGTTATCCGGATCGGGTCCGCCCGGCATCGCGATCTCATCGCCGTAATAGAGCAGCGGCGTCCCGCGCGAGGTCATTATCAGTGTCTGCGCGAGCTTAAGCCCCTCGATCGTCGAGCCCTTCTCATTCATGAACCGCTCCATGTCGTGTACGCCCACGAATGAGACGAGAACGCTCGGTTTCGGATAGAGCCAGTCCTTCGCGAAGACCTGCGAGACCTTGCGGATGTTTTCGCCCTTAGCGAACGCATCCCTGATCGCGTAAAAGAGGGCAAAATCGTAGAGAGTGTCGATCTCCGGATCGATGCCGTCGTGCCCGCGTCGGCCCTTTTGGAAATAAGAGAGCAAAGCGGCGTCGCCGTCGAAAAGCTCGCCGAGGATGTTCACTTTGGGGAATTCCTTGTGCACGGCCGCTCCCCATTTCGTCCAGAAGGAACGCGGCACGTGCGGGAGCGTATCCATCCTGATCGCGTCGAACCCAACCTGAGCTATCCACCAAAGTGAATGTTGGATGAGATATTTCTCGACCTCAGGGTTGTTCTGGTTCAGGTCCGGCAGGATATCGATGAACCATCCATCAATGTTGCGCCGCTGCGTTTGGTAGGTCGCACGCGGGTTCATCGTGGTCCATTTCTGCCAGTTGTTAGAAAGGTGACTCTGCACCGTGCCGTTGAACCAATTCGGCGTCGGCGGGTCGTTCGCCCAGACGTGATAGGGGCCCGTGTGGTTGACCACCTGGTCCTGCAGTACTACGAATCCTGCCTGATGTGCCTTCTGGACGAATTCCTTCAGCTTCCGCATATCGCCGAGATGCTCGTCGACGCCGTAGAAATCCACCGCTCCGTAACCGTGGAAACCGGTCGTCGTCGGCATCTCCGGCGGGTACGTTTCGAGCGTGTCTTCGCGGTCGGCATTGTCGTAAACCGGCGTCGTCCAGATCGCCGTCGCCCCAAGCGATTTTATGTACGGCAGTTTGTCGATTACCCCCTGCAGATCTCCGCCGTGGTAATGCCGTCCCTTCTTGCGGTCGTAAAGGCCCTTCGATTTCGCAGGATCATTATTCGCCAGATCACCATCCGCGAAGCGGTCTGTAAAGACGAAATAGATCACGTCGTCCGGCAGAAACCCGTTGTAATTCCCCAACCTCGGCTGCGGCTGGAAGATCCCGAATTTCGTCGTTACCGCCCCGGTGGGCGTCACAACACGAAGATCGTAATCTCCGACCTTTATGTTCTCCGCGATGCGGATGTCCGCGAACAGGTAATGACCGTTCGCGCTCGTCTCAAAGTTCGAGGCTGTAATGCCCGGTGCTGCTGATTCTATTCGCGCACCTCTGAGATTCTGACCGCGAATGAGGATCCGCACAGGATTGATGATGCTGCCCACCCACCAACTCGGCGGGTCCATCTTTTCGACCGTCGGAGTTTGGGCGAATACGCCGAAAGTCAGCAGGAGGATCAAACCGAAGACGCGAAGAGGCCTTGAGATCGTTTCTTCCCACAGATGAATACTGATGAACACTGATGATTCGGAATCCCGATATTTTTCGGAAACTCGCGGTGTGCGTCTGTGTTCATCTGTGGTGGAACTATTTATTGTCTCGCCCATACGTTTCAGTGAGTCCCTTTAATCGTTCGATCATCTCCGGTGTCAACGCGCCCTTCGTGTAACGCCAGAACCAGTTACCCGAATCCGATGCGGGCAGGTTCATCCGGCCTTCGTTACCGATCCCGAGAATGTCTTGCAACGGAGCGATGGCGGTGTGCGCCACGCTGCCCCACACGGCACGTATGAAATCCCAATGGATCTCGCTGCCGTCGGTGTCGAGGTATTTCAGGCAGTAATCGTGTTCGCGCGTGATGGCGTCGGCGTCGCGCGTGGAACCCGCACCGGCCTGCGAATTCCACCAGCCGACGGTGGTGTCGTTGTCGTGCGTGCCGGTGTATGCGACACAATTCTTGATGTAGTTGTGCGGCAGGTCGTGGTTCTTCGCATCGCCGCCGAATGCGAACTGTAAAATGCGCATCCCGGGGAATCCGAACCCGTCTCGGAGCTCTTCAACATCCGGCGTGATCACGCCGAGGTCTTCGGCTATGACCGGCAGATCACCAAGAGCGCGTTTCAGCGCTAGAAACAACTCCTTGCCCGGCACATCGACCCATCGCCCATTCTCCGCGGTCTCATCCCCGCCTGGTACCTCCCACGCAGCCGCGAAACCGCGGAAGTGGTCCACACGAACGACGTCCACGGTCCGCAGCGTGAACGCCACGCGGGCGATCCACCAGTGAAATCCGTCTCTCTGCATCGAATCCCAGTCATAGATCGGGTTTCCCCAAAGCTGCCCCGTCTTCGAAAAGTAATCTGGCGGTACGCCCGCAACCACCTTCGGCGAACCGTCTTCATTCAGCTTGAACTTGTCCTGGTTGCACCAAACGTCCGAGGAATCCAGCGCAATGAAGATCGGGATGTCACCGATGATCTTTATCCCTTTCTTATTGGCGTATTTTTTCACCTCATACCACTGCGAGAAGAAGAGGAACTGGTAGAACTTCTCCGCCTGGATCTTTTCGTAAAGCCGTTCAGACTCGCGCTTGATCGCCTCGCGGTCGCGAAGCTTTAGCGCGTCTTCCCACTCGTACCAGGGCTTCTGTCCCTGCTCGGCCTTAACCGCCTTGTAAGTCGCGTAGTCGTCCAGCCACCATCCGTTCTCCTGGCTGAACGTTTCGAACTTCCCTCGCAGGTCGATACTCGTCGTCTGGTGGAACGCTTTATATGCCTCGGGGAGTATCTTGTTCTTCCAATCGTAAACGCCGCCGAAATCGACTCTATCCGCAGAGAAATTGGGTTTGTCTTTCAAAACGCCCTCATCCAGCAGGCCGGCCTCGACCAGTTTCTCCGGCGAGATCAAAAGCGTGTTCCCCGCGAACGCCGAGAAGCATTGATAAGGCGAATCGCCGTACCCCGTGGGCCCGAGCGGCAATATCTGCCAGTACGTCTGCCTCGCCTCGGCGAGGAAATCGACGAATTCATAAGCCTGAGTACCCATATCGCCGATGCCGTACTCGCCCGGTATCGAAGTGGGGTGAAGGAGGATTCCTGAGGCACGGGTGAAGTTCATTTTCAGTTTTCCGTAACGTTGATCCGATCTGTACTGTATATCGCTACCGACCTGGCCGGCAGCCTCAGGATCAGTTCGCGTTTCTCGTTAGTGGTGACCTTCGCATCCGGCTGACCGGGATACGATCTATGTCTGTTGGAGTCCGTCAAAATGCCCGCCAAATATTCCGATTCGCCGATCGCAGTGTTCGGAAGAGTTACCAGTTTTTCCTCACCTGAAACGTTGAACGCTATCACTGCGTAACTGTTATTTCTGTTGCGCATCGATGTGCCCTGCTCGAATACTCTCGCCAACACGTAAGCATCATCGTCGTAGAACAGATCGACCGTTCTGCCCTCTTGCAAAGCTTTGACGTCTTTCCGTAACTTTATCCAATTGCGGGTGAACCGAAAAAAACGTGCTTCGGCGGATACCCGGCCCGACATGCCGTTGTTGCCGGCGAAATTCAATGCTGCATCCCACGGAAGATCTTTCCGATTGTCTGGATCATGTCCCCCGCTCGTTGGAATTTCCTCACCGTAATAAAGCTGCGGGATGCCGCGCATAGAGAGGATAAACGCCATGTGCATCATCGCCCCTTCAAGTGTTGCCCCTGGCAGCGACATGAAACGGTCGGTGTCGTGGTTGTTTGCAAGAACCGTGATGTTGTTGATGTTCGCGTAAAGCCCGTCGTATTTCAACACATCTCGCAGCGCACGAGCGGGCTTCTTGCCCGTGAAAACTTCCTGCGACGTTCGCCACAGCTTGAAATCGAAAACGCTCGGCAGACCGGTATCGATCCCATCCCAACCC
>JAEZJR010000295.1 GCA_023415725.1 Acidobacteriota bacterium
GAATGAGCTTGGTAAGAGTCTGAGTTTCACGTTTCGCCTGTGGGTGAGACGAATCCCGATGCCCGAAATTGCGGAATTATCTAGCGCAGGTTTCCGCCCGCCCTCCGTCGATGGCATAGGTCACGCCCGTTATCCAGCCTGCTTTGTCGGAAGCGAGGAAGTGGATGAGTTCCGCCACCTCCTCTGGCCTGCCGGCCCGGCCGATTGGGTGGGTATTTCCAGCGTTAGCGATGAATTTCTCATAATCCTCAGCATTCATGCCGCCCCGCTTATGAAGATTGGTAACCACTACACCTGGATTGACCGCATTTACCCTGATTCCCTTCGGCGCCAGCTCCAACGCCGCACATCTTGTGAGCTGATCCACTCCCGCCTTCGAAACGCAATATGCCAGGACGCCGGGGAATGCCCTTGTCCCCGTCACGCTGGACACGTTAACGATATTTCCTTTGGTCTGCTCGAGATGCGGCACGCATTTCTGCATGAGCGAAAAAACAGAGCGAAGATTGATACTGAGCATCTTGTCCCAATCGTCTAGAGTGGTGTTCTCGATCGTTCCGTTCTTAATGATCCCTGCCGCATTTACAAGAACGTCAAGCCGACCGAACTGATCGATCGTTTCGGAGATCACCCTGTCGATCTGAGAGTGTTCCAGAACATCAGCGAGGTACGTCTTCAACTTCCCCGGGGCGTCCCGTGTTTCATCGCGTAAATTAGCTAACTCGCCGTCGTTTCTGCCGAGAGCCACGACCGTGAACTCATTTTTTGCGAATATTTGTGCGGCGGCGCGGCCGATACCGCTGCTCGCCCCAGTGATAAGAGCGACCTTACTTTGAGTCATAAAAAAATGAAGAGCTACGGGTTCGGTTCAGAGTATAAGCGAATTTCCATACATCGCAATCCTAGCGCGTGCCGGCGCCTGCAGACAAAAGAAGAGGCAGCTGCCTTAGCAGCCGCCTCTTCTTTTAAATGTTCTTCCGCTCTACCCTTCGCTAGGCCGCGGTTGCGTACTGAAAAGCTGTTCGATAGCCATTTTGGTCTCGACCCGCTTCCTGCTTTGGAAATCGTTCACCCAGCCCGTGACATTAGCTACCATCTCCCGAGCCGCCACACGTTTCGACTTCTGCTCCTGATAGGCAGGCTTCGCCTTTTCACGAATTTCGCCCTTCTTAATTACCTTTACCTTCGGTTTGGTATCCATTATTGCATTTCCCCCATGATCTTTTGTACTGATTGTGTATCAATTCACTGCTGCGAATTATTTCCTAATTCTGAGTCAGCAAAGACCGTGCCGTACCTAGAACGAATCCCAAGGGATTTTTTGCGTAAACTCCGCAAACTCAGCATCTTTTGCATTTTGCAAAGAAATGGGCCGTCCAATTCGCCTTTTGCAGTTATTTCACTTAACGAACTTCGTCCAGAATTTGTTCCCGGATTCTTCGAAATGCAGTGAATTACTGCATTCATACACTAACGCGTATCGATACACCATTTCGTATCAACCTGGAATGGAGTTTGCGGGTTCTAAGGCGTGAATCTTCCCGATATCTTCATTACATACCTCGCGGTCGGCTCGGCTTTCGCGATGCGGGCCTACTTCCTGCATCGCCGACGTAGCTTTTTGGCACAGTGCCGTGCTGTCGCGGCACAGTTTCTATTTTGGCTACCCATCCTGCTGTTCCGCCTGATCGCCCGACGAGGCCAGACTGGCCGTCGAGTCGTCTCGCAACTTACCAGTGATGACCTCGAATTCGAAGCGCGAATCGAGGGCCTGCTTTCTCTTTATCCATCCTTGAACAAAAGGAAACAGGTTCGCGAGATTTTGGAACGTTACGCCGCTCTCCACGCCTCACTCAGCGACGACGAGTTACGCGGCTCCGGCCAATTCGAACTATTCGCTATCTCCGGCAATGGAAACGGCTCGACCGGAACCCCGTGCCTTTTCCGGAACAACCTATCGAAGCTCAAAGCACACAAGCTTCGAACCGCCGACGACCTTATTCGCCTTGTCGTCCAGGACGAGGAAAAGTTGTCAGCGTCAGCCATATCGCAACTTGGCCGCTTTTTCGAAGCATTCGATGATTTCGACGCATTGGAACGTCTCGAAGATTTTCGATCCGCAGGCCATCGTCCTGATTCGAATACCGTCAGGCTGGCAGCGTGACCCTTAAGTCGGCTAATACGAAATCTAATTATCCCAGGTCTGAACTTACGGGCCCGATCGACTAGTGGCGATTGGGTTCTTTATCGAATGCCGATTCGGGATTAAGATTCTAGCAGTGCTCGTACTGCTTCATCTCTTTGCGCTGTTCCTGCTGGTACTCCTCGGTTTCTACGTCTTTGTCACCGAACCGAGAAGCCGGGCAAATCAGACCTTCGCGGCGTTCATAGCCTTCCTCGCATTGTGGACGGTCAAGGACCTTATCTTTTGGAACTTCTTGGACGGTAACGTCGCGGCCGCATGGTGGGCCACCGGGAGCTTTTCGATCGCACTATTGATGCAGTATGCCCTCGCCGTTTTCGCGTGGGTGTTCCCGGAAAACTCCCGCACCCCGAAACGCAAGGCCGCAATACTTTTCGCTCCCGGGCTTGTTCTTGTTCCAGCAGCCTTCCTGGGATTTCTTTGGAAGGATGTCTCTTTCCGCGAAGGGGTGTTCTCGATCGAGCTTTCCGCCCTTGCCTACGTTTTTGTCGCCTACGTTTATTTCGTCTTCTTTTATGGTGCGGCCGAACTATTGCGAAAATACCGCCTGTTCGCCGGTACCCAGAAGGCCCAACAGATCGGAGCGATCCTTTGGGGCCTCGCGATTACCGGTGCACTGAAGACTGCCGCGAACCTTGCATTCCCCTTCTTTGGAATCTATTCGCTACTGCCCTTCAGCTCCATATTTGTACTGCCGGGTGTACTCGTTTACGCCTACGCGATATCCAATTTCCGGCTTTTCTCTCTGCAAACCGCCCTCGATCAGTTCCGCCTCTTCCCGATCACCTACAAGGTCGCCCTAAGCATCGCCTCCGTGGCCATCATAAGCTTTCTCCTTTTCCAGGTGCCGATCGTCTGGTGGGCATTTCGCGACGGACCCAGCTCCGAAGCCTGGCGTCGATACCTCGTTTTCAGCGTTATCTCCGCCCTCGTTCCCAATCTTTTGCTTGTACTTCTTATCGTCAGGAGCATTTCCCGGCCGCTCCAGAAGATAACCCTGGCCGCCGTTCAGGTGACTAACGGTAAATACGGGACCGAGGTCGACCTTCGAAAAAGCAATGACGAGATCGGGCTGCTTGCCGATTCCTTCAACGAGATGAGCCGAAAGATGGCCGCAGACATCGAAGACCTTCGCACGCTGAACGAACGTCTCGCCCGAGCCGAACGCCTAGCTGCTATGGGAACGCTTGCAGCAGGTGTTGCACATGAGGTTAATAATCCACTCGCATCGATCTCTTCCCTGGTCCAAATGCTTAAAAGCAAGAACGGCGACGATTCGACCAGTGAGAAACTTGAACTTATTTCCACGCAGATCCATCGAATTTCCCGAGTCACTAGAGACCTGACCGACTTTGCGCGTGTTCGTCCGGCGGCTCGCTCTCGGATAGATATCAACCTCACCGTCGAATCGAGCCTCCGCCTCGCCAGCCTCGATACGGGCTTCCAGAAACTGAGACTCTCGATCGACGGCACCCCTAAACTACCCGAGATCGTTGCGGACCCCGATCAGCTTCAACAGGTTTTCCTCAATCTTATGCTCAATGCCCGTGATGCAATGCCTGCAGGGGGCGAACTGTTCATTCGAACCGGCACCCTCGGAACTAACGTTTTTGTAGCGATTCGGGATACCGGTCATGGCATCGACGAAACCGTTCGCAAGCAGATATTCGATCCGTTCTTCACGACGAAGCCGGCGGGTCTCGGCACAGGATTGGGACTTTCAGTTTGTTACGGGATCGTGACGGCGCACGGTGGACGTATAGAGCTTGAAACCGCGGATGTGGGAAGCGAGTTCACCGTGTTCCTACCAGTTGCAGACAGCGCAGATGGTGTGGCCGGATAGTAAAGATGCACGAGAACGTTCGTCCAGACGAACGTTCTCGTGCAACGAGTCCGCTCCGACGAATCTATCCTTCCGGCTCAACCCCTCATTTTATTTATAGTTCCGTAGATTTTAATTAAAGTACATTTTAATGGCACGCGCGTTGCGACGGGCCGGGACGCAGTCAATCGAGCTCTCGAGATAGCATTTCCCTCGTGCCGTCTACCTAAGGGCCAATATCATCAATGGAGATTTGTATATGAGAGTCCTAGTCTTTGCATTGTTTGTTTTTTCGTTTGCGTTATCCGCCCACGCCCAGAACGCCGAGCGCCCACGCGTCTATGTTGAAGACAGCGAATCCTGGGAAGTTAAAGGTGATTCGATCTATTCCACGACCGATAAGCGAGGTCGAGTAAGCATCGGCGGCGGGGATGTGAGCGGCGGAGCCAAACCAAGAACCGCCGAGGTTATGAGACGTTTCGCCGAAGAGTGCCCAGCCGTGACCGTAACCAACCGGAAAGACAGGGCCGATTTCGTCATTTTGCTTGAGCACGAAGGCGGGAAGGACCTGTTCAACAAGGACAACAAACTTGCGGTTTTTGACCGCGAAGGCGACATGATCGCAAGCGGTTCCTTCAGCAGGCCCAAAAAAGCCGTCGAGGTCGCGTGCAATGCGATCACTTCCAAAGGCGCTCAACGATCCACAACCGATCCCCATTCAACGATCGATTGATCCGATCCAAGTTGGAACATTCGGGACCGCTCAACTCACGTTGAGCGGTCCATTTCATTTGATAAGCTCCGCCTTGACACGAATCCCTATTCATTGCACTTTATCCCTACACGCCTTTTAATTTCTCAAGAAAACTCAGAGGTTAGTTGAATGAAAAGAATCCTTTTATGTGCTCTGGCAGCGCTGGTCTGTTCCGCGGCGACCTCCGCGCAGGAGCAGCCCACGGCGTTCATCAACGCACGGATCATCCCGATATCGGGTCCCCCGATCGAACAGGGTATCCTACTTGTCCAGAACGGCAAGATAACCGCAGTAGGCGACGCCCGGACGGTGCGGCTCGCGTCCAACGTCGTTACGGTCGATATGGCCGGCAAGACGATAATGCCCGGCCTGATCGACACTCACAGCCACATCGGCGGACCTGCCGGAGCGGACGGCTCCGCTCCGATCCAGCCGGATGTTCGTATTCTGGACAGCGTCAACCCGTCGGCTGTCAGCATCCAACGCGCCCAGGCCGGAGGCATCACCACCGTGAACGTAATGCCCGGCTCCGGCCATCTAGACAGCGGTCAGACTCTCTACCTCAAGCTCCGCGATAACGCCGTAAAGATCGACGATCTTCTCATTTTCGATAAGGACGGTAAGTACGCGGGCGGGATCAAATTCGCCAACGGCACCAACCCCATTCGCTCGGGCGGAGGATCGTTCCCAGGAACACGTGCCAGATCCGCCGCTCTCGTACGTGACCAATTCATCAAGGCTCGAGAGTACCGCGATAAAGTGAAGGCCGCCGGAAACGACAAGACGAAGCTTCCGCCACGCGACCTCGCGATGGAGGCCCTCGTTGAGGTCCTCGACGGCAAACGCGTCGTTCACTTCCACACCCACCGCCACGACGACATCATGACGGCGATCCGACTTCAGAAGGAATTCGGTTTCCGCTTAGTGCTGCAGCACGTTTCCGAGGCCTGGAAGGTCGCCGATGAGATCGCAAAGTCCAAGGCTCCCGCCTCGATCATCATGATCGACTCTCCCGGCGGCAAGCTTGAGACCATGGATGTTTCGTTCAGCAACGGAGCCGCTCTCGAGAAAGCCGGAGCTCTGACCGGTTTCCACACCGACGACGGCATCACTGACTCGCGTTGGTTCCTCCGGTCTGGAGGCATGGCAGTGCGAGCCGGCATGAGTCGCGAAAAAGCATTGTATGGATTCACGATGGCCGGAGCGATCATGCTCGACCTCCAGGACCGCATCGGCTCGCTCGAAGCTGGAAAGGACGCGGACTTCGTTATCCTCTCCGGTGATCCGCTGAGCGTTTACACTAAGGTTCTTCAGACTTGGGTCGAGGGCAAAAAGGTCTTCGATCGGGCCGATCCGAAGGATTACCTTATCGCCGTCGGCGGCAAAGGAGCGACCGACGAAAACGATCTCGACGCCGACCTTCTCCACTGCATCGATGATGGAGGGAATGAATAATGAATAGATCCACACTCAAAAAACGCACCATTTCCCTTCTATTCATCCTCGCCGTTGCCGTTCCGTCTTCGTTCGGTCAATTGGCCGTGAAAGGCGAGACGGTATGGACCATGACCGGAGAGCCGATCACGAACGGGGTTGTTTTGATCCGTGACGGAAAGATAGAACGGGTAGGTACCGCATCGCAGGTAAAGATCCCTGCAGGTTACCGAACAATTAACGCAAAGGTCGTCACCCCCGGCCTTATCGACGCCCACACGGTGATCGGCCTTAACGGCTACCTCAACCAGCCGCACGACCAGATGGCCCTCGACGCGAGCGGTACCGTACAGCCCGAGCTTCGCGCCACCGATTCTTACAATCCCGAGGAAAAACTCGTTGAGTGGGTCCGCGGTTACGGAGTTACCACCATTCACACCGGCCACCAACCTTCGGCGCTCATCCCCGGCCAGACCATGATCGCGAAGACCTGGGGGAAAACGGTCGAAGAAGCGACTCTCGTGCCGACCGCGATGGTGGCGCTGGTCCTTGGGCAGGCTGCTAACGCGGGTTCCGGGCGTTCACCGGGCACGCGGGCCAAGCAGGCCGCGATGCTTCGGGCCGAATTCATAAAGGCGCAGGAGAACCTTGCCAAAAAAGAGCCTCCTAAGGATCTACGCTCCGACATCATGATGCGCGTGGTTAAAGGTGATGTACGGCTGCTGGTCACCGCCCACAAGGTGCAGGACATAATGACCGCCCTGCGCCTCGCAAAGGAATTCAACCTCAAAATGGTTCTTGATGGTGCGTCCGAGGCCCCGCTGGTCCTCAACGACATCAAGGCCGCTGGTATCTCCGTGATCGTACACGCCACGATGGCTCGTGCGGGCGGCGATACGGACAGCCTTTCTATCGAGACCGCCTCCAAGCTCAAAGCAGCTGGCGTCCCGGTCGCGATCCAGAGCGGCTATGAGGGATACGTGCCCAAAACTCGGATCATCCTGTTTGAAGCGGCGATGGCGGCTGCGAATGGCCTCGGGCAACGCGGGGCGCTGGAAACGATCACTATCGATGCCGCGCGAATCCTCGGTCTGGATTCGCGGATCGGATCGATCGCCCCGGGCAAGGACGCGGATATCGCGATGTATGATGGTGATCCATTCGAATTTTCGACCCACTGCATCGGCACCATTATTAATGGCCAGGTGGTTAGCGAGGTCGTCCGATAAGCTCGGAATATAGAACTCCTGACATCGGTCCACGGCGAGCACTAAATATCACCTGAATGGGTGATATTTAGTGCTTGACTTTTAGCCGAATTAGGATATTTTAGTTCCGTATCTTGCTTGCTCCACGCATGTAAGACACAGTGGGTGCTGGAAACGGTGTGGGAGACGGTTTCAGCACCCATTTTCTATTTTTCCTTCCAGATTTCCGTTTTTCTCACTAATTTTCCTAAGTTGAGCCCGTAAGGAACGCGATTTGCGTCCCCTGAGTTTCAAATGGAGGGCGAACGGAAATGATGCAGACCCAGAGAAAGGAAAATCTAAGGGAAGGAGCGGCCAATTCCTACGACGTGCCGATCCCGAAACCGCCGGCAGAGTTACTGGACGCCTTTCTTTCGTCGCTGCAATCGAAATTGGTTACGAGGCGACATCCGAACGGGCGTACCACCAACCGGCAACACGACCGCAACAGGGCTCAAGGGCGAAATCGGGCCAACCACCGCTAAATCGAAATTTTCAAATTGGTTTTAGAAGCCGGTATCAACACAGTTGATACCGGCTTCTCTTTGTAGGTTCCCTTACCGAGCGCCTCCGCCGTATCAAATAAACTTCAATCGTTTCCAACCCCGTGGCAGCCGCTTGAGCTTACCCCCTCTGGGCCACTTCTTCAACGCACTCACCCGCAATGCAACTGACAGATCAAAGACCTGACAAGTCCGAAAGCGAGTGCGATGCTCCGGAATTGCTCGACCGCCGGATCTCGGAGGCCGAAAGAGCCGCCACTTTCAGCCGTACGTTCCTTGAAAACCTCTGGATCGAAGACAGGGAGCTGAAAGAAAGGGCCGAAGAGATAGCCTTATCCTATGAAAGAGAATTAGATCGCCTCAGATCGATGATGGGCCGGTCCGGCGAGGCGGAGGGCCATTAAGCGTAATGTCGGCAGGGATACAACAATTAAGCGGGCTCCGGGATTATCAACAAGTATATAAGACGCTCGTGTGATCACAGCGGAGGTACCAATGGCCCACATTTCATCAGATCTCAGGCGATCCCCGTATACCCGTGCAAATCTACGCCGAGTAAGCAGCACCAACGAATCATGTTCCGAACTGGCAAGTCTGATCGACGATACGATCCAAATGATCGAGAACACACGCTCCTTCCTGAATAGGCTTGACCACTCTCAAGTAGCTTCCCGCGAAGCTGTAGCCCATTCATGCCGCCGATTGGAGGAGGCTCTGGAATCACTAAGGCGTCGGCAGCGAACGCTCTCTGGCCGTGATTGCTAAGGCATAACTTGTTAGAATAAAGCTATGTCCTCGATGACGTGGCTATTGATCCTCGTCGGTGCGCTCACCTTTCTGGGCTCCGCTACTCTTCTGTTCATCACGGTCAAATATTATTGGGGCGATCGTGGCCGCCCGCCGCTTACAGGTGAGGAACGCCGCCGGCAAAAGGAACTCGAGCTTCAACTCCGCCGCAGCCAGATAGAGAGGGCAAAGAAGACCCCGGTTAAACCTCGCAGTCCTAGTTTCCTGGATAATAGAAAACGCTAATCCTGCTTTCTGGGGCTCTGATACCCGGTACGGCTGTCGGCTTTTAGCGAACTCTCGCTGTTGCCCGTCACGCTGACCTTCAGTTTGTGCCACCGGCCGTCGCCGGCGTCCGGCGAGAACCCGATCACGTACTGGTTGCGTGCTTCCTCGAGGAACTTTACCGCCAACGCGGACAAATAGATCCGGTTTCGAATGTCGCTTTCGTAGGAACCGCCGCCCGTTGACCGGCTCAGCTCCGCGATCACGTTTCTGTCCAGTTCCGACGCTTCACCGACGCGGAACGCTTGTCTCGGGCCGTTTCTTCCCACATCCACGTAACTGATCTGCCTGATGTCATCAGGGCGAAAGGTAAGGGCATAAAGCGGAAGATTTATACTACGCAGTTTCTGCTTCAACTCCTTTTGGCTGTGGCGGGAATCGCGGTCGGCACCGTCACTGAACACGATAAGGTACTTCTTCGCGTGCCGGAGGTTTCGTGTATGATCGCCCGCCGCGATGATCGCATCGTAAAGCGATGACGGCGTACCTTTATCAGGATCGGAAAGATGCCTTCTCACTTGTTCGATGTCCGGAACGAAGTCCGCCTTCAGGCTTCCCTTTTCGTTGAACACCATCACGAAGTAATCGTCGTCCGGGCCCAATCGGCCAGTGAATCGATTTAACGCTTCCAACACGTTGACGGCCTGAGCGTCGGCATCATGCATGTCGTAAACGATCCCGATCGACAGTGCCGAATCGCTCGCGGAAAACAGGTCGATCTGCTGTTTTGCTCCGTTATCAGTTATGACGAAGTTGTCTTTTGTCAGCCCTTTCACGAACCCGCCGGTCTTGTTAGTAACGGTCACGTTCATGACGACCAGGTCCGTTTCTACGCTTATCGGATCCATCTGAGCCAATGTGCTGATGCTGAGCAAAAGTAAAATCGCGATAATTATCGTGAATCTCATATGTCGTACCTTCTAACGCAAATCTTCGGCGAATAGTTTCTGACGGCGGCTGCGTTCCCGGAGATAGTCTTTTTCGTGTTAATATCTCCCTGCTTTCCAAACATTCCCGAATAAACCTAAGAGGATATGCTAGCAACAGTTTTCGCCGCTTTGCTTTTGTTCCAGACACCCGCGCTTTCACCGCGCCCGGCCGAGACCTCGACGCCGACTCCCCGCCCCGCGGCCACTCCGGAAAGAGAAGAAATGCCAGTCGTCACGAAGCATTCCATCCGCGTAAACGGGCGTCAATTGAATTACACCGCCACGACCGGTTTTATGCCGATAAAGAACGCCGTCTCCGGTGAGACCGAGGCGCGCATCTTCTTTATGGCCTACACGCTCGACAACCCGCCAGCGGGTAGGCCTTTGATGTTCTCGTTCAACGGTGGGCCAGGCTCGGCTTCCGTATGGCTGCACATGGGGGCTCTGGGACCAAAACGCGTAAAGATGCTGGATGACGGTTTAATGCCGCCCGCTCCTTACGAAATGGAGGAGAATGCTTCGACCTGGCTGGACCAAACGGACCTTGTGTTCATCGACCCTGTCGGAACTGGCTATTCCCGAGCGGCAAAACCGGAACTAGCCAGCAAATTTTTCGGTGTCAACGGTGACATCAGCTCGATGGGTGATTTCATTCGAATGTATCTCGGCCGGTACGAACGCTGGAATTCACCGCTGTACCTCGTCGGCGAAAGCTACGGCACCACCCGGGCGGCGGGCCTCTCGAATCACCTTTTCGAACGGGGTATCGCCCTGAACGGGATCGTCCTGGTCTCGACCGTAATGAATTTTCAGTCCATCAGGTTCGCAGACAACAACGACCTGCCGCTGATCCTGATCTTTCCTTCCTACACGGCAACAGCGTGGTATCACAAACAGCTTCCGCCCGACCTCCAGAGCAAGCCGCTGCGCGATGTGCTGCGCGAGTCCGAAAATTTCGCGGTCAACGAATACGCCCCGGCGATGCTCAAGATCGACCGGCTGTCGACATCGGAGAAAAGCACTTTACTCGATAAATTCAGCCGCTTGTCGGGCCTCAGCCGGGACTTCGTCGACCACAACAATTTCCGCGTGGATCTGGACGAATTCAACAAGGAACTCCTGCGAAAACAGCGCAGGACGACCGGGCGCCTCGACAGCCGTTTTCTCGGTTTCGATAAGGATTCCGCCGGCGAGGGGCCGGACTTCGACCCAAGCATGACGGCGATCCGCACGCCTTATACGGCCGCTTTCAATGACTACGTGAGGCGGGAGTTGGAATTCAAGTCCGACCTTGAGTACTACATCCTCGGCGGTGGAATCAGTTCGCCGTGGAACTGGAACACAAACAACGCCTATGCTGACACATCGCAGGCGCTATCGTCCGCGATGAGGAAGAACCCGTACATGAAGGTCTTCGTGGCAAGCGGCTATTACGACATGGCGACGCCGTACTTCGCCACCGTATACACCGTCTCCGCGATGAACCTGGACCCGCAGTTGCGAAAGAATTTCTCTTTCGCCTACTACGAAGCAGGGCACATGATGTACATCGAAAAGAATTCGCTCCGGAAACTTAAGGAGGATGTTTCCGCATTCCTTACAGCGTCAAGGCAACGCTGAGGAAGATCATTTTCGGAAACTTTCGCACGGCATGTTCTCGATCTTGGAAAGCATCACGAGCCCGTGGCGGTAGCCCGCGTAAACACTCTGCATGTTCACGTTCACGAATTTATCTGAATTCGAATGCAGATAAGTCTGCCATCTGGCGTCGAGACCGTGCAGACTTATCGAAGGGATCTTCTTGGATCTAAATGAAGCGGAATCGGAACTGGCATTCTCGATCGCGGCCTGCCCGAACGGCATCTTCATCTCCTTGGCGACCGATTCCGCGAGATCCACCAGCGACGCGTCTGAGATATTTGTCATCGCCTGCGGGTAAGCCAAGCCGTAACTGTCGAAATTCACCATCGCGCACACGGCCGACCGTTCCTCTTTAGGAATGCCGTCGGCCATCGCGCCCGACCCGACCAATCCTTTTTCTTCCTTCGCGAAACCGACGAACATGAAGGTCTTTTGCGTATTCAGGGGCTTTATCGTCTTGTAAAGATTGGCCAGGATCACGATTCCGCTCCAATTGTCGATCACGCCGCATCCCTCGGGTGTTTTGTCGAAATGGGCGCTGACGATCACTATCTCTCTCGTTTCCCCGGCTTCACAACGATAACGTTCCCGACCTTCTCCTGCACCACGATATTGCCCTGCTCGGCACCCAGGCTTTTAAACAGCTCACCGACCGCGGCCTGCCGGTCATCGTCCTTGCACGGCGCCTTCATCAGCGCCGCTTTTAGATCGTCCTCGGTCGACATAGAGATCGACTGCCCGACAGCACAAACAGCAGCGGCCTGGAACGCCAATACCAAGCAAACCAGCCGCGTTTTAAATGCCGTTAACCTGGATCGGTTCATTCAATGATTCTCCGTTCTGTTGTTTGTATTTTTAGAAGGCCGCCTTTACGCCTTTGGTCATATCCAACCGCAGCACCGATTGCTGCGAGAATCGCTTTTTGTATTCAGTTCGGATCTCCTCGATCTTCGCGTTCGCCGACCGCCGTTCGCTTCGCGGGTAGATGAGGACCAGCACCTTACTGCGCTCTTTCGCCACTTTCGAATCGTCCTCCCGCCACTGCCCGCGGGCGTCCAGGGCAGTTAACCCGCTCGGGAACCTCGGCGTAACGATCTCGTCGATGAATTCCTCAAACTCCGCTTCGCTGATCTCGGCACCGGCTTTCCGGCTCATCCCGAAATACAACTCTGTACGGATCCACTTATCCGTAAAGTCGACGCCCGAGGCTTTTTCAGGAGCATATGGACGACCCAACAGGATGGCCATTAACGCTGAAAGCGAAACATGCGGTCAATAGGATCGATGCGACACATCTGAACGTCACTATTCCGCCCCCCTGTGGCTTGTCTCGCCCTTGACCAGGTTCACCGCGTGCTTCAGCACCGGACGGATCACTTCAAAACACTCTTCGACCGCTTTAGGCGATCCAGGCAGATTGATGATCAGGGTTTTACCCGCTATCCCCGCAACGCCCCGCGAGAGCATCGCCATCGGCGTCTTCACCGCAGTCTCTCTTCGCATCGCCTCCGCGATCCCCGGAGCCTCCCGTTCGATCACCGCCCGCGTCGCCTCCGGTGTATTATCACGCGGAGCAAACCCCGTCCCGCCGGTCGTCAATATGAGATCGACCTGAGCCTCCTGAATCAGCCGCACAAGGACCGATCTCACATCCTCGAATTCGTCAGAAACGATCACTTTCTCGACCACGAGGTCCCCCTGATCTACAGCTAATCGCGCAAGCTGCTCCCCGGAAAGATCGTTTTCCGGCTTCCGAGTATCGCTGATCGTTACTATGGCGGTTTTTATCACTGAGAGACGTCGGGCTCGAAGGCTCTAGAGATTCTAGATTTCGCACGGTCTAAATGGCAAGGGAAACTAAGCCCGCGTCACGTCCAACTCCGCAACGAGTTTTTCCCGCCGGCGGCTGTACAACACGCTCGCCAGCACCCCGCAGACTACCAAGGCCATTCCAACTAGCGTCATCGGAACGACCTGCTCCCCGAAAAGAATACTACCGAAGGCGATCGCGTAGATCAGACCGGTGTAATTGATGATGGCTACCCCCGCGGCCCGTTCGCGTTGTAGGGCATTCGTAAGGAAGATCTGTCCTAGCTGTGAGAAAACGCCAACCAGGAAAAGCCAGATCCAGTCCAATCCTTCCGGCATCTTGAAGGCGAAGAACAAACTCACGAAACCCGCGATCGCCCCTACAAGTTGGAAATGCAGCACGACTGTCAGCGGATGCTCTTGTTCACGCATCCTCCGCACGAGGTTGTACGCCACCCCGGAACAGAACGCCGACGCGATTCCCAGCGCCAGATAGAATAGCGAGATCCTCGAATCGAACTGCTCGATCAACAGCACCCCCGTGAACGCCGTCGCATAGAATACCCACTGCAGCGACCTGACCCGCTCGCCGAGCACCACGATCGCGATCACGCTCGTAAATATCGGCGACAGATACTGGATGGTCATTGCCGAAGCAAGCGGGATGTTTTGCAGGGTAATGAAGAAGAAATAAAGGGCAGTCGTGCCGAATAGTCCTCGAGCAAGCAGCAATCCGCGGTGCGACCCTTTCCAATCGGCCCCGGCCCTTCGCAGCCCGATAAAGCAGAAGATCGTCGCGAAGAAACACCGGAAGAACACCACCTCCATCGGAGGGATGTGCGAAACCTGCTTGACGAAAACATTGGCCAAAGAAAAAGCGAGCGTCGATAAGAACATCGCCCGCACGCCTTCTGTTAGGAATTTTTGTCGCTCGCTCAAGCTACCAAATTATCGCACAGCTTTCTTCGATGTCGACCCGCACCCGCAATCGTCGCCGCAATCGGATTTAGGACGAAACGCCTTGGCCTTCTTCATCATCCCCGATGCGAAATATGCCAACGCGCCCGTGACGATCAGCAAAACGATCACTGTCTGAATATCAATTCCCATCTCTCACTCCATACCGAGTAGCTTTCCACCCTGATACGTCACGAATGCCGCAAAATAAGCGATCGCTGTCATGTACGCGAACTGAAACAAAGGCCACTTCCACGAGTTCGTCTCCCGCCGCACGATCGCGAGCGTCGACATGCACTGCATCGCCAGCACGAAGAACACCATCAGCGTCAGCGCCGTAAGTGGCGTCCACACGGTGTTCCCCTGCTCGTCCTTAGCGTTCTTTATCGCGGATATCAGCGTGGGTGATTCCTCGGTCTCTTCGCTCCCTACGTTGTAAATGATGCTCAGTGTAGATACCAGAACCTCCCTCGCCGCAAAACTCGCGATCAGTGCGACTCCGATCTTCCAGTCGAACCCGAGTGGTCGAATGACCGGCTCGATAGCGTGTCCTAGTTGCCCGGCGTAGCTGTTCTGGAGCTGCACCGTCTCTGCCGCCGGACCTCCCTCAGCCGCCGGTACCGCCTCAGTACGCGGGAAATAAGCTAAAGCCCAAAGAATGATCGATATCGCCAGGATCACGGTCCCGGCACGTTTCACGAACAGCCACGCACGCGTGAGCATGTTCTGAAAGACCGTACGCAGGTCCGGCATTCGATACGGCGGAAGCTCCATCACGAATGGTGCCGGCTTCGAGCTCAGCAGAGTCTTTTTCAAGATAAAACCGACGATCACCGCCACTAGTATCCCGAGCGCGTACATCGCGAGCATCAGCACGGCCCCGAGCGAGATGAACCCGAGCACCGTCTGCCCGGTGAAAAACGCGCCGATCATAAGCGTGTAGACCGGCAGCCTCGCCGAACAGCTCATGAACGGTGCGATCAATATCGTCGCGAAGCGGTCCCGCTGGTTCTCGATCGTCCGCGTCGCCATGATCCCTGGGATCGCGCACGCAAAGCTGCTCATCAGCGGCAGAAAAGCCTTCCCGTGCAGCCCGAACCGGCTCATCAGCTTGTCCATCAGGAAAGCCGCGCGCGCCATGTAACCCGTGTCTTCGAGGATCGAGATAAAAAGGAAAAGCAGCAGGATCTGCGGCAGGAAGACGAGAACGCCGCCCACACCGGCGATTATCCCGTCGACGACAAGGTCCGCCAGAATACCTTCCGGCATCTGTGCTCTCACCGCATCGCCGATCGCTCCGACCCCCACCTCGAGCAGGTGCATCGGCACCGCAGCCCAGGAGAATATCGCCTGGAAGACAAGTAGCAGGACCCCGACCAGTATCGCCAACCCGAAGACGCGGTGAGTCAATATCTTGTCGATCTTTTCCGACCGGTCATGTGCGGCCTTGTCGTTGTGCTTTACCGACTTTTGGACGACGTCGGATATGAATGCGTACCGAGAGAATATTTTCGCGTTGGTCCCTTCGGCGTCCTTTGCTATTTCCGGGGCTTCCCGAGGCACCGCGATCGCCTCGGCGACCTTGTCAGCGAGTTCGTCGATCCCGCGGCCCTCCGAGGCATCGACAGCGACCACCGGCACCTTCAGCAACTTGGAGAGACGCTGAACATCGATCTCGTGCTTCTGCTTCTCGAATACGTCGATCATCGTCAGGGCGACAACGACCGGCACGCCGAATTCGAAAAGCTGCGTCACCAGGTAGAGGTTTCGCTCGAGGTTCGTTGCGTCGACCACCGCGATCACCGCGTCCGGCTTCGCGACCCCATCCACTTTGCCGAGCAAAACGTCACTCGCGATCTGCTCGTCCAGCGACGTGGCATCAAGACTGTAAAGCCCCGGCAGGTCGATCAACTCGGCCCTCTTGCCGTCGGCATGCCACACGCCGATCTTGCGCTCGACGGTGACGCCCGGATAATTCGCTACTTTTCGATTGAGGCCCGTGAGGGCGTTAAAGAGGGTGGTCTTACCTGCGTTCGGGTTACCGGCGAGGGCAACTGTTAGCTGCCCTGCCGTCGATTTTGAGGATGCGTCTTTCATTTGCCGAGGGTGGGATCGAACAACGTGGGAGAAGACGCTGTATCAGAATGTGACTTCGACGGATTCGGCTTCGTTCCGGCGCACCGCCAAACTGTACCCGCGAACGCGGATCTCGATCGGGTCGTCGAACGGCGCCGCTTTCACGACCTTAATTGCCGTCCCGGGCACCACGCCCATCTCCATCAGCCGTTTCGAAACGACGTCCTGCCCGTGCACGGCCACGACGCTGGCGCTTTTGCCGATCTCGAGTTTATTTAGCGTAACGTTGATTCTTGCGCTCATTTCTTTGGCTTGGTTTCCCAAAGTACGTTGATGATCACCCATTTACCGTTGAACTTGCCGATGTGCATGTAATCGACCCAGTCCCTCATTTCGAGTTTGACCGTCGCCGCCCCGCCCATCGTGTCCAGGATCGTCACGTCCTTTTGCTGCTCTTCCTTGGGGGTCTGCTTCCCTGATCCGGCTCGGGTCCCCTGGATCAAGGTCAAAGCACTCATCTGGCCAAGGCCGCTCTGCCCCTGC
>JAEZJR010000013.1 GCA_023415725.1 Acidobacteriota bacterium
TTCATCACCGCGCCTTTCTGCTCCGCGATCATTGACTTTACTTCTTCCCTGCCGAGTGCTTCGATCATCGATTTTGCCCGTTCGAAAGAGCACGTGCACTCGAATGCCACATCTTTCTCGCTCAATATCTCGAAATCTATCTCGCCCATTGCCAGTTTGACGAGTTCCGCCGGATGAGTGTTCTCATCGATCACGGTCGTAAGGTGGGGCGCGTGCCGTATGGTGTCCTCGATCATCGTGATGAGGTGCTCGTTCGCGCCGGGCATCATCTGGATCATCACCCCGCCCGACGCCTTCACGAAAGGTTCTTTGTTCTGCAGCAGCACGCCCAACAAAACCGCCGACGGGATCTGTTCCGATTTGGCGAGGTAAAACGCAAAATCCTCCGCGATCTCTCCCGAGATGATCGGCACCGAACCTACATAGGGCTCCGGACGGTAGCCGATCTCGAATCCGGCTTCACGTATAACGTAGAACATCCCCTTTCCGACGACGCTGCTGACGTCGAATTTCCCGTTCGAATTCGGCGGGACGTCCACTTCCGGATTTTTCACATAGCCGCGGATCTTCCCTTCCGCGTTCGATTCAGCGGTGATCCCGCCCACGGGTCCGTCCGATTCGATCTTTACCGTGAGGCGGTCCAGCTCCTTCAACGTGGCCCCGAGCATCAAAGCTCCCGTCATCGTTCGCCCGAGTGCCGCGCCCACCGTCGGCGACGTTTGATGCCGCCGGATCGCCTCCTCAACGGCGGCTGTCGTAACCGCCCCGAAAACCCTGATCGTGCCGTCCGCCGCGATCCCTTGTACCAGCTTGTCCATGCTTCCAGTTTTCGGGATTAGCTCCCATAAAGTCAACCTCACGTTGATGTTACGTGATGTGCTTGACGTAAATATTCAGATTTACGACCAAATCCAATCAATTGTTGTCCCCCATACGTTGACCACAATATATTGTGGAATAATCAAGTTTGACATGCGATACGTTTTGGGTTTATTGTTGCCTCATTGCTCTCGCCTCCCCGGCGAAACAAGCCCAACAATATACCCTGACACGGACGCAAGAACCGGCTTTATCGGGCACATTTGGAATGGTAAAATATAACCATTCGAACACCTGTCCCGACGGGCCCGCGAAAAGGAGTCATTTCTGCAATGAGCACTGTCTTCGAAACCACAAAAACCGGCGACATCGCACCCAAAAAACCTTCCCACAACGGCACCGCCGCCGCTGCCGGACGCGATTACAAACCGCTCGGCCTTAACGCCCAGAAGGTCATCGCAAAGCGCTATTCCATCAAGGATGAAAACGGCGACCCGATCGAGACCTGGACGGACATCGTCCGCCGCGTCGTCGGGCACGTATCTACAGCCGAAGCGGACCCGCAGAAACGCAGCCGGTTTTATGATGAGATGACCTCCGTGATGCTCGCGCGCGAGTTCGTACCGAACACGCCTTGCCTCGTTAACGCGGGCAAACCCAAAGGGCAACTCGCCGCCTGTTTCGTGCTCAACGTGCCCGATTCTATCGAGGGGATCATGGAGCACGCCCAGAACGTAGCGATCATCCACCAGACCGGCGGGGGCACGGGGATGACCTATGAATTCCTCCGCCCGGCGGGTTCTATGGTGAACTCCACCCGCGGTGTCGCTAGCGGTCCCGTGAGCTTCATGAACATCGTCAACCAGACGACCGAGGTCGTGAAGCAGGGCGGCGTCCGTCGCGGAGCGAACATGGGGATCTTGTCGGTCAAGCACCCCGACATATTGCGGTTCGTTCACGCAAAGAACGACCAAACGAGCCTTACGAATTTCAACATATCCGTCACCGTCACCGACCTGTTCCTCGATGCTGTCGATTCTGGCAAATGGTTCCACACTGAGTTCAACAATGAAGCATGGACGGAGCCTGTATTCGACCCGGTCACGGGTAACAATTACGTTGTGTACCGACGCCCGGACGGGTCGACCGTGACCTTCGCAGACAAAATCGCATTCGAAGCTGCGGATCTTTCGGATTGCACCATCGAACAGCCGCCGCTTCCGGGGATGGTTTATGCACCGGACATCTGGAACCGCATCATCGCTTCCGCTCATAAATACGCCGAGCCGGGCATCATCTTCATCGACGAGGTTAATCGCCACAACCACATGATTGCGTCGATGGGCCCCATCTTCGCCTGCAATCCCTGCGGCGAGCAGATGCTTCACTTCAACAACTCCTGCAATCTCGGGTCGATCGACGTGGCGAAGTTCTATCGGGACGGGGAGATCGAATGGGACCGCCTCGCCCGGGTCACGCATCTTTGTACACGTTTCCTCGACAACGTCGTGGATGCCGGCTACTTCCCGCTCCCCGAGATCGACGATGTCGTGAAACGCACCCGCCCTGTCGGTCTCGGCATCATGGGCTTCGCGGATCTCTGCCTGAACATGGGTATCACCTATGGTCACGACGACTCGCTCGAATTGATGGAGAAGGTAATGGGCTTCATGCGCCGCGAAGCCTGGATGGAATCACTGCGTCTAGGATCGGAAAAGGGAGTGTTTCCGGAGTTGGAAGCGAACCGCGATGCATACTCGACGTTTCTCTATGACGAGATCGGCGTGCCCCGCGACATGCCGCTCACCCCGCGCAACTACGAAGTAACGACGATAGCCCCAACCGGAACCATCTCGCTCGTCGCGGAAACATCATCGGGCATCGAACCGAATTTCTCGTGGGCGTACGTCCGGCAGGACACGCTTGGCACCCGAACTTACGTTCACACGCCGGCGGCGGAAGCATTGGGCCTGGAAGTCGACCAGACCGACGAGGAGTCGATAAAACATGCAGCCGAATACGTCGTCGATCACGAATCCGAACTGCCGCCGCATTTCATCTCGGCTATGGCGATCACGTCCACGCAGCACGTAAAAGTGTTAGCCGCCGCCCAAAAGCACGTCGACAACTCCATTTCGAAGACGTGCAACGGTGCGAAGGACGACACTGTCGAATCGGTCGATGAGCTTTACCACCTAGCCCGCAAACTAGGCTGCAAGGCAGTGAGTTACTACCGCGACGGCAGCCGCGAAGGGCAGGTGCTGAATACAATGAAGAAGTCAGAAACGGAAGCGGCAACGGCTGGGACCGGATCGGTAGCGAATTCGAGCCGGAACGATCGGGCCTCGAATACCAGATCGAACGGCCGCGTCGAGCGTCCGCGCGAGCTCCAGGGATCGACCTGGCGGATCCCGTTCGAAAACCAGAATTTGTACGTCACGGTCAATCACGACGGCGAACGGATCTTGGAGGTTTTCGTCGCCGGCCCGATCAGTGCCGGCGTCGGCCTGCTCGCTTCGAAGATGCTCCGCGGCGGGTTCGACGTCCAGGAGGTCGCCCGCAGCCTCAACAAGGTCACGGGCACGCATGCCGTCTGGTTCAACGAGCGGCTTCTTACTTCGCCCGAGCAGGCGGTCGCGGAGTGCCTCTTCGTCATCGACCGGCGTCTGAAGAACCTCCCCACGTCCGAACGCCAGCTTAGCAAGATCAAGTCCGCCGAGGTCGCCGACCAGATCTACGACGAGATGTCGACCCTCATCGGCGAGTGCCCCGAGTGCAAAGGCCAACTCGAGCACGCCTCCGGCTGCGACTTCTGCAGAGACTGCGGTTATTCGAAGTGCAAGTGATCGCGGTACAAGTCACGGCCTCAGGAGTGAAACTGGTGGGGCGGGGGGTG
>JAEZJR010000182.1 GCA_023415725.1 Acidobacteriota bacterium
GCCGGGGGGTTTCCGTAACAAAAATACCGGGGAGGTCCCGGGACCTCCCCGCTCTTTCTATTTTCATCCTCTATCTTCGCCCGATCAGCGAACGCTCATAATTCGCCAACAGGTCGGCCGGATCTTGGTAGATCTCCACCGCCCCTTCATCCCGCAAAACACTTTCGGGGAAACCGCCGGCCAGCACGCCGATCGTTCGGCTTCCCAGTTTGCGCGCCGCGATCATATCGTACGGCGTGTCGCCGACGACGATGCACTCCTCCGCCCGCGTCCCGTCCAACCGCTTCACCGCCGCCGCGAAAATGTCCGGCTCCGGTTTCGATCTCTCCGCGTCGTCCTTTGAGGTGGCGGTATCGATCAGGTCCGCGATGTTAGCGAGTTCCTTGTAGTGTTCCAATTCCTCCTCGACCGCGCTAGAGGCGAGCCCAACCTTCAGGCCGTCTTCCAGGATGCGTTCCACCAATTCCCTCACCTTCGGGAACGCACGAGCGTTCGGCAGATGTTCGCTCTTGAATATCTCGCCGCGGCGCTTCTCCAGCTGTTCGCCGAATTCCTTCAGCTCTGCTTCACTCAGGAACACCGGCATCAACTGATCGCCGCCCTTCCCGATCTGCGCCCGCACGTCCTCGAAGGCGACCTGCTTCCCAAATTCCCCCAGCGCGCGCTGCCACGCGTCCGCGTGCATGTCCACTGTGTCAACGAGCGTCCCGTCCATATCGAAGATCACCGCCCTGACCGGCTCTTCGTTATTGCTCATATTGCCCCGTACCGTTGGAGCTTTGGCGGTCCATCTCCCTTCCCACCGCACGTGCGACCAAACCAGCGGCCAACCCGCCCATCGTGTACCACGCCACGGTCAGAGCCATCGTCGCCGGGCTACGCCCGCTCGGTTCGTCGCCCAGGCCCATCGGCCCCGGCAGCACGACCGCTCCGATCCCGGCCGCCAAACCTAAAGCGGCTCCGACACCGACCGCGCTCTCCGGTTCCGCCAAACCCACCAGGCTGTAATACGCGGTGTTCGAGATCGCTTCGCCGCCGAACGCCATCTTGATCAGTTCGCGACGCGGCGGCACCTCCGCGTCCGCCGCCTCGAAACCGGCCTTCATCGCCCGCATCCCCAATATCTCCATCCGCGGGGCCGTTTCCGGGGCCACACGCCGCACCGTCTCGTTCAGGAGCGTCACCGTCGCCGCCCCGGCCAAACCGCTCAGCAATGCTTTCTCTATCGCCATCCATACACCTCCGACCCCGATGTTACCTCGGCCGATGCCTCGCCGTCGGTACATTTGAAAACAAATCCCATTGCACCGAAAAAATCCTCGAAATGTTTTCCCCACTTTCGTCTTAGCAGAATGTAGGGGACCGACGAACGCTCTCCGGAGGCATCGCCGACAGGGCATCTCGGCCACCCAAAACTAAATTCAAAACTGATAGCGCGCCCGCTCAAGCGCCGCCTGAAGGAGGATAAATGAACATTGCAAGATCCCTGGTTTTCGCCCTTGCCGTATCGATCATGTTGACGCTGGCCGCGGCACCGTCCGCCGCCCAGATCACCATCAACATCCCGAAGCTCCCCAAGATCAAGAAGGACAAACCGGCCCCCACGACAACGACCCCGACGACCAGCACCAGCACAAGTTCGCCGACCACTACGACCTCGAGCAACAGCACGACCGCTGAGACGGAGGCTGCCCCCGCGCGTAAAGCTTGCTCCGATGGCGTCACTCAGGTTTACCTCGAGGACATCGCTAAGTATCGCGCCGAGGCCGAAGAGTACCGCCCGGGTCTGCGCGACTACTTCGTGTCTACTGCAAGCGACGGCAAGAACAAATACCTCGAAGCTGCGATGATCCCCAACGTGCGTAAAGAATGGGACAAGTGGGACAAGGAATTTAAAGATTGCGTTTACCCCGCTCTCGACGGCCTTGCCGAAGCGGCCCGCAAGACCATCGGCGGCTATACGGGCCCAGCGGGTTACGTCTCCGGCACCCCTGCGGAAAAGAAGATCCTCCTCTCCGCCATCAACGACCTCGCACAAGGCAAGGCATTGAAAGTGGGCATCAAGCAGCCTAACTGGCTCATCGCGAAGGACAGCTACAACTTCCCGACGGCACGTTACCGCCACGGCTACGCCTATGTGCAGTACCCGGGCACCGGCCTTTGCTGGGTCTTCTGGATCAACCTCGTTCAGGATTACGCCGGCGGCGGAACCTACGGCGCGAGTTACGGCAACTTCATCAGCCGCTCCCTCGCCGGCTGCCCCGCAAAATAGAACGCATTAAATTCCAGCTTTGCCCGCACGCGGCAAGAGAGGCGAGTCCTTCCCCGACCCGCCTCTCTTGCTTTTTGTCCTACCTCGTTTTCCTTTTTCGATGTTGAATTATTAATTACCGCAGAAATGTCTTGACTTATTGTTTTATTGGTGATTAAATTTGCCCGTTCCCAAATTTGAACGGCGGTTTTGATAACCCGCACGCCCGAACCTTACTTCATGGAGGCTGTATGAAACGCGCGGCGAAATTGGTCACCATTCTATTGTTTGCAGGATTTATTGCGCTTTTCGTCGGGAAGCCTGTGGCTTCCAAGGTGATGAAACTGCTCGGTTTCGACCGAGTTATCGAGCAGAATGCCGATCGGATGCTGGCCGACGGACGTCAAACTTTTCGCTACGACACCTTCGGCGATGAAGCCTTTTGGGGCGGGCAGCTTCAGCTCCACGAGGCGATCCAGGGTGAGCGATTCGGCGGCGTCGGCCCCGGCGTGAGCCCGAAAACTGCGCTCGCCGTTGGCCTGAAGGTGGATGTCGATGCCCTCCCGCCAGGCATCGTGAAACAGATCCGCCAAGGCAAGGTGGACCTCGACGACCCCGCCGTCACCCTCGCGCTGCTTCGTCATAATGCAGTCGTCGGCGTAAAGGGGCATTTCGCCGCGGATGACTCGCTCGACTCGGTCGGCATCTCCTGCGCGCTTTGCCATTCGAACGTCGATAACTCCTTCGCTCCCGGCATCGGTAAACGTCTCGACGGATGGGCGAACCGCGATCTGAATGTCGGAGCGATCGTCGCCCTCGCGCCGAATCTGCAGCCGTTCAGCGATCTGCTCGGCGTCGATCAGGACACCGTCCGCGCCGTCCTTCGACGCTGGGGCCCCGGCAAGTTCGACGCCGAACTCGTACTCGACGGCAAGGCGTTCAACCCGCAGCAGGTATCCAACGGCGTCGCCACCGGCACGAATGTTCCGGGCGCGACCCTGATCCCGCCGGCGTTCGGGCTCGCCGGGGTGAACCTGCACACCTGGACGGGCTGGGGCGGCGTATCGCACTGGAACGCTTTCGTCGCCAACCTCGAGATGCACGGCAGCGGCACCTTCTATGACCCGCGCCTGAACGACCCGGTGAAGTTCCCGATCGCGGCCGCCAACAACCTCGGCAACGTGCGGAACGCGCCCGACCTGATCACGCCGAAGCTGGCCGAACTGCATTTCTATCAGCTGGCGATCCCCGCGCCGAAGCCGCCCGACGGCAGCTTCGACGCCGCAGCCGCCGAGCGTGGCGATGCCTTGTTCGAGGGTAAAGCCACGTGTGCGAGGTGCCACGTTCCGCCGCTCTACACCGAACCCGGCTGGAACATGCATCGCCCCGAGGAGGTCTGCGTTGACAGTTTCCAGGCGGATCGTTCCCCAGACGAACGCTATCGCACCTCGCCGCTGAAAGGGCTCTGGACGCACCAGACCCCTGGCTTCTATCACGACGGCCGGTTTTCCGATCTGCTCGCCGTGGTGAACCACTACAACACGTGCCTCTCCCTCGGCCTCAACGACCAGGAGAAGGCTGACCTGGTCCAGTATCTTAAGTCCCTGTAACTCCCACATACCTCCGCAGCAAAACGCCCCGACAGGTCGGGGCGTTTTTCGTCACCAACGGCTCCATGCATCACTTCATCGAACCTGAATGAAGGCCTCGACGATAGGTAAGTTCTTGCTCGCCCTGGCTCTGATCGCTGGCGGTTTCATCAACTCCGGTGCACAGCGTGTCCCGGTGCCGAACATCTCAATGCCGACGCTCGAAGGTGGGCACTGGAGTCTGAAAGAGCACAAAGGCGAGGTCGTCGTGCTGAATTTTTGGGCGACGTGGTGCGAGCCCTGCAGGACGGAAGTGCCCTACCTAATCAAGCTCCGCGGTAAACTCGGCGGAAAGGGCCTCGCGGTCGCGGGCATAACGCTCGACGAGGGCACCGACGTCGTGAAGAAGTTCGTCGCCGAATACAAGGTCGATTACCCGATCCTCATACCGCCCGCCGGCTCCCCGTGGACGAAGCTCGACAGCACGCCGACCACGCTCGTCATCGACCGCGAAGGCCGCCTGGCCGAGAAATACATCGGAGCCGTACCCGAAGAACAACTCCGACGTGACATCGAAAAACTCCTCGCCGAACTTGCCCAGTGAGCCGCAACTAAACGCGAACGGGCAAAATGGCGCTTGCACCTTGTGCTACGATATTCCCCTATAAAGCCCCCTGAACGCTGCTGATCTAACGGAGGCCACTCACGTGTCTGGACCGATCCGATCTCGTATACTCGTCGCCGCTGTATTTCTGATCTGCGCGGGCACCGCGGCCGCCCAGTCGGGCGACATATGCCGCGAATTCGGTGAGACCCCGAACCGCGATCTCGCCGATAACGGCAGGCTCGCCTACTACGTTTTCGGCCGCGTCGCCATCCGCGGGATCGATCCAACCGCGGAACGCCCGCAGGTCACCGCACAATACACAGACGCACGTCAGCCCGCAACGCGCCTTCGGCTAGGGCGGTCCGGCAATTTCTGTTTTCGTCGTTACGGCTCCGGCGGGACGCTGATCATCGAGGTGAACGGTCTCGAGGCTGTTCGGCGTGCTCTCCCGGATGGTACCCGGTCGAATCAGCGCGAAGATTTCGAGATCGACCTCGCACGCCCCGCCCAAACTGCGCCGCCTGGCGTGATCTCCGCGACGCCGGCCAATCAACAGACCATCGAGCTCTACAAACAGGCCGTCGCCTTCGAGCAGGATGGCCGAACCGACAAAGCCATCGAAACCGTCAGCGAGATCGTCCGCATCGACCCCGAAGACGCGGTCGCGTGGACGAAACTCGGGGCCCTGCACCAGAGCCGCAACAACCTTACCGACGCCGAGGCTGCATTCCGGCGAGCTCTCGCCGTCCGAAAGGATTACGTCCCCGCCCTCATGAACCTCGGAATCCTCAAAGCGGTCAACAAGGAATACCCCGCTGCCGTTGAGCTGTTCCTTCAGGCTACGATCGCCGAACCCGCGAACGCTCGCTCTTTCCGCTTGCTAGGTGAAGCCTACCTGCACGACCGCAAGGGCAGCCTCGGGATCGAGGCTCTCGACAGAGCCCTCGCGCTCGACCCCATCGGGATGGCCGATGCTCATCTGTTAAAGGCCCGCCTCTTCGACCTCGCCGGTGCGAAGAAACAGGCCGCTGATGAATATCGTGAGTTTCTGAAGAAAGTTCCGAAGTATAAAGAGAAGAAAACCCTCGAGGCTTTCATAAACGAAAACGGGCGATGACAGCCCGCTTATCTCGGCGTTGCCGCCGATGCGATCAACCCCGCCGCCCAGGCAAACGCTTCATGCTGATCGTAAAAGACCTGCGTGTGCCCGCACTCCGCCGAGTACACTGCGAACTGGTTCGTCGCACCATACTGCACCGGCGTTTCGACGATCGCAGCACATTCCCACCTGCGCCCGCGCATTCGCGGCTGTATGTGCTTCCGAACAAGCTCGCGTATCTCGTCACCACGCACCATGAGCGAGCAGCCGCGCATGTCGGTCACCCACGTCATCATCCCTTCCGCCTCAGGATCGGCGAGCAACTCCGCGTAATGCTCCGCCAGCAAATCAAGCGTGATCTCGCCCGTGAACATCCGGAACACGACTCCAAGGTCATTATCGATCCGGTAAGTGATCGGCATTTCCACATTCTACACCCCCGGTCAATGGCCCAGAGTTTTTGTCAGAACGGCCCCTCTTTGTCAGAACCGCCCCTGGTAAGGGGCGGATCGCGTAGCGCACCTTCAACCGCCACTCTCCTCCGTTAATAAGGATTGGCCCGCGAATCTACGCGAACGAAATCGAATATGTTCTGATCAGACCATATTCGCGTTCATTCGCGGGCAAAAACTTTCCTATTTTTCCAAGCCGTCCTTGGTTACGGTTTCCCTGCTCTAAAGATTTCCAGTCACTTGTCCCACCCCAACCAAACCGCCTTCCGGTCCCCTTCCGCAACCACAAAAGCCCTGTATGCCCTGCCGTCCGCCGTCGCGGCAACTAAATTCTTACCCGATCCGAATGACGAAACTGCACTGTCGGCATCCGCCCCGCGCATATTCCCCTCGGTTGACCAGAACAGCCGCTCCCCGGCCCAAACCGGAGAACCGCCTCCGCCGGTTTCCCCAACTAGCCTTCGCGGCGCGAACGTCCGGAGCCCGTCTGTTGACCGGCTAGTGTAAATGCCGTGCGGCCCCGCCTCGCCGCCCGAATACCACGCTATCTCCAACGTATCTCCATCAAATCGCAGCGCCGGACCGCTCACCGGGCATGCGTTGATCCGCCACCCGTCATCGCTCACCTGCACCGGCTGCGACCACGCATCTCCGAAGTCGTTCAACGAGGTCACCGCGATGTGCCGGAACTCGCCGTCGAACACCTTCCGGTACCCGATCGCCACGCGCCCCTTTTCCGAGATCACCGTCGCCGTCTTGCAGCACGGACAGACTTCACCGGCGAGCCTTCGGTTACCGCTGAACGTTTTCCCGTCATTAGATTGGGCGAAATACAGCTCCGCATTAGGCTCAACCTCCGCCTCCTCAGGGTGTGGGCCCGCGTTAACGTTGGAGTTACCATGTCCACCGTGCGGCGTCGGCGTCGCGGCCGTCTTGCCCTTCAGGTATCGCTCGTCCAGCCACGCGAAATAGATCTTACCGTCCGGCGCGACCGCCATTGAATGCATCCCGTGCGAGGCGGGCTCGGCATCGTCGTTCACCCGAACCGGCTCATCGAAACTCGCTCCGCCATCTCGCGACCCGGACATGTAAAGGATCGTGCCGCGCTCCCCATCCGGGTATTTTGCCGTCCAGGCAACGTAGATCTTCCCTTCCGGCCCCGCCGCGATCGTCGGCGGATCGCCGTACCAAGTCTTCACCTGCCCCGGCACCGGGTTCACGCGCACCGGCTCCGAGAAGGCCCTCTTCGCCGTATCGAACGATCTGACAAACAGGTCCCCATCCTCGCCGCTCTTCACAACATAAGCGGCTACGACCCGCCCGTCCACGACCCCGATCGCCGGCTCCGAGGCCTCCTCACCCACGCCCGAAACCCGTGCCGTGTCATACGGAACCGCCCCAGCCGAGGGCGTCGACTCTGACGCCCGCGAATCCCGAGCGTCGTCCGCGGGAACCTCACACCCCGCAAACAAAAGCCCCGCCACCAAAAACGCAACCCAAACCCCAGCACCTCTAAACATACCCGCCATTATGTCACAGCAACCCGTTGTCAGTACCGCCCCGAGGTATGCGGCGGATCGCGTCAGCGTGGCTTCGACCGCCCGCGCGATCGCAAAAGTTTCGCCCGCGAATCACGCTAATGAACGTGATTTGTTTTTCGAAGAGCCTTTCGCGCCTTCCGTGTTTCAATTCTTCTTGTTTCCTATTTTCTTCTTTCGTGGTTCAAATCTTTTCTTCCATCAGGAAACAAGAAATTGGGAAAAAAGAAAATAAGAAGAAAAAACCTGAAT
>JAEZJR010000211.1 GCA_023415725.1 Acidobacteriota bacterium
AGCCGGACGATTACGTCACGTTGATGAACCTCGGCAACGCGTATTTCGATTCGTCCAAATTCGACGAAGCGGAAAAGACCTACGCCGCCGCACTCGCGAAGAAGCCGGATGACCTGGACGTCCGTACCGATCTCGGGCTGACGTTCGTGATGCGGCCGACACCGGACCTCGATCGTGCGGTGAAGGAGTTCAACACCGTTCTTGAGAAGGACCCGAACCACAAGATGGCCCTTCAGAACTTGGCCCTCGCTTACACGAAGAAGGGCGATGCGAAAAAGGCCAACGAGGTGATCGCGAAGCTTGAAGCAGTGGATCCGGAAGGCGGAGCCGCAGCCAAGCTTAAAGAAGAAGTTGCAAAGATCGGCTCGAACTGACCGATCGCCGAAAGAGGAAGCCCTCCCAGAAATGAACATCCGGGAGGGCTTTTTATTTGCCTAACTGCTCTACTTCATCGTTTCGATGATCCCGCGAATATCGGCCTCGCTCGTGTCTGGGTTTATGAAACAGAACCTCGCAACGGTTTCCTGGCCGCCGTTGGCCCGCCATTTCGTCGGGGCCACGAGCGCGTACCCCTCGCGTTGGTTCTTGAACGTCCATTGCTTGTAATCTTCCGACGTCCATCCGATCCTGCGGAATAGCACGCACGAGAGGCTCGGGTCGCGGACCAGTTCCGTATATTCCGTCTCAGTGACGATCCGCCCCGCCAGCTTCGCCAGTTCCATCCCCCTCTCGATCGCCTGGGCGTAACGGTCAGTGCCGTGCATTGCGAGCGAGAACCACAGAGGAAGCCCACGCACTCGCCGAGTGAGCTGTATCTGGTAGTCCGACGGATTAAAGCCGCGGGCACCGTCGGTGTAGAAAATGTCCAGGTAGCTGCCGCCCTTTGTGTGGACCGCGCGAGCGAGTTCCGGCTCGCGGTAAATAACGGAGCCGCAGTCATAAGGCGAAAACAGCCATTTATGGGGATCGATCGTGATGCTGTCCGCGAGCTCGATCCCGTCGAACAAGTGCCTCGCCGATTTCACCGCTAACGCTGCCCCGCCGTATGCCGCATCGACGTGGTACCAGGCCCCTTCCCTTTTGCAGACCTCGCCCACACCCGCGAGATCGTCGATCACGCCGGCATTCGTCGTCCCCGCCGTCGCGACCACCGCAAAGAACCGGGCTCTTTCGTCCTCGGTTAACGCAGCGATACGTTTTTCTAACTCTTCGCCGGTCAGACGATCTTCCGTGTCTATCAACAGAACATCGGCGTCGATCACCTTCGCCATAGCTTGGACGGACGAGTGAGCTCCGGATGAGGAAATTATCAGGCCGCGGGCTGTTCTCCTCGATTCATCCTTCGAACGCCACGCCTCCCGGGCGGTGACGAGAGCCGACAAATTTGCCTCGGTGCCGCCGCTGGTAAAAACTCCGAACGCGCCTTCGGGCAGGCCCGTCAGCGAAACTAGCCATCGCATCGCCTCGTTCTCGGCGAAGATGCACCCGGCACCTTCCATCCAGAACGCACCGTGAACACTGGTCGCCGACGTGACGAGATCGAACATCACCGCCGCACGGGTAGGCGATGCCGGCACGAACGCGAGATGCCGCGGGTGATCGATCGGCACGCTCGCTTTTACAAGGACGTCCTTGAAAAGCTGGAACGCGGTTTCCCCGCCGATCCCTTCAGGCGTGATCGTCTCGCCGACGAGCGATTTCAGTTCGCATTCGCTTTTCGGCATCGAAAGCGGAAGTTCGGTATTTGTGATGCGTCCGATCGCGTACTTCATCACATCTAGCGTCATCTCGACGATGTCGATATCGACGTTGTGCATCGCGGCCTTGGAGGAAGTTGGTGACATAGGCATTGATCGGCCAATCGCGGCCGAAGGATGAGTTTAACCTTTTTACTGAGATGGCTTTATGACCGCGGTCACAAAAGACTAGCGAATCCGCCGCGCCTTCCCTGACGATGAACTGATCGGCCGCAGGTCCTCCGCCGCTCCGTTCTCGTCCTGGAATCTGATCGGCACAACGAGAGGCTTTATTCGAGGGCGTGACCTTTCACGATACATTTGAATATCTTGGGCCGCTATTTTTCCGCGCACGTCGCCGAGGACCTTTTCGAGTTCCGCATCCCTCGCGTCCGCGACGCGTTTGCTGGAACCGAAACTCTGCAAAAGCATCTGCCTTTCAGGTTCTGTCAGCGAAGGAGCGATGTTCACCATCTCGTAGAAATGTGCGTAATCGCGAGTCTCGCGGTGAACTGCGTTCGCGAACTCGTGCGCCTCGTCCCGAAGTCGCTGGAGCAGAATCATCGCCGGCGATGTCGGGTCGAACTCTATTCTTCGCCCATCCGTTATCAGAAAATGTGAAACCTCTGAATGCTCACCCGGCGGCTTAACAGCGCCAATGAGTACCACCTTCGAGCTTTTCGGCAGCGCCGCCACAGCCGCATTTATCTGCGCCGTAGCTCCGTCGATCAACACTATTTCACGGATCGACGGATCCGCATATCGCAGGGCGATCAACTCCGCCATCACTGCCGGCTCGCTCGTGTTCTCAGAAAGCAAATATCCCGCCGCATCCGGAACAGAATTGCCGTCTTCCCACGCGACCGCGGCCGCTACCTGATCTGTTCCCGAAATATGTGAGACATCAACAGCGGAGATTCGGCCCGGCATTTTCTTGATGCCCAAGATCTCACCGATTTCCTTCAAGAGTTCGTCAGGCGAGGGCCTCAAGACGGCCCGACTCAGGTCCAGCTCCGTGGTCGATTTGAACACCGCTACGTCCGTCGAGACCTTTCGATTCTTGTCCGTGATCAGCGGGATCGGCACACGTCGCCCGAACTTTTCCGAAAGCGATCGTTGAATTTCACGCCGCCGCTCGAAGTCCATCGACACGCGTATCTCCTTCGGTGCGTGAAAGCGGTAGAACTGCTCGATCACGTCCGCCAGCACCTCGCCGGCATCTCCTGCATCGGCATCGGGAAACGAGAATATCCGCTCCCCTAGTACGCGCCTGGCCCTTTGCGAAACGAGAAAAATATCAACCCCCGCCGTCGAGTGCCTCACCTCGAACGAATCCGAAGTCTTCTCCGTCCACGGAGCTACTCGCGTGTTTTCCCAGTAGTCCTCGATCTCGGTCAACAGATCACGCAATTTCGATGCGGCCTCAAAATCCAACGCGGCCGCCGCAGCGTCGATTTCCAGTCTGATGAGTTCCCGCAGCGTCTCGCGATTGTTTCTCAGAAACAACCGCACGAGCCGCACGATCTCGGCGTACTGCGTTTCATCGCAAAGCTCCGCCACGCACGGCGCGACGCAGCGGCGCTTGTAATACATCGTGCACGGGTAATTAAAACTGCCGTCGATCGGGATCTCGCAACTCCGCAGCCGGAAGGTCTTGTTCACAAAGTTGAGCAGGATCCGGGCGCTCGTGCGGTTCAGGAAGGCCCCGAAATATTCAGCGCCGTCGTTCTCGATCAGCCGCGTTGCGAGGACGCGCGGGAACCGTTCGCTCGTCAGCTTCAAGTGCGGATAGAGTGGCTTCCCCTCGATCGAGAATCTATGCTTCGCCTTGGCCATTGCGGGCGTTGTGGAGGGAGTCGAGCATGTCGTAGATGGATTGCAGCGAATCGGCCTGCTCGATGGTCTTGTCGGTTCGCTGCCGGAGGATACGCGGGAATCTGACGGCGACGCCGGACTTGTGTCGCGATGAACGCTGTATAGCCTCGAACCCGATCTCGAAGACAAGCTCCGGCTTCAACATTCGCACCGGCCCGAAAGTTTGCAGCGTGTTCTCGCGCACGAAGCGGTCCACCACCCTGATCTCGGCGTCGGTCAGTCCGGAGTAAGCTTTCGCGAACGTGACGAGATTTCCCTCGTGCCATACGCCGAAAGTCAGGTCCGTAAAAAGATTCGCGCGTTTCCCGGTCCCCTTTTGAGCGTAGGTTAGAACGGCATCGATCGTAAGCGGATCGATCTTCCATTTCCACCAATCGCCCTTGTGGCGGCCGACCCTGTAGGGCGACGTCCGCCGTTTTAGCATGAACCCTTCGACCCCGAGTTCCCTGCTCGATTCCCGCAGCAGTGCGAGATGGTTCCAATCAGACGCCTCCACGCTTTCCGTTAAGTAGATCGTATCGTTGCCCAGAGCGCTCACGATTCGCTCCAGGTTCTCTCGCCGGTCGCGGAACTCAAACTCGCGTATATCGCGCCCGTCCAATTCGATCAGATCGTATGCCTGCAGCACGACTGGGACCTCACTCAAGATCTTTGCGGAAAGGTTCTTCCGCCCGATGCGCCGTTGCAGTTCGGTGAAAGGCATCACGCGCCCGTCGAACCACGGGAGCACCTCCCCGTCTACGACGGTGCCGTCCGGCAAATTCATTGCCGCTTCAGCGATCTCGGGGAAACGTTCAGTGATCAGGTCTTCGCCACGCGACCACATAAAAACCTGGCCCTGCCGCTTGATCACTTGAGCACGGATGCCGTCCCACTTCCATTCGACCTGCCAATCCGAAACATCGCCGAGCGATTCCGGTTGGCCTTCGATCTGATGTGCGAGATGGAATGGGTAGGGCCTCGCGATCGGCGTTTCGTCAGATTCAAGTTCGGGGTTGATCAGCGACAGATAAAACTCCGCGGTCGGCTCCCAATCGCCCATGGCGCGGTGAGCGAGGACATCGACCGGCAGTTCGGAAACCTGTGACAAAGCACGCAACACCAACTGCTGCGAAACTCCCAAGCGGAACGCGCTGGTTATCAGCTTGTTGTAGACAAGCCGTTCGGAATAATCCATCCGCGACCAAGCCTCGGTAACGGCTCGATACTGCGTTTCCTCATCCGCGCCGCGCAATGGAAGCAGTTCCTTCTCGACAAGCACGTGCAGCGGCGTGGTGTCGTCAACTCGATTGTTCGGCAGAAGTAATGCAATAGTTTCCGCACTGTCGCCGACCGTGTCCCGCGATTCTTCGTAGAGCCATTCCGGTATTCCTGCCTTCTCGATCGCCCAGTCTCGCAGCTTCCCGGATGGGATGATCTGCCTCGGCTTCCGCCCCGATAAAAAGTAAAACGCCCACGCAGCATCCTCCGGCGCCGCGCGTTCGAAATAGAACCGCATCGCCTCGATCTTCTCGTTGGTCTTGTTCGTCTGATCAAGCTCAACGTAAAGCTGCGTGAAATTTTTCATACTTGCGGCTGACGAATCGTCAACTAGTTCAGATTCCCTCTTTAAGCTTCGTCTGGTTCTACCTCCGCTCCATCATCTCCCATGAAGTGAGTTTTCAATTCGACGGCGTTCGTTCCCTGTTCTCGAAGCCACCTCACCATTTCATGCGAAAAGCCGTGAGTTACGTACACCATTTCCGCATCCGTCGCCCCGATCGCCGTCTGCAGTTCGGGCCAGTCGGCATGATCTGAAACCACGAAGCCTCGGTCCACCGCCCTCTGGCGCCTCGCACCTCGCACCATCATCCAACCCGACGCGAACGCGCTTGAATAGCTGCCGAACTTCCGCAGCCATCCGACCGCCTGCTGTGCCGACGGCGGTGCGACGATCAGTGAGCCGATGAATTCCTTTCTGTTCGTGACAGAGCCCGCGTAGGTGGTCGGCGGCAATAAAATGCCGGATTCGCGATAGGCCTGCGTCAATCTCTCGACGGCACCATGCGTGAATATCGGCCCGATCGACGCGTCGATCTGCTTGAGGATCCGCTGCGACTTTCCGAGCGAGTAGGCGAATATCACCGATGCCTTGCCCCGCTCAGCATTCCGCCGCCACCAGCCGTTGATCTCGTCGACGACGTCCTCGTTCCGAGGCCAGCGGTATATCGGCAGCCCGAAGGTCGCCTCGGTGATGAAATGGTGGCATTTCAAAGGCTCGAACGGAGCGCACGTCGGATCGGGCGTCAGCTTGTAGGGGGGGGGGGGGGGGGGGGGGGGGGGGGGGGGGGGGGGGGGGGGGGGGG
>JAEZJR010000213.1 GCA_023415725.1 Acidobacteriota bacterium
TTCGAAGTTTTTACCCTAGACCTCACATAGGAGCCCCATTTAAGTGCAATTTATTGATCGCCTTTTTAAGGCTGTTGCGGCGTGTGCGGCAGTGCTCGCTTTTGCTTGTTTTGCGTTCGGACAGGACCTTGATGATGTGACGGTTTCCGGGCGTGTGGTCGATGCGAACGGGCTTGCGGTCGCCGGGGCTACCGTGGTGGTCGCCGAGACATTGACCGGCGCGGAACGAACGTCCACGACCAACGAAGAGGGCCGTTACAGGGTGATCGAGATGAAGCCGGGCGTCTATACGATACGGGTCTCCGCCAACGGTTTCGGGGCGCAGGAGCGGACAGGGTTGAATGCGGTTTCGGGGCAGAACATGCAACTCGACTTCAGCCTCGCACCCGCCAGTGTGCAGGCCGATACCGTCGTGACGATCGGCGAAGATGATGCCCCCGTAGTGGACACTTCAAGAACGGTCGTCGGCGGCACGATCACCGCCCGCGAGATCGAAGAGATCCCGAACAGTTCTCGGAACCCGCTCGACCTGGTGCTAACGCTCGGCGGAACATCTGAGGAGCAACTTTCGACCAACGGGCTTGCCGAGGATGCCAGGCAGAATCCGAGCGGTACGCCGCTGGAGCAGGGCAATTTCTCGCTTTCGGGCGGCACCGCCTATTCGAACAACATCACCATCGATGGCTTGGACAACAATGACGACCGGTCCTCACGCGACCGATTCCAGCCGCCGATAGAGGCGATCGATGAGGTGCAGGTGATCACGAACCAGTTCTCGGCGGAATACGGCCGGGCTTCCGGGGGCCGCATAAATCTCCGTACCCGAGCGGGCAATAACAGGCTGCGCGGCCGGGCGTTCATGTTCTTTCGCGACGACAACCTCAACGCCAACAGCTGGTACAACAACAGCCGCGGCATAGAAAGGCTGCCACTGACGGAATACGACCCCGGCTTCGTGCTGAGCGGGCCGGTGGTGATCCCCGGGCTCTACAACGGCCGCAACCGGACATTCTTCTCGTTCGCATACGAATATCTCAACGTTCAGGACAGCACGCTCATCGATGCGTATATTCCGCAGGTCGGGAATCCACGCTTCCCTTTCCCGGTATCGACCGGCGGCGAGCCGACCTGTGACAACTCGAACGCGTCAGCCTGCGCGGGAGCAAACCCGACGGCCGCTTTCGTGGTGCCGTACTCCAAGTCGTACTCCACCCCCAACCTCGCCCACGTCGCCGTCGCACGCATCGATCACAAGCTTTTCAGAAACAATGATCTGACCGTCGGATGGCAGTTCGGCCGACGGGAGAACCGCCGCACGAACGGCAACTCGGTGACGCAGTTGGAAGAAGCGTTTCGTGCGAAGAACATCAACAGTGATGCTATAAACTTCACCGACAATCACGTGTTCGGTTCAAAGGCCGTCAACCAATTCCGGATGCAGTGGTCAAATTACAAACCGAGCTACCAAACGGCGGACCCGACAGTGCCGGTGGTTTTGGTATCGTACCGCGACCCGGTGGCTCGGAGCGTAAGGACCCTTGTGGCGGGAAACTCGACCACGAGCACTTCACTCAATTTCGCCGATTCGCGAAACGAGACCCGGTGGCAGTTTCAGGATTCGTTCACATACATCGCCGGAAGCCACACGCTAAAGTTCGGGTTCGACATCCAGGACGTGAATTCGAGGACGCTCGGACTCGGCGACGCCACCGGCACGTTCAACTTCGGCAGCGTCCTTCAATTCAACAACAACGAGGTGACCCGTTACCGGCAGAATTTCGGGACGCGGTCGGACGTCACGAACCGGTACTACGGAATCTTCGCGAATGACGAGATGAAGCCGTGGTCGAACGTTACGCTCAGCTACGGGGTGCGGTATGAACGCGAAACGGCGGTGGACGACACCGACAATTTCGGCCCTCGTGTAGGCGTCGCGTGGGATCCGTTCAAGACCGGAAAAGGCGTGATCCGTTTCGGTGCGGGGATCTTTTATAACCGCGTTCTCCTTCGTACGGTCGCCGATTCGATCCAAAACACGGGCGGCAATTTGATCTCGTTCGACACGAATACGATCGGAACCAGCGCAAATGACCCGCGTCGCGGACCGATCCTCGCGGCGATCTCCGCGAACTTCCCCGACAGCTATGCATCGGCTGATGAACTCCGAACACTTGTTGCCGGCGTTTGCGCGACAGTTGTGACGACGTTCACTTGCGACCAAAATACCGGCTTTATCAGGAATGTGACGAGCAGCGGCAACCCGCTTCGCAGCGTCGAGGAGAACCTAAAGATCCCCGAAAGCTACCAATTCAATGTCGGGTTCGAACGGGAGATCGGGAAGGGATTCGTTTTCGAAGCGAACTACACGTGGAACCGCACGGCCCATCTCTGGCGCGATTCGAACCCCAACGCACCCAAGCTTCCTTCAGGCTATTCCGATTGGACCGAATGGCTTCTGGAAAATCCGTTCCAGCTTTCGCCGACCCGTCGTTATACCTTCTACCTCGGGCCGAAGACGGACACGATCGGCCACCACGCGAATTCCCCGTCCGGCGGAAACTGCGGCACGACCACGGCCAATTGCTATGTGAACCTGAACACGACAAACTCGTCGTCCACGACGCCGCTTGTCTCGGTTCCGGGGCAAAACAACAACGCGACCGGAGCTCCGATCGGTATCGCTCTGGCAGCGATCGCGCGGTTCAGGCCCGATCCGGACGCGGAGGAAATGTCCCGGATCGGATCGCGTGGAAATGCGCTGTACCAAGGCCTGGTGCTGGAACTCCGCCGCCGTTACCGAAAGCTTGGAGCCGGATTCGGGATCTCGACACGGGTCGCGTACACCCTTTCCAGCACAAAGGATGACGGGCTGAACAACACTGCCAACGCGGAAATCGACGGTGACTTCTCCCGAGAATGGGCCCGCAGCCTGCAAGACCGCCGTCACCGACTTGCTGTGAGCGGGATCGTCGATACTCCGTGGTGGTTCGGCAAACTCCGCTTTTCGCCTCTCTTCCGTTATGGAAGTTCCGCCCCGTTCAATATCGGTATCGGCGGAAGCGACCGAAATCTCGACGATCTGGGGACGGATAGGGTCAGCTTCAGCGGCGACCTCGACCAGATCGTTTGGCGCGAACCGGGCTCTCCGTTCCCCGCCGGCTTGGCGAGTCAGTTCTCGCTGCAGCCGATCGGGGCCAGAAGCGGGAATCTGCCACGAAATGCGGGACGTGGGCCGAACTTCTACACCTTCGACCTGAACGTGACGCGGGAGTGGAAGTTCGGCGAGCGTATGCGTTTCAGGCCGATGGTCGAGTTCGACAACATCCTGAACGCGGCGGTTTTCAGCTACGGAGCGGAGTTCATCGATTTCTCTGCGATCGTCGCGTCGGACCCGGCGGAACAATCAGCCTTCCTGGTCCCGACGAGGACGTACCGCCAAAGGCAGATCCGGTTAGGGTTCAGATTCGATTTTTAGTTCTTTGGCCGGCTTGTTTTGGGTGGGTCCGGGTATTAGGTGGACGCAGGGGCACGGAGATCAATCCGTGCCTTTTTCTTATCTTCTTGTTCTTCTTTTCTTGTTCTTTGTCTTTTTCCTCTTGTTCCTCTTCTTCTGTGGTTAGGAAAATTTGAACCACAGAACAAGAAGAATAAGAAGAAAAGATCTGAACCACGGAAAGCACGGAATGTACGGAAAGGCACGGAACGTTGGATAGCGGGCTTTTCGGTTCGGGAGTCGGTTTGTCGTGAGTGTCGAGCTGAGGCGGCACTCATGCAGCCGGGGGCGGCTGCGTTCCCGGGCCGGGTCGTACTTGCCGGCAGGGTGCCGGCGGTCCGTGGGGTGCCGGCGTTCCATTTCAATTTGACCGAATTTGATGAAAATTGATGACCGGGGGGTGGGGGACGTGATAGTTTTGGTGTGTTGAACATTGTTTGTTCGGCCGCACACCTATGCAAGCAGTTCTCGATAATCCCAGGATTCCGGTGACGGAAGTTTCGATCGAATCGGTGCTTCTGGACGCGGACCTGTTCATCAAATACAGCAGCCCGGATAAGGCGTTCAACCTGCTGAGGGACGCGATAGAGCGGAGCCCGAGATCGATCCCCCTGAGGGAAAAGATGCGGGACATCTGCGTGAAGCAGAAGAACCTGAACGAAGCCGCCCGCCAGTGCCTCGCCCTCGTGACGCTTTACATAGCCCGCGAGGAGTTCGATACGGCATACGACCGCCTTCAGGAAGCCAAGCTGCTCGACCCGCGTATCTCGGTGGCACCGGGGCTGGAGGCGATAAGG
>JAEZJR010000246.1 GCA_023415725.1 Acidobacteriota bacterium
GGGTTCCGCCCCAGCAGCCAGTCGCGATGGTCTGTTGCGGCTTTTTGGTATAGCCTGTCACCGGTCATCAACTCATAGAGATGCACTTGTGTGATGAACGCGACCACGAGGTTGTTCGAGCACCAAAGGAAGGGAACTCCTACACCGTACGGATTTGTCTTCGCACGGGTTACGATCCGTTCAATGCCGCTGTGGTAATAACCGGCCAGTTCCGATTTCATTTTCCTGTCGACGAGCGGGTACAGCGCGAAATGCCCGACGTTGGTGAACGGGTACATCTGATAGTGACGCGACATCAGTTCGCCCATCGACGAATCCTCGAACTCCATCCACGACGTGGTGCCGGCGACCTTCGCGTAGCGGATCGCGTCGTCGAGATAAGCCTTCTTCTTTGTCGCTTTGTATAACTCTGCGGCGGCGTATTCCATGTCATCCGCCCAGGTATCCTCGTTGTACCGGTAGGGTGCCCCGAACGAATTGCCCTGCTGGAACCCTTCCTGCTTTTTCCCCATGGCGTAAAGCGATTCGGCAGCACTAAGGCATTTTGCCGCGAAGGCTACATCCTTCAAGTCGTTCGACCAGATGCGGTATGCGGCCGCCATTGCGGCCGCTGATCGGCCAGCAATGTTCGCGACGCCTGTCGAGCGGCTCTTGAATTGCGATAATCCCTGCGGTTTGCCGTCGGCGAAGTAGGCAGGACGATAACTGTTCTGTCCCCAACCGTAATCGGCGTTGTCATTATCAGGGAATTTGAACCCGCGGTGGTCGCGGTCGTCGGCGACCTGGTGGATAAGTTGATCAGCTTTGGGGTGAAGTTTGTGGATCCAGTCGAGCCCCCATCTGGCCTCGTCAAGAATATCCGGAATACCGTTAGGTCTGAGCTCGCGGCCCATCGCATCTGTGAAGTCGCTGAATTTCTGCTTCTGCAATTCGTAGGCGAGCAGCATTCGTGCCGTGGCGTTGCTAGCGGTGATGAGGTATTTGAGCTGATCCCCCGCGTCGTGCCAACCCCCGGAGGCATCGACGAACGTTTCATCCGGCATCGGGCCGTAAAACGAACGGCCGTCGAGTCGGTGGCAGGCCACATCGAGGAACGGGTTGTATCCACAACGCTGCTGCCGCATGAAGTAGAGGAGGTCTTCGTGATAGCCGGGATAGGCGCCGACGCTGAATTCGCGGGACAGTTCGCCGCCGTCGAGTTCCACGCGGTACCTGCCTGGCGTTTTAAGCGATGTCAGATCGAGTTTGTAATAATGCGAGAACGGGCTGCCCCAGTCGGGAAGCTCAGCGGGCTCGGGCTGGCCGCTGAGAAGGACACGCCCAGAACCAACTTCCTTCACTTTAAAGCCTTCATTGACGGCGGTGTCGGCGAAAGCGATCACGATCTTCGTATCGCCGGCAAGATAACCTGCCTGGTTGACACGCAAATGAACCGAGCGTGCCGGCCCGCTCATCGCCGCGAGCAAAAGGATCAGAAACAGCCAAACTAACGATCTCATAATTCTCAAATCGTGCCTCGCTCAATGGTATGTGCAGCTATCTTCCCAAGTGCCGCGACGAATCGGTCGAAGTGAGCGAATCGCTCGTCCTTAGTGAAACCTCTTACGTACCTCGCGTAGATCTGCTGAGCGATCACGGCGATCTTGAAAGTCCCGAACACGTAGTAAAAGAGCATTTCAGGCAGTTCGCGTCCGGAGGCTTTAGCGTACATTTCAACAAGTTGCCATCGCGATACCTTTTCCATCAGCACCCGCGGGTTGAACGGCATTGAAAGCATCTCTTCGCCAGCTTCGCTCGACATCCAATATCCGAGCGTCGTCCCGAGGTCCATGAGCGGATCGCCGATCGTGACCATTTCCCAATCGAGGACGGCTGTGATCCTGGTGAGGTCCTGCGGGTCGAGCATCACGTTGTCGAATTTATAGTCGTTGTGGATGATCGATGTTCCGAATTCCGTAGGTGTGTTGTCACTGAGCCAAGCGATGCTTTCTTCCAGCTCAGGCCATTCGTGCGTTTTCGCGGCGGAGTATCTCTTCGACCAGCCTTCCACTTGCCGGCGATTATAGCCTTCGGGCTTCCCAAGACCTTCTAAGCCCGCCTTTGAAGGGTTGAGCGAGTGCAGTTGGGTTAGATTCGCAATGAAGCGTTTGCAGATCTCCCATTGGAATGAGGAGTCGGTTTGTAATCGCTCGGCCGGAGAACCCCCGACATCGTTCGGGAGTTGCTTCGCCGAAAGTCGACCGCGTATCACGATTCCTCGGCGACGCTCCATCAAATAAAATTCAGAGCCTATCACCGATTCATCGTCGCAAAAGAGTACCGGCCTGGGGGCCGGCGAATAAACATTGGACAGTTTCGACAGGACGTCGAATTCGCGCCGCATGTCGTGCGCAGATTTCATCGTGTTGCCGAATGGCGGGCGGCGCAGGACATAATCCTCGTCGCCCAATCTGATCAAGTAAGTCAGATTGGAGCTTCCGGCAGGGAACTGTTCGATAGAGATGTCGCCAGCTTTATCCGAGAGCGCCGAACGAAGGTAGTGTTCGAGGTTGATCTGATTCAGCTCTTCGCCCTTGCGGACGTCGGTCGTTTCGATCATGGCTGTGCTAAGCTGTGGCGGAAAAATTAACGGCGATTATGGACTTCGATTATTCTGCAAAAACCCTCGAACTGCAAAACCGGCTGTCCGCCTTCATGGATGAGCATATTTACCCTAACGAACAGGCGTACCAGGACGAGATCGCGGCCGGCAGCAGATGGGAGCCGTCAAAACTGATCGAAGAGCTGAAAGCTAAAGCCAAAGCCAAAGCAGCTGGTTTGTGGAATCTGTTTCTCCCGTCGGAGTCTGGCCTTTCCAATCTCGAGTATGCACCGCTTGCCGAAATGATGGGCCGCGTTACCTGGGCGTCGGAAGTGTTCAACTGTTCGGCTCCGGATACGGGGAACATGGAGGTTCTGCATCTTTACGGCAGCGAGGACCAGAAAGAACGTTGGCTCCGTCCCCTTTTGGATGGGGAGATAAGGTCCTGTTTCGCGATGACCGAACCGGACGTCGCATCGTCCGACGCGACCAACATCCGTGCGTCGATCAAGGCGGACGGCGATGAATATGTGCTGAACGGGCGCAAATGGTGGTCTACGGGTGCGGCGGACCCGCGATGTAAGCTCGCGATCTTCATGGGGAAGACGGATCCTTCCGCTCCGAAGCATCTTCAGCAATCGATGGTCTTGGTTCCGATGGATGCCCCAGGTGTTAAGGTGGAGCGCGTTTTGAACGTGTTTGGTTTCGACGATGCTCCGAACGGGCACGGGGAGATCTCATTCGATAACGTGCGAGTCCCAAAGAAAAATCTGCTGCTCGGCGAAGGGCGCGGGTTCGAGATCGCACAAGGCAGGCTTGGGCCGGGACGTGTTCATCATTGCATGCGGCTGGTGGGCACTGCAGAACGTTCGCTCGAGTTGATGATCGAACGCGCAAAGAACAGGGAGGCGTTCGGTAAGCCGTTGATCCATCAAGGCGTCATCCGTCAATGGATCGCCGAAGCCCGTTGTGCGATCGACCAGGCTCGGCTGCTCGTTCTCAGATGCGCCTGGATGATGGACAAAGCTGGTAACAAGGCCGCCCGCAAGGAGATCGCGATGATCAAAGCGGTCGTCCCGCAAATGGCCCTGAACGTTATCGACCGGGCAATACAGGCCCACGGCGGTGCCGGTGTCTCGCAAGACACGCCGCTAGCCCAATTCTGGATCTACGCTCGTTCTCTCCGTATCGCCGATGGGCCAGACGAGGTTCATCTTGAATCGGTCGCTAGAATGGAACTCTAAACTGCCTTCGTTCACATTGACCGCTTTCCGTTCAGTCAATCGTTCAACATTGCAAAAAGTTGTTGACAAAGTTAAACACCCCGTGTAAATTCAATTCTTGACGACGCGACCCGCGTACGTCCTCCTTCGCCACCCGATGCGAAAACGCTTACAAAATGACACTCCGAACAAGGACCTCTAATCAAGGTTCCGGATACGTCACGAGACGAAACGGGTTATTGGCACCGCTTTCAGTTGCCCTGTCCTAAAGATTCCCCTCGATCTCGCATCATTCCCGGCGGCGAAAAATATCCTACTAAGTCCAATACCCGAATCTCTTAAAGCAAAAAAGATAGATAAAGACTGATTCAGATGCCCGGCCTCCCCGGCCGGAAAGGAGTGAGAAAAAATAATGCTGTTCGGTAAAAAGAAAAGCGTTGCCGGTCTGGATATCGGTTCGAGTTCGGTCAAAATGGTTGAGCTCGATGGGAAGGTCGGCAACCTGAATCTCGTAAGCCTCGGCTTCGAGAATTTGCCTGACGACACGATCATCGACGGCCAGATCATGGAGCTGAACACCGTTTCGGACGTGATCCGCAATGTATGCACCAACAACAAGGTGAACGCGGACAACGTCGTGACAGGTGTGAGCGGCCATTCGGTCATCATCAAGAACATCGTCCTTCCGCCGATGAGCCAGGATGAGCTCGAAGAGTCGATCGACTGGCACGCCGAAGAGCATATCCCCTACGACCTCGCCGATGTCAGTCTCGATTACCAGATCACCGGCTCGATGCACGATGCAACGCACGTGCTCATCGCGGCCTGCAAACGCGAACGCATCGACAACATCCGCCATGCTATTCAGCTTGCGGGCAAACAGCCGGTCGTGATCGATGTAGATACATTCGCACTCCAGAATTGCTACGAGGTGAACTACCAGCCGGATGAATCGCAGGTGGTCACGCTCCTCAATATCGGTGCCTCGACGATGAACGTGAACATCGTGAAGGGCACCCGCTCGCTTTTCACCCGCGACATCACTGTCGGCGGCAGCCAGTTCACTGACGTGCTTCAGAGAAGTCTCGGTTTGAGCTTCCAGCAGGCTGAAGCGGTCAAACGCGGCGTCAGCCACGCGGTGGAAGGGATCGAAGAGAAGTCTATCGAGCCCCTGATGAACAACGTGACGGAGATCGTCGCGATGGAGATCCAGAAGACGTTCGACTTCTACCGTGCCACGACCGAGGACAACCACACGGTCGTGCAGAAGATCCTTATCTCCGGCGGCGGCTCGAAACTGAACGGGCTCGCCCAGGACCTTTCGGCCCGCCTCGAACTTCCGGTAGAGGTCCTCGACCCGTTCCGCAGCATCAAGGTGGACACCCGCAAGTTCGACCCGGATTACCTAAGTGAGATCATGCCCGAGATGGCCGTGGCCGTCGGACTCGCAATGAGGGGAGTGAGCTAAGACAATGATC
>JAEZJR010000110.1 GCA_023415725.1 Acidobacteriota bacterium
GAATGGAGGCGGCGATCGGAATCGAACCGATGAATAAAGGTTTTGCAGACCTCTGCCTTACCACTTGGCTACGCCGCCGTTAATTAGAAAAGGATGAAGGACGTTTCATCCCTCATCCTTCGAGAAAATGGAGCGGGAGACGAGGGTCGAACTCGCGACTTCGACCTTGGCAAGGTCGCGCTCTACCACTGAGCTACTCCCGCACGCAAACTGTAATTTTACCGGGTCAAAACCAATTGTCAAGCGGCCAGCTATTGAACCGTTAGATCTTTTATAAAGGTCCAGTCGCCGCTCGGCGAGATCTTGATATTTCCTATCCGTTTGTTAGTCACGACGATGTTCGACGGATACCAAAGCGGCATCAGTGGGAGGTCGTTGCTCACCAATTCCCACGCCTTTTGGTAAAGAAGTTTTGCCTTTTCGCGATCTTGTTCGTTGTAAGCATCCTCGAGGACTCGGTCAACCTCCGGATTTTTGTACCTCCAGCGATTGCAGCAACTGACACCTTCGCCCGGGATCTTTCCGGTAGTGAAAAGGTCACGCATAAAGATCGGATCCTGGTTTCCGCCGATCCATATTCCAGTGTTCATTTGAAATTGCCCTTGAGCAACCTGAGACAACAGCGTGGCTAATTCCAAAGGCTCGACCCGGATGTTGAATCCGGCGTCAGCCAGGTTCGCCATGATCGCCTGGGCATACTGATTCACGGCAGTGTTCCCAGATGAATACTTGAACACGATCGGTTCATTCTTATAGTTCGCTTCCGCCAGCAGCTGTCTAGCCTTTGCCGGATCGTAGGTGTAGACAGTTCCAGGGATATATGCCCACGACGCCTCAGGGAGCACCGAGTTTGCGATCGTCGCTTGATCTAACAGCAACTGCTTTATGATCTTTTCCCGATCGATCGCGTAACCGAAAGCCTGGCGGATCTTAGGATTATTCAGGGGAGCCCCGCTAGTATTAAAACCAAGGTATTGAACATTTGACCCTGGAGACTTGTGAACCAACAGGGAACCCTGGGACTCGAAGGATGCGATCACGTCCGGCGGAAGGTTATTCGGGTTCGGAGCAACGTCCACCCCGCCGGTGGTCAGTTCGCTCTGCAACGCGCTCGCGTCCGTGACCGTCTTGACGCGAAGTTTCTTGATGCTCGTCGCGCCGTTCCAGTATTCGGAAAACCCCTCGAGATCGACCGTGTTCTGAGATGCATCGTAGACGGTGAACTTGAACGGGCCAGATCCGATCGGGCTCTCGTTCTGCTGTGCGGCAGTACCCTCCGGAATGATGGGGATCGCTACCAGGTTAGAAAGCAATTGCGTCCGCAAGCTCGGTTTGGCGATCTTGAATATGACCGTCTTGACGTCGGGGGTGTCGATCCCAAGAATATGCGGCTCCTGCTTCTTGTCGACCGTGTCGAAGAAAGCCTTCGATTTATAGCCGTTGCTATTGAACAGCGTATCGAAGGTGTATTTCACGTCCGCAGAAGTGAACGCCTTTCCGTTATGAAACTTGATCCCATCGCGGAGCGTGAATTTTACGGTCGTCCCGCCATCCAGCGTTTCGATCGTCTCGGCCATGTCACCGACGTAATCGAAGGATTCGTTCTTCTTCACCAACGAGTCGAAAATCAAGTTCCGTATTCGTTCAGCCGACGCTCCGGCGACGCTCACCGACAATGTGTCCAGGCCGGTAATTTTGTCTGATAGAGCCACGGTTACGAATTCGTTACCGGCCCTTCGGCAAGATCCTGCCGCGATGAGCGGGACCAGCAATAAGATCAACCAGATTTGACGCAATGAAATACCCCTCCGCGAAATTAGTTCAAGTGTTGGCTTAGCTTTTGGATTCGCTTGTTAATGTCGGAAAGCCTGTCCGGATCGAATGACGGCGATTCTGAAATCTTGGACTTCAACGCAAAAATACGTTGGATGGAGTTATCCAGCCTGTCTTCCGATATTTCTCCCGATGATACGGCGTTCGAAACCGCGGTAAACGCTTCGTAGATCGCTTTCTCGCTCGCGCAGATCGCGATCATGTCCTCGCCGGCCTTGATCGCCAATTTGGTTGCTTCTCCGATACCGAAATGCTTGACGATCGCGCCCATCTCCATGTCGTCCGTGATCGCTATGCCTTTGAATTTGAGTTCGTCGCGTAGGAGAGAAGTCACGATCTTTGGGTCGAGCGACGATGGTAATAGCTTGCCATCTGGGTCTGCTTCCTGCAAACCTGCGTTCGGGTAAACCGCATGGGCCACCATTACGGCAAGGTCACCGTGGTTAAGCAATTCCCGATAAGGATAAAGGTCCGTTTCGTAAATCTCGTCCTCGCCCACTGGCACAACAGGGAGTTCCTCATGTGAGTCCAATGTTGACGCGGCCAGCCCTGGGAAGTGCTTCAAACACCCTAATACACCGTGCTGGGAAAGGGAATCAAGGAACGCTCGGGCAAGATCCACCACTTCCTCTTTGGTATTTCCCAGCCCTCGCGTTTGAAGTCCGTTTATGAACTCCGCGCGATCGGGAGTAATCACATCCACGACAGGTGCGAAGTCTATATTAAAACCGAGAACCGAGATTGCCTCCCCTATGATCGTGCCGAGTTCGGCGGCATCTTCTGTCGTTCTCAATTGACTTGCTGCGGGCATTGGCGGCAGCACCCTACGCAAACGGTCCACCCTGCCGCCTTCCTGGTCTAGCGATAAGAAGGGAAGAACAGGTGAAGATTGAATTATGTTGTCCAGCAGGGAACGCGTTTGCTCCGCTCCTTTGATATTGCGGGCGAAAATGCATACGCCACCCGGCCGGACCTTACCAAGCAGTTCAGCGGTCGGCGTATCGATCTCGGGCCCGGGAATCCCGATAAAAAAGAGCTGACCGATCTTTTCTTCTATTGATAGTTTTGCGGGGTCGAAACGGACCATCAAATTGATGTTTAACTTTAGATGTCACTGGACCGATACTTGAAGCAGATTCTCAACTATCATCTCAAACGATCTTAGATTTAAGGGATAAGAGAACGTCCCTGCTTTGTTCAGGGGAAAGGGACTCGATCGGTACGGAGCGCAGTTCGTCGATCGCAGCCTCATTAGAAATAGCAAACAATGAAACTTGTGAAGCCGCTCGTTTTCCTGCCGCCATGGCTAAGCCCTTCTGGTCCTCATCTGCAAAAACGGCCAGTTCGTACTTTTCCAATTTGCCGAGAACGTCCCGGGCCCTCTCAATCACGCTCGCGGGAAGTCCCGCTAGTTTAGCCACTGCAATTCCATACGATTTCGAGGCCTTCCCCTTCACCAACTTATGGAGAAAAACTACTTCGCCGTCTTTTTCGCTTGCGGTGATCTGATAGTTTTTCGCGCCGGGAAGATGCTCCGCAAGCTCGGTTAGCTCGTGATAATGAGTGGCGAATATCGTCTTCGCGGACCTGTCCGCAGAATTGTGAAGGTACTCGGCGACGGCCCACGCGATGGAGAGTCCGTCAAAGGTCGACGTCCCCCGCCCGATCTCATCAAGGAGGATCAAACTTCGCGGAGTGGCGTTGTTCAGGATCGCCGCCGTCTCCGTCATTTCCACCATGAAGGTCGAACGCCCAGAGGCAAGATCGTCAGACGCTCCTACCCGGGTCCAAACTCGATCCACGACCGGAAGTCGAGCAG
>JAEZJR010000123.1 GCA_023415725.1 Acidobacteriota bacterium
ATCTAAAGCGCTTCCTGCAGAATGCCACGGTCAATCCGAAGGACGCCGACGCACATGTGCAGTTGGGCCTCATCTATCTTGAACGCCGACAAGAGGGCCGGGCGCTGGAGCATTTCGACAAAGCGATCGAGATCGACCTTACGGAGATCGACGCGAATTACGAACTTGGCCGGATCGCCCGCGGGCACGGCGATCTGCAGAAGGCTCTCGACCACTTCGCCGTCGTGCTCGAGCAGGATGACAAGTTCCGCTTGAGCGAGATCTGGCGGGAGATAGGTGCGACCTACCTGGCCGCAAACATGCTCGCGGAGGCGTACGATGCCCTCGAGAAATTCACCACGCGCCGGCCCGTCGACCCCGAGGGACTCTACTATCTCGGTAAGGTTCTGAAAGCACGCGGCGAACATGACCGATCACGCGAGATGTTCGCCGCAGCGATAGAATCCGCTCGCACTTCACCCTACTTCCGCACTCGGCAGCTTGGGCAGTGGGCCCGGCTCGCCCAGAAAGAGATCTAAGAACGGGCTACGAGGCCGTTTATGACTTCCTTAATCGTCATCATCGTCGCGTCGACGATCGGTATTCTTTACCCCCTCGGGCTGGGCCGTTTGAGGTGCGTTACCGCTGATCTCCGTGTGGCGGATGACACCGCCAAGTTTCGCGGTCCAGCTCATCGCCCCGACCGTAACCAGGGAAAGAGCAAGCGTACCCACCGCGAGCAGTTTCCCGATCCCTCCCTGTACCGGCCGGAACCAGCTGTAGATCAGGCTTCCCAAAGCGGCAACGCCGCTGATTATCGCCATCGTCAGCCCGAACTTTGCGAAATCCTCGTGTTGCTCGATCGCCGTCTCCAGTACACCCGGCAGCCGTTCGACGGTTTCCTCTGCCGGCTCACCCGTAAGGAAAACCGGGATCGCGACCATGGCCGTCAAGACCATGATCGACAGCCCCAGATTCTTAACCTCAACGCTTCCGCGGAACAGTCCCCAACCGAGGATGACGACACCGAATATCGCCCCTATAACGGGGAAATGGTTCATTACTAGATGAAAATATGTCCAGTCCATAATGCCTCCTTGAGGCCCTCTCATTTAGACTGCGATGGACTGTCGATGGGCAGCCCATCGGCCTGCCACTGTGTTGTTCCCCCCGTCACGCTGAAGACCCATTTGAAACCGTTCTTTGTCAGGATATCCGCGGCTTCCTTTGAGCGCCTTCCCGTCTGGCAGATCACATATACGGGTTCGTTTTTCTCAAGGCGGTCAAGATTGGCCGGCAAATCGTTCAACGGAATATTCAACGCCCGCGTCGCATGCCCGGCCGCGTACTCCTCAGGCGTACGCACGTCGACGAACTGAGCGTATGCCTCTTGAACCTTCGGCAGGGCGTCTACGGGCTTGATCTCATTCACGGCGGACGCCGTTGCGCCGGAGGGCGGCAGCGTATCGGTCGTGGTGGCGTCGCCGCCGCACGAAGTAACAAAAAATATCAATGCGAAAATTAGTGTGAACCGCATACGTTGGTCTCCTTGCGCGCGCGAAAAATCCGCCGCTTTTGAGTGGATATTGCGAAGTTTCTCGCAATATCCCTCTACATTCGGCCTTCTCAAAGTACTCGCTTATCTAATGGGCAATTGACGTGCCGATTCAGCGATTGTAAACGACGACGAACCGCCGAGCGGGAGGATCCTCGTCGCCTTCCATGATCTCAAAGTGAATTTGGTTCAGCCCGTTCGCCTCGAAACGCGAAAGATCCTTGCGAGAGAGCGGCCAGGGGAGTTCCTCGACGGGTTCGTCGTCCTCACGGCCACGCGTGACGACGACCAGTTCGCCTCCGTTAGTGACGAACGATGCGACAGCGTCGATCGCCCGCTCGCGCATTTCCAACGGGAGCGGCTGGATCGTATATACCTCAAGCACAAGATCGAACGCCCCGAGCCAAGCTCGAAATGGCTCGAATAGGTCCGCAACTTCAAATTGAATATTACGCTCCGCATGCAAACGTTTCGCCCATTCGATGGCGGTCGGGGAGATATCGAACCCTGTTACGTCAAAACCCAGGTCGTCCAGGTAAACGGCATCGTCGCCCAGCCCGCAGCCCACGACAAGGGCCTTTCGCCCGTCTCCTTTAAGCCCCGTACGCTCCGTCCAGGCTCGAAAATACTTGTTCGGCTCGAGGTCGGCCCATGGGATCTTTTCGTTGTCACCGGCTGCTTCCTTGTAAAGTGCGTCGAACCACCCGGTTGCGTCACCCCGCTCTGCAAATTCAGCTGCGATCTCGCGCGTACGCTCCCTCGGATCTGTGATCTCATCCATTCGAACAAGATATCCCTTTCCCAAGTTGCGGGCAATCCGGATTTGAAATAGTATTTCGATAGCTATTCTTTGCCCGACCTCCGGGCTCTTACATCACCCGTGAGAACCTAGCTACCCACTTAAGGAGAAAATCTAAATGGATCGTCCTCGATCGTTCACGTTCGCAGGGTCATTGTGTCTATGCCTATTGATGCTGACCTTGCTTTCCTCACCGTCCGCTGCTCAATCGACAGCTTTCAGCTACCAGGGCCGTCTAACCGATAATTCGGTCGCCGCCAACGGAGTTTACGACCTGAAGTTCACGCTTCACGACGCCGCCTCGGACGGCAACCAAGTCGGGAGTGCAGTCACGCTCACAAACGTTCAGGTAACGAACGGTGTGTTCACCGTTCAGCTCGATTTCGGAAATGAATTCCCCGGAACAGGGCGATGGTTGGAAATCAGTGTAAAAAAACCGGCCGATGCGTCGTTCACCGCCCTTTCCCCAAGGCAGGAGATCACGAGCACTCCCTATGCGATCAGGTCGCTCAATGCCGCAAACGTCGAGGCCTCGAGTGCGGGGAACAGCGTAATAAATGCCATTAACGACCCGGCTACGAATGTTGTGATCGCGGAAAGTCGACTTCCGTCGGATCTCGTCCGAATCAAACCGGGCTCAGCACAAACCGCTCCAACCGCGGGTGACTCCGACGCCCTGATCAACATCACCGGCAGCTCCGTGAGCTTCCCGTCGGTCTTCAAATACAATAACGACGGGGCTTTCGCGATGATCGGCACGAGCGATCTCGGCGCATCATCGAGCGGAGTGCCTGTTGAAGGTACCGGCACCCGCGTTTTGTGGCACCCGCGCAAGGCGGCGTTTCGTGCGGGTTCGCTCAATACCAATTACACGGGTGTCGACGACCCGCTCCCGATCTACAGCTCAGGAACCCAGTGGGATGAGGCCAATATCGGTAACTTTTCGGTCGCGATGGGAGAGAACGTTCGTGCTAATGGAGATTTCAGCGTTGCTATGGGAAAGAACGCTACGGCTAGCCAAAACGGTGCGTTCGCGATCGGCGATTACGTTATCGCTTCCGGCGCGTCATCAGTGGCGATGGGGTACCACGCTAATACGAATGCCCGCCAAGGAAGCTTTGTGTTTGCAGACCGTTCTTCAGTGGACATCCTCCGTGCGGGAGTGAACCACTCGGCGAATTGGCGGGTGTCCGGCGGTTTCCGCATCTTCACCTCGAGCAATCTTTCCACCGGCGTTACGATCCAATCCGGCGCTTCGGTCAGCAACTGGGGACAGTCGAGCGCGGTCATCTCCACCAGCACAGGGGCGATGTTGACGACCGGCGGGGTCTGGCAGAACGCTTCCAGTCGGGACCTAAAGGACAATTTCAAAACGGTCGACACACGCAACATCCTACAAAAAGTGCTCGACCTTCCCATCCAGACATGGAACTACAAGTCCGAAGGGGTGAATTTCCGTCACATCGGTCCTGTATCGCAGGACTTCTTCACTTCATTCGGACTGGGTACCGATGAAAAGTCGATCGGGACGGTCGACGCTGACGGAGTCGCTCTTGCGGCGATTCAGGGGCTCAACGAGAAACTCGAAAAACGAAGTGCAGATCTGCAAAAAGAGAACGATTCGCTGAAACAGCAATTGAACAGTCAGCAAGCAGCCATCGACGCGTTGAAGAAGGTGATCTGCGAGAGCAACCCGAACGCAGATGTTTGCAAATAAGGAGGCGGGACAACACATGAATCGATTTTTTCGCTTTTTGTTTGCCATCTCGCTGACTGCTTGTCTGTACGTTTTTTCAGTCGAAGCACAGACGGTGTCCGGCGGTCCATATTCGATCGATCGTTCCAACATTTCCAGCGGCGGCGGGTCCCATTTAGGCGGCCAATTCAGCGTGGAGGGAACGAGCGGACAGCCTTCCGCGTCGGCTCCAAGCACGGGCGGAGCGTACACGGTCGCCGGCGGCTTCTGGCAACCCTGGCTGGCTCCAACAGCGGCGGGAATTACCCTTTCCGGAAAGGTGGTGACGAGCCGCGGTTTCGGGATACGCGATGTCGTCGTTGTGCTTTGGGGAAGCGGCCTAGCGTCGACCAAGAAGGTCCGCACGAATAAGCTCGGAAATTTCCGATTCGATGAGTTACCGGCAGGTGACTTTTACATGCTCACGGTCGAACACCGAAGGATCGGGTTTCAACAAAATTCGGTCGCCATTACCGCAAACGAGAGCCTCTCCGATCTGTTATTCACTGCGCTTCGTTGACACCGGCCTTCGGGTTTTGTACACAAAAGGGGGGAGCGGCCGCTCCCCCCTTTTTACATTTCGGTCGGCGCTCCCGAGTCCTTCCAGGCCTTCCACCCACCCGCCATCGAGTGAACATTTGTGTAGCCCATTTTCTGCAGGCTTTCCGCGGCGAGAGCCGAACGAAAACCTCCGCCGCAATAGAGGATAAGCTCGGCGGATTTGTCCGGGAACTTTTGGACAATATCCCGTTCAATGACCCCGCGGCCCATGTGGATCGCACGTGCGGCGTGGCCGGCGGACCACTCGTTGTCCTCGCGAACGTCGATCAACTTGGCTCCGTTCTCGATCCGCTCACGTGCCTCCGCGACCGTAACTTCACTTATTCCGGACTTTGCGTCGTCGGTGAGCCTTAGAAATTCCTCTGAATGTCGCATAGCACGCAGTGTAACCCGCCCAGCGGCGTAATCACTAGCTAACCCGGGGCGAAACTCCTATAATGATTGTTTCGCTATTATTTGAAATTTCTTGCATAACGAGAGGGTAAAGAATTGGCTGAACA
>JAEZJR010000131.1 GCA_023415725.1 Acidobacteriota bacterium
AATGTGAGGGAGGTGATGCTGGCGATTGTCAAAGTAATACATTAGCACAACGATTCCGTAAAAGGTTGAGATAACCGGGATGAGACGATCTAGTTGCGAATGTTCCACACTACCGTTGCGCCAATGCCACAAAACGAAGTTATAGCTGGAAGAGGCTTGCGAATATTATGGGACGTTCGCACAAACAAGTTGCGGAACGGTAATTGTATTAGGGATCGCGGCGATGAACCAAACCACCATTTCAAAACCGATCGAGACAAAGGGCGTTGGGCTGCACACAGGCGTTGAGGTCAATTTGAGGCTGCGGCCGGCACCGGAGAATACGGGGTACATTTTCGTGCGGACGGACCTGGACGATTTTGAGATTCCGGCTTCGGTCGAGTACGTTTCGCACTGTTCTTACGCGACGACGCTGATGCGGCGGGGCGTGGTGCTATCGACGTGCGAGCACTTGTTATCGGCATTGCGCGGGTCGGGAGTGGATAACGCTTTTATCGATCTAGACAATATCGAGATACCGATCCTGGATGGGTCGAGCGAGGATTGGGTGGAGTTGATCGTGGAGGCGGGCGTAAAGGAACTGGACGCTCCGCGGAGAGTATTGAAGGTGCTGAAACGCGTCGATTTCGAAGAGGACGGGCGGAAGATGTCAATTGAGCCATCCGAGCGGTTCGAGATCGAGTGCGTGATCGACTTCCCTCACCCGTACATCAAGCGGCAGGCGTTCAGTTTCGTATTGGATAACGGTTCGTTCGGGCGGCAGATCGCATCGGCAAGAACGTTCGGTTTCGAGCACGAGATCGAGATGCTGCGGAAGGCCAATCTCGCACTCGGCGGTTCGCTGGATAACGCGATCGTGCTCACGAAAGAAGGGATGCTGAACGAAACGCCGCTCCGCTTCGATGACGAATTCGTCCGCCACAAGATCCTCGACATCATCGGCGACGTGGCCCTGATCGGGATGCCCCTGCAAGGTAGGATCATCGCCGAAAAGAGCGGGCACGCTGTTCACGCGGCCTTAATGAGCAAACTGCTAAAGACGGAAGGAGCTTGGGAGATCGTTTAAATTGCTGTTTCCGGTATCCACCCAATTCCGACGATGCGATTGAGTAGAAACCTAAGGTTATCCAGCGGCCGGTCTTTTCCTCATCACCTTCAATATTTCAAGAACCAACAAGACAATTCCTGCCCCGACGATCGAGACAAGAAAGTGTCGATAGCCCGGGAACTCGAAGCTGAACAGGCCCTGTAGAGCGGGGACGGAGATGATCAGCAGGAGCGCAACGGTTGCGCTACCGAGGATGAAAAGGACCGCGGGGTTGCGCTCGAGGATCGCGGCGACGAAACTGCGCGTTTTGTTGAGATTCGTGAGGATGAGGAAGATGTTGCCGATGATAAGCGCAGAGAATGCGATCGCGCGGATCTCACCTTCGGTGTGGCCCTCGCGGGCGGAGATGTAAGACACCGAGAGCACCATTATCAAAAGGAGCACGCCGTTGAGCATGCTACGGACAAACCGGCGAGAGCTGAAGAACCGGTGATCGGGATCGCGGGGAGGGCGCTGCATTATGCCCCGTTCCTCACGTTCGCTCTCGAACGCGATGCTGCACACGGGATCGATGATCAATTCCAGGAAAACGATGTGCACCGGCATCAACAGCAACGGGAGACTGGCGAAAAATGCGGGTATCAAGGTGAGCCCGATGATCGGCACGTGGATGGCAATGATGTAAGACATCGCCTTCTGCAGATTGTCGAAGATGCGGCGGCCAAGCCGGATACCGCCGACTATAGAGGCGAAATTGTCGTCGAGAAGGACGAGCGACGACGCCTCGCGGGCGACATCGGTGCCTTTGTTGCCCATCGCGACGCCGATGTCCGCAGCTTTGAGCGCCGGGGCGTCGTTGACGCCGTCGCCGGTCATCGCGACGATCTCGCGATTTGCTTTGAGCGCCTTCACGAGTCGGAGCTTTTGCTCGGGGACGACGCGGGCGAAAACGTTGGTCTCGCGGATGCGAACTTTCAGCTCGTCGTCGCTCATCGCGTCCAGTTCCTTACCGGAAATGACGCTGTCGTCCGAGGGCAGGCCGATCTGGCTTGCGATGCTTTTCGCGGTCGCCGGGAAATCGCCGGTGATCATTATCACGCGGACACCGGCCTCGCGGCATTCCTCGATCGCAGCGGGCACTTCCGGGCGGATCGGATCCTCGAAACCAAGAAGGCCGATGTAGTCAAAGGCAAACTCTTCCTGTGATTCCGGAAGCTCTCCGGTGAAACCATCAACGCCCGCAACCGCGATCACGCGATACCCCTTCTCGGCCATGGAATGTACGTCTGCGAGTCGGACCTCGGTCTCGTGCGGGCTCAGTCGGCAAAGCCGAAAGACGGCTTCAGGCGCTCCTTTGCAGGAGACAGTTAGTTCACCGCTTGATGCATCTCTGACCACCCGAGTCATGGCGAGCAACTCTGGGCGTAGGGGATACTCTCTTACAAGTTCGCTCCCCGCGGGCCGCGGAACGCCGATAGATTCCGAGAGGGCGACGATGGCATGTTCCATCGGGTCGGGCGAATCTTTTTGTGTCGCGTACAGGGCATTTCGAGCAATATGGGAGACCCTTTCCCGCTCCTCTTCGTACTCGGCTTTCGGAACGGCGCGTTCGCCGGTATGAATGCTGACCACGGCCATTTTGTTCTGCGTAAGCGTGCCGGTCTTGTCGGTGCAGAGGACCGTCGCGGAGCCAAGAGTTTCGATGGCGGACGGCCTCCTCGTCAGGACGTTCTTTTTCGACAAACGCCATGCCCCGAGCGCGAGGAAAACGGTGAGGACCACCGGGAATTCCTCGGGGAGGATCGACATCGCAGCTGCGAGGCCGCTAAGCAGCGATCGAACAAAATTGCCGCGAGTGATGTAGAACGCAATAACGATGACGATGCTGATGAGCGCTCCGAGCGCGAAAAGCCGACGCACGAGGAGCCTCATCTCGCGCTGCAGCCGCGTTTTGTCCTGTTCGATCGTCTGGAGCGACTTCCCGATCTTTCCGAACTCGGTCGCGGAACCGATCGCGGCGACCTTCGCGGTCCCTTTGCCTTGAACAACAAGCGTTCCGCTGAATACTTTACCGGACTCGTCAGACGCGATCTTCTTGCCGACCGCGATCGATTCGCCAGTAAGCATCGACTCGTCGATAGTGAGATTCACGGAGTCGATCAATTCTGCGTCGGCGGGGACGCGATCCCCCTCGCTCAGGAGGATCATATCGCCGGGAACAACCTCCCGGCCGGGAATACGGACCTTTTGACCGTCGCGAATCACAAGGGCTCGCGGGGCCGATAGATCTTTCAGTGCGTCGAGGGCGTTCTCGGTCTTGCGATACTGATAGAACGTGATGAAGATGATCAGAAGGATCGAACCGAAGAGCAGCGTGCCTTCCTTGTAATCACCGAGCAGAAGATAAAGCAGCCCGCAACTGAGCAGGAGCGTGAACATCGGCTCGCGCATGACCTCGAGCGCGATGCCTAAAACGCCCTTGGGTTTCGCCGAGGGGAGTTCGTTATAGCCGTGTGCCCTGCGCAGAGCCACGACCTCGGATGTGGTCAATCCGTCCGCCATGGCTGAATACTAGAGGATTGCAGATTCGTTGAAAAGCCAATATTTGGCCGTCGATCACCAGTCGGGAGTGTGGAACGTGCCTTCCTCGTCGATGCGCTGATATGTGTGGGCGCCGAAGTAATCGCGTTGTGCCTGGATAAGGTTAGCGGGGAGGCGTTCGGTGGCGTAGGACTTAAGGTAATTGAGCGAGGCGGCGGCGGACATGCAAGGGATATCGGAGGACGCAGCGAAATGCACGAGTGCCTTGAGCAAGGCCTGATACTTGCGGAGCGTCGGGACGAAGACGTCGGAAACGAGGATGTTATCGAGGTTGGGCTCGGCGGCGTAGGCCTGGCGGATGTCTTCGAGAAGCTTCGCCCGGATGATGCAGCCGCCGCGCCAGATCTTGGCGATCTCGACCATATCGAGTTCGTAGTTCTTTTCGACCGACGCGGTTTTCAGGAGCGAAAGTCCTTGGGCGTAGGTGACGATGAACGCGGTGACCAGGCCGTCGCGGATGAATTCTATAGTGGACCCTCGCAGTTCGTCAGAAACACTTAGTTCTTCGACGACCACGCCGAGTTTCTTTGCCGCCGCGACACGCTCGGCCTTGCGTGCCGAGATCTGGCGCATAGTAACAGCGGAATCGATCGTCGGGATGGGAACGCCGAAGTCCATCGCGACCTGTGAGGTCCATTTGCCTGTCCCTTTTTGCCCTGCGGTATCGAGGATCAGATCGATGAGCGGACGGCCGGTCTTATCGTCCTGCTTTTTCAGGACCGTCGCGGTTATTTCAATGAGGAAGGAGTTGAGCTCTCCGCGGTCCCATTCGTCGAAGAGCGCCGAGATCTCTTCGTTGCTCATCCGGTAACCGCGTTTAAGCAGATCGTAGGCCTCGGAGATGAGCTGCATCAGTCCGTACTCGATACCGTTGTGCACCATCTTCACGAAATGACCAGCGGAACTGCGGCCGACATGCGCGGCGCAGGGTTCGCCGTTCACTTTGGCGGACGCAGCCTCGAGCATCGGGCGGACATGTTCGTATACCTCAGGATTGCCGCCGATCATGATGCTTGCGCCGTGGCGAGCCCCTTCTTCGCCGCCGGAGACGCCAACGCCAAGAAATTCGATGTTCTTTTCGTTAAGAAGCTTTTCTCGGCGTTCGGTGTCGGAGAAATGGGAGTTACCGCCGTCGATGATGAGGTCACCGGGCTCGAGATGCGGGATAAGTTCGGTGATGACCGCGTCGACGATCGGGCCGGCGGGTACGAGCAGCATTACTCGGCGGGGACGTTCGAGACCCGAGACGAAGGCGGGGACATCCTCAGCGGCGGCCACGGTGTAGTCCTTGCCTTCTTCAATGAGAAGGGCCCGCTTCGCGGCGTCGAGGTCGTAACCGAGACAGGAGAAGCCATGCTCCGCGACATTTAGGAGAAAGTTGCGCCCCATCGTGCCGAGGCCGACCATTCCGAACTGAGCGTTTGCCATGAAATTATTATATGCACCAAACGTCGGCGAGAGCGACCTCGTTGTCGTAATGCTCGGGCATATCCTCGAAATTCCACCAGGCACCGATAACCATGAACGCGTAAGCCGCCTCGCGAAGATCGCGTTCCGGGATCGCAAATGCCCGCGAGAACTTGGCCAGAGCCTTGTCGAGTTCCTTTACAACGCCGGGTTTTCCGATTTGCCACCAGTGAAGGTTGTTTAAGAAGACGGCGATATCGTAGGTTACGTGCCCGATCAGACCTTTAGGGTCGATCGCGAGGAAAGGTCCGCGGTTCGATGTGACGATGTTGCCGGGATGAAAGTCGCCGTGGAGGTAATATATGTGGCCGCGATGATGACGGAGCTTTTGGTAAATGGCGAGAGCCTTCTCGCCGTAGTCTTGTGGGAAGTCGGTTTCGCGAAAGCGGCAGAAACGGTCGAACCAGTCGTCTAGATGATGAAATTCTGGAACGCTTACATGAGGGGGCGAAAGGATCGACTTTAATACTTCGATCGCAGGGTCGACGCAGGCGAATGGGTCGAATGCGAAGTGAGTGTCCATAGAAAGGCCCGGGCGGGCGCGTTCGATCAGGATCGCGAAGCGCGAGCGATCTTCACGAAGCAGACGCACGCAACCTTCACCCGCATGGGAACGCAAGAAGGCAGCCTCCGCGGAGATCTCCGGGCGTTCGTATGGCGGGGCGATCTTCACAACGGCGTCGATGCCGTCCGGGGAAGATGCCGGAGCTACGAAGTTGTATTCGCCTTTCTCGAATGGCTCCCCAACAGTGATCCCCCAAGCGGTTTCGAGCTCCTTAACAGTGCTCGGAAGATTTTTGAGCCAAACTTCGCCGCGCCGACCACAGATGGCGGTTACGTGTTTAACCAACTCGGCGGGAGGCGAATGTTGATATTGGTCGGGCATTGTCGTCGATACGGCGATGCGGAGCTAGGCAGACTAGCCGAAAAGAACAGACGCTTGCTCCGTAAAATCGGCCGTTATACACTGCGAACACGATATGTTACCACTGCACGACGCTATCCGCCCGACCACCATTATCGAGTCGTCCAAACTCAAAGATCACCTAGGCCTCGACATCACGATAGCCTCCGAAACGTTCCAGCACACGGGGAGTTTCAAGTTCCGTGCAGGATACAATCTCGCCCTCAATGTGCCCAATGACGAGATCTTGACGGCCTCGTCCGGGAACTTCGGGCAGGGGCTGGCCTATGCCTGCAAGCTGCTGGGCAAAAAGTGCACGGTAGTAATGCCGGCAAGTTCGGCTCAGGTGAAGATCAATGCCGTGCGGGGCTTCGGGGCGACGGTGGACCTCATCGATACGGCGATCGTCGCGCGGAGTGAGCGGGTCAAGCAGTTATCGGAGCAGATGCCGGATGCATATTACGCCAGCGCGTACGACGATCAGTTCGTGATCGACGGGAACTCGACGCTCGGGGATGAGCTCGCGGGTCGCGGGTTCGATGCGGTCATCGTACCGGTGGGCGGCGGCGGATTGATCTCGGGAACGATCAACAGTTTTACGCGTAACGGGGAAAGAGCCGAGATCTACGGCGCGGAACCGCTTATGGGGAATGACGGTGCGCGGTCGTTCCGTGCGGGTGAGCTATTGGCGAACGAGACCGAGCCTAAGACGATCGCCGATGGGGCGAGAACGCTCTCGCTCGGGAATCTTAACTGGCCGATCATCCGCGATGGGGTGAAGGACTTCATTGAAGTGTCCGATGAGAAGATCGCCGAGGCGGTCAAGCTTTACTTCAATCTGGCGAATCTGAAATGCGAGCCGACAGGGGCGTTAAGTCTTGGAGCGGTGTTAGAGAATCCGGATCGATTCAAGGATAAACGGATCTGCGTGATCGTGAGCGGCGGGAATGTCGATCCGGATATTTATAAGAAGTTGATCTGACCGAGAGCTTCCAGCTGTTAGCTGCCAGCTTTCAGCTATTTCTTCCGCTTGGTGTACACACCAGAAAAGGTAACATTGACGCCGCCGCATTTCAGGTTGTCGGCGACGATGAGATATTTGCCCAGGTGGCGCATGGTGATCTTGCAATCGTATTCGTCGTCGCCGTCGGAGTAGTTGATAACTTCGTCCACCGGCTCATAGCGGCCGTCGATCTCGCCGACGTGGACGTTGTCCCCAAGGCCCTTCCAGGTGGCGTTACCGGTGACGTTTAGGAAACCAGCAAGTTTGTTGTCGGTGAGCTCGATCCCATTCTCCTCGTAGACCCATTCGCCAAGCCAGGCTTTCGTGCCAGTGACCTTCGGCGGTGCCGAAATCGAGAGATCCGATGCTTTCAGCCAGCCAACCGTCGGGTTACCCTTTACAGGTGAGTACCACGCACAGGCAAAACCGTTGCGAACACGATTGACGATCACCTCGTTGCCTGGAACAAGGTAAGCCTTCCGACGGCACGCGGCTCCTTCGGGACAATCTTCGCTTTCGTCGGAATGGAAATACGCTCGCGAGGCTTTCACCCTGCCGATCTTAAAATCCTGCGAATCGCGGGTGAAGAAGCCGTCTCGGCAAAAGTTGTCGGGGTTCCCTTCCAACTGTGCGAAACCAGGAAGGGCAAGGATCAAAACAAGCAGGAATGTTCTCATCTGATCTCTTCGACGAACGTGACGCGGTTGATCTCGTAAAGTGTGGTCTGGCCCGCGAAGACCTTCTTGATCGCTGATTCGCGCAGGCTCGAAAGGCCTTCCTTCTCGGCCTGGCGGCGGATCTCGGAGCCGGGACGGCGTTCGATGATCATCTCACGGATCGAGTCGGACATATCGAGAAGCTCATGGATCGCCGTTCGGCCGCGGTAACCGGTGTGGTTGCACGCGTCGCAGCCGACGTTACGGAAGAATTCGCGATCGCGGACGTCCTCGGGACGCAGCCCGGACGAGTAAAGCTCGTCGTCGCTGGGCTGATAATGGCGTTTGCACGTCGGACATAGCAGGCGGACGAGTCGCTGGGCGAGCACGCAGTTGAGCGACGACACGAAGTTGTACGGCTCGACCCCCATGTTGAGGAAGCGGCCGATCACGTCGATAACGTTGTTTGCGTGAACGGTGGTGAAAACAAGGTGGCCCGTGAGCGCGGATTGAATGGCGATCTGGGCGGTTTCCTCGTCGCGGATCTCACCGACCATGACCTTATCGGGGTCGTGACGAAGGATCGAGCGTAGTCCGCGGGCGAACGTGAGACCCTTCTTTTCGTTAACGGGGATCTGCATGATCCCCTGCAGGACGTACTCGACCGGGTCCTCGATGGTGATGATCTTGTCCTCGTCGTTGCGGATCTCGTTGAGGGCGGCGTAAAGCGTTGTCGTCTTACCGGAACCGGTCGGGCCGGTGACCAGAACCATCCCGTAGGGCTCTTTGATGTAAAGGCGAAAGCGGCGAAGGTCTTCCGGGTCGAACCCGACGACGTCGAGCGAGAGATTTTTGAACTCCTCGGAGATCTGCTCCTTGTCGAGGATACGGATGACGCAGTTCTCGCCGAAGGCAGAAGGAAGTATCGAGACGCGGAAGTCGACCGTACGGCCTTTATACCGCACGCGGAAGCGGCCGTCCTGCGGGATGCGGCGCTCGGCGATGTCTAATTCGGACATCACCTTGATTCGGGAGATAAGCGTCTGGTGGAAGGCGATGTCGATCGGGTCGACCTTTGCGTAGAGGGCACCGTCGATGCGGAACTTGACTCGAACGTCGCGGTCGCCGGCCTCGATGTGGATATCGGAAGCCCGCGATTCCATCGCGTTGTAAACGATGGTGTCGACGAGCTTGATGATCGGCGACATGTCGGAGTCCGTCGCGAGACGATCGAGGTCGAGGACCTCTTCGCCCTGCTCGGTTTCTTTCACGAGCGAGATCTTGAAACCTTGCGCGGCCTCCTGCAGTACACGCTGCGTGGCGTCGCCGCGTTTGAGCACCACATCGATAGCGCCTTGTGTTGCGACGTACGGCACGATCCGGACGTCGAGGGCGTTCTCGAGTTCATCGAGAACCTCGAGGTTCGAGGGATCCGCCATCGCAGCGTGGAGGTTACGCCCTTCCCGTTTAAGCGGTACGAAATGGTTGCGGAGCATCAATTCGACCGGGATCTTTGCAAGTTCCTCGTAATCGATAGGTGATTCCTGGTCGGGCGGGAGCAGGTCGATATAAGGCAGGCGGTAGCGTCGGGCGAGTTGTTTCGCACCGGTGACCTCCGGCGGTTCGTTCTCCATGAAATCGGAGATCTCGATCTTTGGCGACGAAACGTTGGTCGTTGCTCCGTTGGTGGTCGTTTCCATAAAACTCTTTAGATTACCTTCCAGATCTTCCGACGGGCCCGGCCGATATGGTCTGAATGATGGGCAGATAGATGGCTAACAGGATAGCAAGCACGATCGCGGCCATCACAACCAGGATAAGAGGCTCGAGAAGCGTCGTGAGTTGTTCGAGTTTCACCTCCGCCTCGGCGTCGTAGAACGACGCAACCTCGTCGAGCATCTCGCGAAGGCTGCCGGAGCCCTCGCCGATCCCGATCATGTCGAGTGCCAGTTCGGGAAGCCAGTCCGCTTTCTGAAGTGAATCTGTAAAGCCGCGGCCCTCCCGGATCATCGGGATGACAGCCTGGCTGCGCCGGCGGAGTTCGAGGTTGTTCAGCGCTTGTGAGGCTATCTCCCATGAATCCGGAACGGTGATCCCGCCCGAAAGCAATGTCGAGAGCGAACGGGCGAGCTGGGCTGTTGCCATTTGCTTTATGAGCGTCCCGGCGATCGGGAGCTTCAGCAAAAGGCGATGGAGAGAAAGCCGGCCGCTGTCGGTCCGGACCCAGATGAACAAGGCCAGACCGCCGATTATGATCAGCGGCAGGAGCCACCAGATATTCGAGGCGATCGCATTCGAAAGCCACAGCACCGCAAGGGTCACGGTCGGAAGCGTTCGCTGAGCACTCAGGCTCTTGAACAGGTCCGACATCCGCGGAACGATGTAGAGCGTAAGGAAGGCGACCATGAAAGTCGCCGCGACGAGCAAGAATGCAGGATAGGCCAATGCTCCGCGGAGCTTACGGGCGACGCCGACGCTGCGCTTGAGATACTCGACATATCGGATAAGCACCGTGTCGAGTGCACCGCTCTTTTCTCCGGAGAAAATGGAGGCAGTGTAGATCTTTGGGAATATTCCCTGGGCTTCGAAAGCTTCCGACAGCGGAAGTCCATTTTTGATCTTCTCTTCGACGTCGGCGAGGACGTTCCGGAGATTTGACGAAGCCGAGCGGGACTTTAGGAGCGTGATCGCCTGTAGGATCGGGATACCGGCCCGCAAGAGAGCAGAAAGCTGCTGATTGAAAAGCAGGAAATCGGCCTGTTTTATGCGACCTTTCGCGCTGCGAAGCTTTAGGGCGGACATGACGCCGCCAGCCGCGTTCGAAACGTCGAACACCTTGTAACCTTCGCGCTCAAGTTGAAAGCGGGCCTCGGCGGCGGCTGAAGCCTCCACCATGCGCGTAACGATCTCCCCCGAGGGCGTGCCTAAACGGCAAATGAATTCAGCCATTTTTCAGATATTTGTTCGGTCGAGCGAGAACCGCATTGCCAATCCGGCCGCGGGCGATCCCCGATTATAACACGCATTTTCGGCGGAAATGTTGCACCCAAGCGAGCCGCGTACAAAATTTTGCAGCGGAACAACTTATCTGTTAACTGTTTCATCAAAATAGTCTTGCGGAACGTGTATCACTTCCATAGAATCTAGACATCCGTTCAGGAGCTCATATGGCGTTTGCTGTATCCCTTGGTGCCGGCCGGCGAAGGACCCGCGTAGGGTTTTCCGGTCTAATGCTAATTGTCCTCTCACTGGCCGGCAGTGCGTATTCGCAAACGCCCGAGCCAACCGCGACGCCTGATGTGAATCCGTCCTCGATCAATGTCAAAACCGACTTGATCACGCTGACGCTCACCGTAACCGACCTTTACGGGCGTTATGTTTCGGGATTGACGAAAAATGCCTTCACCGTCACCGACAACGGCAAAGAGCAGGAGATCACCTACTTCAGCGACAGCGATTCACCGGCCTCCGTCGGGATCCTTTTCGATGTGTCCGGATCGATGAGCGGCGATAAGATAGCTAAAGCCCGGAACGCCCTTTCGAAGTTCATAAATACCAGCCATCCGTCGGATGAATATTTCCTGATCGCGTTCAATAAAAGAGCCCAATTGCTGCTCGACCGATCGCGCGACGGAGATGCCGTGCTTCAGAAATTGACGCTTGTACAACCGAAGAATAATACCGCCTTGTATGATGCGGTTTATCTGGGTCTCGAACGAGTTTCGCGGGGGAGTCACCAGAAAAAGGCACTTCTCATTATCAGCGACGGGCAGGACAATGCCTCGCGATACAATTTCGGCGAGGTGAAGCGGCTGATGAAGGAATCGGATATCGTGACCTACGCGGTGGGGATACTCGGCGGCAGCGATATGTCGAGTTCGCTCGGGATGATGGGGCAGTCCTTCCTGGACGAGCTTACGTCCGTGACCGGGGGCCGTTCGTTCTATCCGTCCGGAGACGCGGAACTGGATGAGATCTTCGAGAGGATCGCACTGGAACTGCGGCACCAGTACTCGGTGGGATACACGCCGCCGAATTTCACCCCGGACGGCAAATGGCACAAGGTCAAAGTTAAGGTCAACCCCCCACGCGGGTTGCCGCGTCTAACGGTGCGGAGCCGAGAGGGCTATTACGCCACGCCGTTCTCCGAATTGGACTAACAATACGTAAATGATGAAGAACAAGGTTTTAGGAGTACGATTGTCATTCCTCGCCGGAGCGTTCGGTGCTCTGTTTCTGTTTTCAGCTGCCGCATCGGCTCAGACACCCGTCATCACCCCTACGCCGGCGGCGTCACCGACTCCCAGGCTCGAAGATCAAGAGATCAAGATCGAAACGGAATTGGTGAACATTAACGTCCGGGTCGTCGATCGCAACAACCGACCGATCAATAATTTGAAGGAGTCGGAATTCAAAATATACGAAGACGGCGTCCCTCAGGAGATCGGGTTCTTCTCGAAAGCGGAAGTTCCGACCAATTATTCGCTGCTGGTGGATAATTCCGGCTCTTTGAGGCAACAGATCGAGCAGGTGATCGACGCGGGCAAGACCCTTGTGGGGGCGAACCGCCCGGACGACGAAACCGCGATCATACGCTTTGTTAGTTCCGACAAGATCGAGGTTCTTCAGGACTTTTCGAAGAGCAAAACGGATCTGAACGACGCGCTCGACAATATGTACATCGAGGGCGGCCAGACGGCGATCATCGACGCGGTATATCTGGCGGTAGAACGTCTGAACCAGAACTCGACGCCGCAGAAGGACCTGGACCGGACACGCCGTGCGATCGTGCTGGTGACGGACGGCGAGGATCGTTCGAGCTATTACAGCGAAGCACAGTTGATGGAGCTGCTGAAGGAGTCCGACGTGCAAATATTCGTGGTCGGCTTCGTTAAGGAGCTTAGCAGCGATCGAGGCTTCATCAGCAAGAGCCCGCAGGGCAAGGCGAAATCCTTCCTTGAAAGGCTCGCCAGCGCAACCGGCGGTAAATCCTACTTCCCTGCGTCAGCCGGCGAGATGAACACGATCGCAAAGGACATCGCGAGCGAGCTCCGGACGCAGTACTCGATAGGGTACATCCCCTCGAACGACCGAAGGGACGGCACGTTCCGGAACATTAAGGTTGCTATCGCTGACGGCCCGGGGAGCCAGAAGCGGATCGCAATAACTCGAGCAGGTCGGACCGCTGAGAAAGAAGGTGGAGCTCCGAAGCTGAATTAGCAAGAAATGAATGAAAACAAAAAAGGACGCCGATCACTCGGCGTCCTTTTTTGTTTATCGCTTGAATTATCTTTCTGGAACCGAACCTGCGATCTTTTTGCGGGTGGTTTCGCCGGTGTGGATCACAGGGATCCCTTCATCCACCTCTCCATGTGGACGCGGGATGACGTGGACGGCGGTCACGGTTCCAATGCGACGGGCCGCAGCGGCGCCAGCATCGACGGCGGCCTTTACAGCTCCGACCTCGCCGCGCACGATCGCGGTCACGAGTCCTGCGTCGACCTTTTCGTAGCCGACGAGCCGGACGTTCGCGGCCTTCACCATCGCGTCGGCTGCCTCGATCATTGCGACGAGGCCCATGCATTCAACCATTCCTAAAGCTTCCATATCGGTTGCCGGCTCACTTTAATAACATCGCGACGATGAACAATGTGACCGCGATGGCCAGTAGAATTACCCCCGCGATAACGTAGATGAGCGAAATCCCTTCACGGGGAGCCCATACGACCTCTACCGGGCCGCGGTCGATCGGTTTTCGCTTACGAGCTTCACGCGTATTCGGTGCAGCGGGCTTTGAAACACCATTCGTCGGGGCCGGAACTGCGACCGGAACTTCAGCTGCATGGGCCGGTGCTGGCGAAACTTTCTTGAGCGAGCCGCCGCAATTATAGCAGAACAGTGACCCCTCGCGGACCTCGGCCCCGCACAAGTCGCAGATCGGAGTTTGGACAGCGGTCTTCGGCATCGAACAATAATTCCTAATCTACGGTTTGAGGCGATAGGGTGCAACCGTCCAGCCGCTCAAACCCTCGCGAATACTTCCCTTTCTTCGCCGAGGTCACGAGCGGAAGGCGTGAGAATGGTCTTCTCGTTGATGTAGATCTTTTCCCCTTTCTCGATCGCCGCCCGTACGTCGGTCTCGCTTACGAAATCCACTGGCTCGGCACTGAACCCATTCTCGGTAAGTGACTGGGGGCGCAGTTCGTGAATTATTGTTTTGACCGGTGAAGGAGGCTCGACCGGTGGGACCGACTGCGTTTCGGCAGGTTTCACCGTTTTAGGCGCCTCCGGTTCCGAGAGCTTTTTGGAAAGGAACTGATCAACCAACGCTGCCACCTGATCGCGGCTTACGGTCCGCCGACCAGAGGGAGCGGGCGGAATTGCAGGCACCGGTGTCGTTCCCGCCGGTTTCGACCGGTTGATCGGTTTCGTCTCGAAAGCGACCCGCTTTATGTCCATTAAATGAATGGGTGAAACGTTATCGGAAGTGACGTTGCCGCCCCAGGAGCCGCAACCCAGGGTCATCGACGGCGCAAGGTCGGTCGACAGGCCGATCGCCCCGTGTGTTGTGGGCGAATTGATCACAACGCGCGATGCCGGCATCCGTTTTCCGTACTCGATCGCCATCTGCCGATCCCGCGTGTGCATACCGGCCGTGTGTCCCATCCCGCCGAAATGGAGGATCTCATCGCAACGGGCAGCAGCCTGCTCGACACCGTCGACTACAAAGAAGGCTAAGGTAGGGGAAAGCTTCTCGATGGACCAGGGGTGGTCGCGCCCCACCCCGCCGCAGTCTGCTAAAAGGCAACGAGCTTCCTTCGGGATCGAGATGCCGGCAAGGCTGGCAATATGCTGCGCTGATTTGCCGACAATCCCAGCGTTCAATGTGCGCTGAGGAGTGAGCAGAACCTTCGCAACGGCATCAGCTTCAGTAGAATTGAGGAAATTGCCACCCTGCAGTTTGAACTGTTCGCGAACCTGCGCGGCGATCTTCGAGTCGACCACGACGGACTGCTCAGAGGCGCAGATAGTTCCGTTGTCGAAGCAGGTTCCCGTCAGGATATCCGCGACCGCCTTTTCGATGTTCGCGGAGCTTTCGATGTAAACCGGAACGTTGCCGGGTCCAACGCCGAAGGCAGGCTTGCCGGATGAATACGCTGCTCTAACCAAGCCGATACCGCCGGTAGCCAGAATGACGGCGGTCTTCTTGTGCTTCATGAGGGCTTCGGTGCCCTCAATTGAACTGGTTTGCAGGCAATGGATCGCATCACCAGGCAGCCCATTAGCGATGCCGGCTTCGCGCATGACACGCGTAGTTTCCGCGATGCAGCGGGCCGCCGACGGATGAGGCGAGAGCACTATCGAATTTCGCGATTTGATGGCGATGATGATCTTGAAGATCGCGGTGGATGTGGGATTAGTCGACGGAACGATCGCCGCCACGACACCTCGCGGACTCGCGATCTCTACAACATTCTTTCCTTCGTTGACGACCCCAACGGTCTTTAAGTTGCGGAAATGATTCCAGACGTCTTCGGCGGCGAAGCGGTTCTTTTCGCGCTTGTCCTCGGGCTTGCCGAAACCTGTCTCCTCATGGGCCAGTTGACCAAGCCTGGCGGCGTCGGCGAGAGCCGCTCGTGCCATCGCTTCGCAGATGGTATCTATTTTCGCTTGATCGAAACGGGCGAGTTCGAGGTGGGCGCAATGGGCCGCCTCGACGCTGTCGCGGGCTTCCTGCTGTGCGATGAGATCGGTGTCGCCCATTAGAAGGTTCAGGGAGAGAAAGGAAAATGGCGCGGCTGACGGATATATTCGCAGCCGCGCCGGTTAGAGTTATCGTTGCTTCGATTTACTGCCTTCGTTGTCGATGGCCGTGTTCCGAGCATCGCCGGCACCTAGTTGACGGCCCCCGCCACCCTGCAATGCTTTTTCGTCCGGGCTAAGACCCGTATGTCCGCCCTTCGGCAGGATCCGCTCGACTTCCTGATGCGGGCGGGGAATCACGTGCACGCTGATCAGTTCGCCAACACGGCGAGCTGCCGCGGCACCAGCGTCAGTCGCGGCCTTCACCGCTCCCACGTCACCGCGCACAAAGACCGTCATGTAACCCGCTCCGATATACTCTTTGCCGATCAATTGGACGTTGGCCGCTTTGACCATTGCGTCGGACGCTTCAACGCCCCCGACGAAGCCCTTCGTTTCGATCATGCCGAGCGCTTCTAAACTCATCGTAAATGCCTCACTTTATTGAACTTCTGCGATTTCGGTACCTGGCGGTGCGAAACATAAACGTATCACGTAAACGGGCGTTCAATCAAGCAGCCGAATCCGGATACATCCTGAACCAACCAATTGACAATGCTTGATTTAGGGCGATATATTGGTCGTTTAAGGACTTATCGGTTTTTGACGTGCGGGGCCGCCCGCATTTTTATCAAATGGCTGAAACACTGGGCGAAAAACTGCGGGACGCCCGCGAGGCGCGGGGGATCTCCATCAGCGAGGTGGCGGAGCAGACCCGCATCGCTCCGATGTACATCGAGTGCATCGAGAACGACAATTACAAACCCCTTCCGGGCGGGATCTTTAATAAGGGGTTCGTGAAATCGTACGCGCGATTTATCGGTTTGGACGAACAGGAGGCTCTTCAGGATTATTCGCGTTTACTCGCCCAGACGGAAGGCTCATCAGGTCCAGCGCCGACGGAGACCCGCAGCTACCGCCCAGAAGTTCTCACCGACGACCGTGCCAGCCAGTCTTCCCTTTCGACGATCATTTTCGCGGGTATAATCCTCGCCCTTATGACAGGGGCGATCTACATGCTCGTCAACTATCTGCGTAGCGAACCGTCGGAACCGACCTTGGCAACGAACACCGGAAACATTTCGAATCAATCGACAGGCCAGCCTGAACAACCTTCTACGCCTGCTCCTGCGGCCGGGGACATCCCGACGATGCAGAACCTGCGAGTGGAGTTCTGGACGGCCACGGAGCCGATATCGCTCAGCGCTACCAGCGATGGTAAGAGCAGTGTGAACACCGTGACCCCGGGAACGCCGCAGACGTTCGAGCCGCGGGAGAGCTTGAAGTTGAGTTACGCAAAGTCGCTTGCATCGTCTGCCCAATTGTTCATCAACGGCAAGCAGATCGTGCTGCCGACGTCGCCGGCGAATCCGAGGCGCGTCCCTATCGAGATCGAGATAAGCGCCGGAAACCTCGCGCAGGTTTGGCAGAGTGGGCAATATACGTTCGCGGTACAGGCCCCGGCGAACACGGCTGCACCGTCAACCCCGGCGAGCACGCCCAGGCCGGCGGCGACTGCCCCGGCACGGTCGAACACAAACACCGCCGCCGCGAACCGGCCGACTGCGACTCGAACGCCGATCGTGGTCGGCAACGCGCCCAGAACCTCGCCGCGGCCGAGCCCGAACGAAGAGTAAATGCCGGGCTACGAAGTTGCGGCAGTTGAAAATCGAACCGATCTTTCAAAGATCAAGCCCGCATGTGCGACTGCGGGCTTTTTTGTAAGCATTTATAACATCAGATCATGAAAATCGAAGAAGTAAAAGAAGGCCTCACATTCGACGACGTCTTGCTGGTTCCCTCGTTCTCAGAGGTGCTGCCGAGCGAGGTCGATACGCGAACTAAATTCTCAAGGGGCATCGAACTGAACATTCCGCTGTGCTCATCAGCGATGGACACCGTGACCGAAGCGGCTCTTGCGATCGCCCTCGCTCAGCAGGGCGGCATCGGCGTGATCCACAAGAACTTCTCCATCGAGGAGCAGGCTGAAGAAGTGGATAAGGTGAAGCGGAGCGAGTCGGGGATGATCGTCGATCCGGTGACGATCAGCGACAAGGCTCTCGTTTCGGAAGCTCTCAACATAATGGAGCGGTACAAGATCAGCGGCGTGCCCGTCGTCAACGATGAGGGCCTGCTGGTAGGGATCATCACCAACCGCGACCTCCGGTTCGAGACCAGGTTCGATATCCCGGTTTCGGAAGTGATGACCCCGCAGCCGCTCGTCACCGTGCCGGTCGGCACTACACTTGACGGGGCTAAGGTTAAGCTGCAGAAACATCGGATCGAAAAGCTGCTGGTCACGGATGATGACGGCCATCTAAAGGGCCTGATCACTGTTAAAGATATTCAGAAAGCTATCAGGTTCCCGTTCGCGGCGAAGGACGATCTTGGCCGTCTGCGGGTAGCGGCGGCGATCGGGGCTACAGGCGATTACCTCGAGCGGGCGGAAGCTCTCGTCAATGCGAGGGTCGATGCCATCGTGATCGATACCGCTCACGGGCACAGCTCGAGGGTGATCGAAGCCGTGAAAGCGGTAAAGGCGAAATTCCCTGACCTGCAGTTGGTCGCCGGAAACGTCGCCACTGCGGAGGGTACGAAGGCTTTGATCTCCGCCGGTGTCGATGCGGTCAAGATCGGTATCGGGCCTGGTTCGATCTGTACCACGCGGGTGGTGACCGGTGCGGGCGTACCGCAGATCATGGCGATAACGGAAGCCGTTGCCGCGGCGGAGGGCTCTGGGGTGCCGATCATTTCGGACGGGGGCATCAAGTTCTCCGGCGATGTCGCGAAGGCTATCGCGGCGGGTGCGGACTGTGTGATGATCGGTTCACTTTTCGCCGGGACGGACGAATCGCCCGGTGAAGTGATCCTCTTCCAGGGCCGCAACTTCAAGTCTTACCGCGGAATGGGCTCGATCGGTGCTATGAAGAAGGGTTCGAGCGACCGCTATTCGCAGGAGGGCACGGTTTCCGATTCGAAGTACGTACCGGAAGGCATCGAGGGCCGCGTGGCGTATAAAGGCACCGTCGCGGACATGGTGACGCAGCTCGTCGGCGGGCTTCGTTCGGGAATGGGTTATACCGGGTGCCGCACTATCGGAGAACTGCAAACGAAAGCTCGGTTCGTCCGGATCACATCCGCGGGCCTACGCGAATCGCACGTGCATGATGTGATCATCACGAAGGAAGCCCCGAACTATCGGCTGGAATCGTAAACGGCCGTG
>JAEZJR010000136.1 GCA_023415725.1 Acidobacteriota bacterium
CATTCGTCGACCTTTCGGCACTGGTGCGTCACCTGAAGAACCTGCAATTCGTCGGCACCGTCCGACTCGAACTGGCCAGCTACGAAGCGGAGATATTTTTCACCGCGGCCGGGCGGCTTCAGGCGAGGGAATATGACCGCCTCGAGGGCCGCTTCGCGCAAGGGGAACGTGCGTTCCGCCGCATCCTCGACCGTGCACGCGAACCTATGGGCCGCATCAACGTGTTCCGGTCGGAGCCGGAGGAAACCGCAACGCAACTCCGCCGGGCGTTCGTCGACGATCGTATCCTTTCCCAGGCGAGAGAAGCGGCATTCGGAACGGCGGAAACGATCGTTCTGAATGTCTCCGAAATAACGGGCACGTCTGGCTTGAGCGCCCCTGCCCGCGAGGATGCCGCTCTCGCGATGGATCTGATCCTGACGATAAAGGACCCGTTCGACCGGGCGAAGATGGATTTCGACACGGCATTCAATGCGGCGTGCCGGGCCGTGGCCGATCGGTACCCCTTCCTTGAGCCGGCCAACGGCCTTTTCGCCTTCGGTGTCGAATTCGTCGCCGTCAGCCCACGCGTCTCGACCGTCCAGCTCTTCGAAGGCATCTCCGCCGCGCTCGCGCACATGGTCGCCCAACTGCGCGGCGACGCCAAATTCGGCAAACTGCTCATATACACCCGCCATCGGCTGCAGCAGCATCTGTCGGCCCGCCACTCTGAATATTCCCGTTTCGGTGTCATCGAAAAGGTCGACCGCATTCTGGCATAAACCAATACAAAAAGAACGGGCGTGCTCGCAATGACCGGCACGCCCGTTCGTATCTTGTTGAACCTGAGTTTCGGAATGTATCAGGCCGACGCTGTGCTGCGCTTCAACCGGTCCGCGAACATCTTGCGAAACTTCGCGACTTTCGGAGCAACTACGGCCGCGCAGTAGGGCTGGTTTGGGTTATTGAGGAAATATTCCTGGTGGTAATCCTCCGCCGGCCAGAATTTATCGAACGCGGTGATCTCCGTGACGATCGGATCGTCATAGATCTTCGCTTCCTCGATCTCCTTCTTAACCTGCTCGGCCGTTTCCTTCTGCTCGGGCGAATGGTAGAAGATCGCCGAACGGTATGACGTCCCGATGTCGTTGCCCTGGCGGTTCATCGTTGTCGGGTCATGCACGGTGAAGAACACCCGCAGAAGGTCCGCGAAGGAAAGCTCGGCGGGATCGAACTTGATCTGCACCACCTCGGCGTGACCGGTCTCCATCGTGCAAACTTCCTGATAGGTCGGGTTGTCCTTGTGCCCGCCCGAATACCCCGACACAACGTCATGTACCCCGCGCAGGTCGTCGAAGACCGCCTCGACGCACCAAAAGCACCCGGCACCAAGAGTGGCGGTTTCAAGTTGATTCTCTTCCATATCGCGTATATCCCCCGTGTTATCGATGTTGTTCCATCTTATCGTATGCTTTGTGCAAGCGAAAGATGTTCAGGCTTATCCACGGCGAAGAGGTGCACGGTGTAGATGTCGATGCCGAGACCCGCTGCGGTCATTGGCACTCCCCGCTCGACATCATCGCGATCAAATTCAAATGCTGCGGACTGTGGTACCCATGTTTCGAATGCCATTCAGAATTGGCCGATCACGCCGGTTCCGTCTGGCCGGCGGATGAGTTTGACGAGCCCGCGATCCTCTGCGGCTCTTGCGGTCGGCAGCTGACGGTGAACGAATATCTCAGCGGATCAGCGACGTGCCCCGACTGCGAAAGCCCGTTCAACCCCGGCTGCGCGAAGCATTCGCATCTCTACTTCGCCACGCCCTGATCAAAAATTTGCTTGAGGTTCCCGGATAACCGAAATACAATTTCACAGGGCTGTCCTTAAATCTCTTCGTCTCGCTATCCGAGACGTCACCCGCTTGTGCAAAACCCGCGCGTTGCACCGTCAGTTTATTTGCTGCGAGATCAATAAAAAACACAAATGGCTCATCTAGTTGCTCGATCCGAACCGGCGGTATCCGTCTATTACAACATCGACGGGGCCGTGGGCGCGGCTCCCGCAGCCAACCATCGCGAAGACCTTCTGCTCGTCCAGTTCGCCTTCACGGCCATCGCCGCGAACCCCCTGCCCGATACGAGCATGGAGCTTTTCAGGGCGATGTGCGATGTGAAACCGACCGGCACGATCGACCAGGCCACCATCAACGCGATCAGGGCGATGCAGATCGAGATGAAAAGATCTCAACCTAGCACGAAAGTCGACGGCCGCGTAATTCCGTCGAACGGCGATCACGTCGAAGGGGCGTTCACCATCGAGCACCTGAGCGAATCCGTCCGGCAATGTCACGTACGATCATGGCCGCGGATCGACAAGATCCCGGGCTGTCCTTTTGAGTTAAAGGAGATGGTCGGGCGGGCGGTTCAGGGGACCTAGTGGGTCAGTCCAGTTCGGAAAAGGACGTTATCCTCTTGAATTTCAACTCGGGACTTCGTTCCGGGTGGCCCGGCCGATCGATAAGCACGCATCCCATCCCGATCGAAGCTGCGGCGTCCAACTCTTCCGGAACGTCCGAAACGAACGTGATCTCGCGCGGCAGGTACCCCATCCTCGCGGCGATCGTCTCGTAGCTTTCGGGCTCGCGTTTCGCACCGACGTTCGTGTCGAAATAATCCGAGATATGTGAGGTAAGGTCCCCCTTGTCCGTGTGGCGGAACAGCATCCGCTGGGCGAGGGCGCTGCCTGATGAATAGATCGCGATCTCTTTGTCGGCCGCGGCCCAACGCTCCAACGCGGGCGGCACATCTTCGAAAACCTGTGCGAGCAACTCCCCCGAGCGGTAACCTTCCTGCCAGATCTTCCCCTGTATGGATTTCAGCGGCGTCGATTTGCGGTCCGTGTCGATAAGGTGTTCGAGATAAGCGGCGACCGAACCGGGCTCGAGCGGATCGACCGGAACGGTGTATTTCTCATCGTGCGAGCTTTCATCGATCAACTGCTCGATCTCGGGGTGCAAGTGATCGAAGTGCATCGCTACGAAACTGTTCACCCGTTCGCGCGAGTAAGGGAACAGCACCTCGTGCACGAAATTGACAGGAGTAGTCGTCCCTTCGATGTCGAGTAGTATCGCTTTCATAAAACGAAGAAATCAGTCCACAGATGAACACTGATGCACACAGATGTTACGAGCTGATCTAGATATCATCCCTTCTTATCGGTGTTTATCTGTGTTCATCTGTGAACAATTCTCCTCAGTTGGTTCAAACACCTGTCGGAATGTAATTCAAGCCAAAGCACAACGGCTGGTAGCCCGCATCGACGCCCGAGTTCGTATAGTGCGGCGCCCAGCCCGATACATCCTGAAACAACCTGATCGCCCTGACGGTCCTGTCACCACAAAGATTGAACCAGTGCTTCGTGCCGCGCGGCACCAGAATCATATCGCCCGCTTCCATCTCGATCGAGACGACGTCGCCATCAGGCGGCGCGATGTGAAATAGCCCGTGACCCTTCACGATGAACCGCACCTCGTCCTCGTCGTGCCAGTGCTCCCTGCTGAACTTACCCAGCATCTCATCGAGCCCCGGCGTCGTCGGTACGATGTTGATCACATCCGCCGTCACGTACCCGCCTTTCTCCTTCAGCAGCTCGATCTCCTCGGCGTACCCGTCCAATATCTCCTGATCGGTCGCATCAGCCGAAACCTGCTTCAAATTCTCCCACCGCGCATAGTCGATCCCGATCGCTCCAAGATACTCTGCTATCTTGCTCGCTTCTGTAATGCGCAATCCCTTTTTCGGTACATCAACTATCGCCATAACCCTCTTC
>JAEZJR010000144.1 GCA_023415725.1 Acidobacteriota bacterium
GCCGCGCGGTTTTGACGGCCCCCTGCCACTTCCAATGCCGATTCGATGAGTTGTATCTCGTATCGGGTGACGCTGTCGTAAAAATCGATGCCCTTTTCCGGATCGATCTGCACCGGCTGCGTGCGCAAGGATGCCTCGTGCAGCAGCGAGCGGATCATCGACCTCAGGACTTCCATCTTAGTTACGAATTCGGTGTTGCTTCTCCTAGTTAATACATGGGTTGCCATACGTACTACCTGAATCGAGGCAATCCTGGGTTTGCCGAAATCAGCGGATCTCAGCCCTTCGGGGATACGAAAAGCCTAGACCCCCGCCACGGCTAGGCCATCGGGCACCTTGCCCGTCTCGACGCGGCCCGTGACCTCTCCGCGTTCGAGATCCACCTTGAGCACCGCATCCGGCTCGCCGACGGTCACGAAGGCCGTCTTGCCATCCGCGGAGAACGCGACCCCCAGCGGGACGCTCTCAAGCTTGATCCTTTTCAATTCTTTCTTCGATGCGGCGTCGATGATCAGAAGCTCTTTCGTCGGGATCATCGTACACACGACCGCCTTGCCATCCGGCGTGAAGCGGACCCGGTAAGGCCGCCCGCCGATATTTATCTTCTGGACGGATTTGAACGCCGTCGCGTCAACGACTTCTACCATCCCTTCAGCGTTCAGCCCGGCCCAAACTTCCTTGCCGTCGGGCGAAAGGTCCACCGCCTCGGGCTGTTTGCCGATGCCGACGTGGGTGATCCTCGACGGCCCCGGGTTCCCGGCACCATTCGCGAACTCGAATATCGTGACCGAGTCGGAACCGATATTCGCTGTGACGAACTTCTTCTGGTCCGCTGTCCCTGCGATCATGTGCGAACCGGTCTGCCCGGTCCCCATCATCCAATCGATCTTGTTCGACGCGGGGTCGTAGCGGGCGATCATGCGGTTGGTCTCCGCGGTGAAGTACACCTTCCCGCCGATCACCTGTATCCCATGCGGGCGGTAAAGCGGCGAAAGGTCGACGCGGCGTAATTCCTTCGCGGTCGCGAGATCGATAACAGAGAGCGTATTCCCCGGCGCAGGGCCCGGCCCGTAGTTCGCCACATACGCCATCTTACCGTCCGGCGAAAGCACCACCTCATGCGGGTCGGCCCCGGTCGGCACCGAGCCGGTCACCTTCATCGTTGCCGGGTCGATTATCGACAGCGTCGCGTCCGCTTTGTTCAAAGCGACGAGCACCGGCTTCGTCTGGCCGATCACGATGACGTAATTCTTGAAGAATATGATCACCCCGAAAGCCAGCAGGGCCGCGAATTTTCCGTGTTTCCTCATAGCGCAAAGGGAGAGCGGACTGACCGTATCGTAATAGTAGTCACAAATTTCGGTATCAAATACGAATATGTGACGAAACGCACAAGGGCGTGATGAAGTGTATCCGATTCAAATATCCGAACATCTAGACGCGTGCGTGCCCCGGTCGGTTACACCAAACCGGGGCACATTTAAGCGTTCCGAGTTTCAGGCGTGGTTTTCGAAGAGTTCGAGGAAGCGCTCGCGGTAATTGCGGCTGAGCGAGAGCTCGATGCCGTCGCGGACACTTCTCGGGGTCGAGCGGTACAAAAGGGGAAGCGGCCCGCCAACGACGAGCCGCTCCATGAGCGAGCACAGAAGGATCTAACGCTGCTGCCCCAGTAGATTCAGTTCGTTGAGACTATTCGAGAATGTAACGGTCCGTGCTCCGAAGTTATATTGATGTTGCACCTTCTCGAGCGTGACGGTGTACTGCACACCAGTGGATAATCCGCTTAAGCGGTAATACCCAAAGCTGGTGGTGACGGCGACCCTCTCGTTCCCGGAACCGTCTACGAACTTGACCCTCGCTCTGGCCACCCCGCGCCCGACCGGACCCGTAACCCGTCCGAACACCTCCGCGGGCTGCGGCGGCGTTACACAGGGCGAGTACGGCGAACTGCTGCTACGTGGGTTCGGCGTTCCCACCGTAAAGTCGTTCGCGTTATCGTTCGTATCGGTGCAGCCGTTGTTCTTACGTATTGCCGCCTTGGTCACGCTCAAGCCGGCTACCGGGCCGCTCCCTTCAAAGCAATTGGTGGCCCCAAATCCGACGAAATCGAATAAACTTTGGGCCGCAAGCGGGCAGTTGCCGTATCTGCTGTCATCAGCGGTCTGTCCCAACAGGGAAAGCTTGCCCGAAAGACCGAAATACGAACTGGGCGCGGGCGGCGGAACGATAAATTCCAGATCCGCTTGCGGGAGATCGATCCCGCTGCCGCCGCCGCTGCCAAACTTGATCAAAATATATTGACCTGGCTGAATGACGATGCCGCGTGAATTCGCCTGGCCATAACTGCGATCAACGGGAGCAGTACCAAGCCCAAGTGCGATCGCATAGGAATGAGTCAACACGGGCAAGGGATTACGATTGAAGATCTCGACGTAACTGTTGCGATAGGTTGCCCCGGGCAGTCCGCCGCCGCCGTAGATCTGGCTGATCACAAGGTCGCCGGGCGATGCCGGGATCGGCGGCACCGGGGTCGGCTCAGGTGTCGGGGTCGGAGTCGGCGTAGGAGTCGGAGTTGGCGGAGGTGCCGGCACGTCCGCGATCTTCGATATGAACACGTCGTCGAATCCTGAGATAGAGGTTCGGAGCGGACTCGCGGTCGGATAGTTCATCGAAGCGGTATCGCCCGTGACATAGGCATTACCGCCCGAGTCCACCGCGATGCCATACGCGTTGTCGTCTCCGGTGCCGCCTAGATAAGTCGAATACGTGAGGGCCGATCCGGCAACGTTGATCTTGGTCACGAACACATCGTTCTGATCGCTACGCGAGGCCTGTATCGGACTTACGGTCGGAAAATTTGTCGATCTGGTCGTTCCCGCGATATATACGTTTCCCGCCGTATCGAGGGCAATCCCGTAACCGCCATCGGTCCCGCTTCCTCCAAGATAGGTCGAGAAAACGATGGTCGACCCCGCCGCATTGAGTTTGGTGACGAAGGCATCCGGAACGGACGGCTCACCTGCCAGGGACCCCTGGATCGGATTGACGACCGGAAAGTCTGACGATGCCGTCTGACCCGTCACATACGCATTTCCTGACGAATCGACAGCGATCCCGCGGCCCCAGTCGTCCAAACTCACATTGCCGTTCGGATTGCCACCCAGATACGTCGAATAAACGAGTGCAGAGCCGTCGGCCGCGATCTTGGTTACGAAAGCGTCATAGTGGCCGGTGCCGTTCTTGACTCCTTGAATAGGATTGACCATCGGGAAATCTGTCGAACTCGTAGATCCCGTAATATACGCATTCCCGTTGGAATCCGCGGCAATATCGCTGCCGCTGTCAGCGGATGCTCCGCCGATGTAAGTCGAGTAGACGAACGCCGAGCCGGCCGCATTGATCTTCGTTACGAATGCGTCACGGCCTCCGGGGGTAGCTTTGATCGCATTGGGTGTGGTAGGAAAATCGAGAGATTGACTGCTCCCGATAACATATGCATTCCCGGACGCGTCCGTGGTGATGCCTTCACCTGTGTCCAGATTGCTGCCGCCTAAATATGTGGAGTAAACCAATGCCGACCCGGTCGAGCTTATTTTTGTGACAAACGCATCATAAGAGGAACCCGCACCACGCGTCGGCTGGATAGGATCTTTGGTTGGGAAATTGCTCGAAAGCGTGTTTCCCGTGATGTAAGCATTCCCCGAGGCATCGGTTGCGATACCGGTCCCATAGTCGCTGTCGTTTCCTCCAAGATAGGTCGAATAAACGATCGCGGATCCCGCAGCGTTGATCTTTGTGACGAAAGCGTCGTCATAACCGCCGCTTTTCGTTCCCTGAATTGCTCCCCCTAACGGGAAATTGATCGATGTCGTGCTGCCCGTGATATATGCGCTGCCTGCGGCATCAACGGAGATCGAGTAGGCCGTATCTTCACCAGTGCCGCCAAAGTATGTGGAATAAACAAGGACCGGGTCGATAACGAGAGCGCTGGTCGGGTCATATTCGCCAACCATAAAGCCAACGCGACCATTACCCGCTACGTTGAAGCTCGATTCGATCTCCCGCCGCTCACCGCCCGTTTCCTGATAGACGAACGGCTTGTGCTGGCGGACGGTCTGCCCGTCGACGGCTATCAGCAGATCTCCGGTCTCGGGCTCCACGCTTACGGATTCCGCGCCTTCGAACTTCAGGGAGATCTGTCGGTAGTCGGCGCCGGGCTCGACATGGAAGTCATACTCGAGCCGCCGCTGGTTCCCGTAGTACTCAACGTCGATGCCTTCATAAACGTCACTGTAACGGACACGCGCATAGGTGGGGACATCCGTCCGCCATTTGGAGGGATCATTGCCGATCAAATAGTTTACTTTGCCCGAAAGCTCGTCCACTCGTGATGCTTCGGCCGCCCTGTTTGCGCCGAGGATCTGCATGCGCAGCACCGAGGAACTGTTCGACCGTGCCGAGGCGAGTTTAGGACCCCCTGAATCCGGCGTTGCACGATTCCGGCCTGGGCCGACCGGCATTTGGTCACCGTTCTTTTCATCACGTTCCGGCCTCGAGAGCGAGAACACGGCTTCGTCCGGCTTCACAAAGAGCGTGTATCCCGCTCCGCGAGCCAGGAACCCAACGGACGGATCCGTCTGGCCCTTGTTTTCCTCGAACGCCATCTCGATCGCGCCATACGATTCACGGGCCGACTTCAAAGCCGAACCATCCGCCGAATTTGCGATAACGGAACGGCCCTCATCCGGCAGCGAACTCCTTTGACCGGCGTCCGCGACCCACGCGGCATAAATGCCCAATGACACCGCCGCACCTACGACGATCGCTAGTGGAAGTGATTTGAATTTCATAATTGATCAGTGTGTTCGTGACTCAATCAGCGTTGGAGACCCGGTTCTTTACCCGGAGAAGCCTTTTATTGTTCCGCACTGCCGGATACGCATTTAAACGCATAGACCCCCAGCGGATACGGAAAGCTGCCGGAGGGGATGGGAATAATTCATACTTGCACTCGATTCGGGTTCGGATCAATAACAAGCGATGCGACGGAGTTTGGAAAATTCTGGGCTCAAGGTGAAACGGTTTTGGCTTACGGAGAATATACAAGCGATTCGGAATGACCGCAAGATAAACGTTGCAGGACTACGGGCCCGATCGAGCGGGCCTCGCTTGACGTAGATGGATTTCGCCAGGCCGACGGCGGGCCCGTTCGGGTCGGGGTCTATCTGGTCGAAGAGTATCGAGTCGTGAAGCTTCGGGCCGATGTGTTCAGGCGTGATTTTCGAAGAGTTCGAGGAAACGCTCGCGGTAATTGCGGCTGAGAGCGAGTTCCGTACCGTCGCGGAGGATCACGGCGTAATCGCCGCTGAACATCGGGTGCAGCTCCTTGATCCGGTCGATATGGACGACCGTGGAGCGGTGAATGCGGAGGAATTTCTCGGGGTCGAGCTTGGTCTCGATCCCGTTCATCGTCTCGCGGATCATGTGCGTCTCGCGGCCGGCGTGCAGCTTTACGTAATTGCCCGCCGCTTCTATCCAGTCGATCTCGTCCACTTTCAGGATGAAGACGCGGCCGGTGGTTTTCACGACCAGCCGTTCAAGGTATTTCTTCTCGTTCCCTTTCAGGTCCGCGATCAGCGACGTGAGCCGTTCGTCGATGTTCCCGTACCGGCGCCCGTCGATCTGCTCGCGAGCGCGGGCGATCGCCCGGTGCAGCCGCTCCTTCGTGAACGGTTTCAGAAGGTAATCCAAGGCGTGCACCTCGAACGCCTGCAGGGCGTACTGGTCGTACGCGGTGACGAAGATGATCGTCGGCAGCGATCTGGGATTAAGGCCCTTGATCACGTCAAAACCGTTCTTCTCCGGCATCTGGATGTCGAGGAAGACGAGGTCCGGCTTCTTTTCCTTGATGAAGCCGATCGCGTCCGAGCCGTTCCCGCACTCCCCGATGACCTCGATCCCCTCCACGTCGCGCAGGTAGCGCTTCACGCGGTCTCGAGCCAGGGGCTCGTCGTCGACGATCACGGTGCGTATGTTCATATGGCCTTTTCGGCTTCCTTGTAGGGGATCTCGAGGTTTACTTTGAGGCCGTGGTCATCCGGGGAATCAAGCTCGAAGCGGTGTTCTTCGCCGTAGAGGTGTCTCAATCGCCGTCGAGTGTTGGAGAGGCCGACACCGTCCCGCAGGGTCAAATGAGGGCTTGGCTGCTGCATGCCCACCCCGTCGTCGGCGACCGACAGGATCAGGTGGCCGTTGCTGCGTGCTGCGTTGATGTCGATGCGACCGCCGTCCGCCTTCGGCGATAGGCCATGCTTGATCGCGTTCTCGACGAGCGGCTGCAGGATCATGTTCGGGACGCTGGCGTCGAGCGTGTCCGGAGCAATGTGCATCTCCACTGTCAGGCGGTCCTGAAAACGCATCTGCTCGATCTCCAGGTACTTGCGAAGAAATTCCAGCTCTTGCCGCAGCGGTATCTCCTGCACCTCGAGGTTCTCGAACGACATCCGCAGCAGGTCGCTCAGGTCCGTGATCATGTGCTCCGCCGCGTCGGGGTCGCGGTGCACCAACTCGGAGATCGCGTTAAGGGTGTTGAAGAGGAAATGCGGGTGCAGCTGCATCTTCAGCACCTGCAGGCGCGATTGCGCGAGCCGTGCCTCGAGCTGCGATGCGCGAAGCTGTTTTTCGCGGTACTTCTGGTAGTAGTTGTAGGCGGACTTTATCCCAACCACCGCCATGTAGATGAGGATGCTGAGGTGCAGGTTAACGAAGACGAAGAACTTGTATGCCTCGAAGAAGTTGGCGAACTGCCGACCCGGCGGATAGCCGAGCCGCGTCAGCACGAAGGCGTCAAGAGCGAGCTGCACCAGCGAGACCAATACGCAGGCCACCGCATGTGCGGGCAATGACGTCTTCCATTTCCCTTCCTCGAACGGGAAACGGTTCGCGAGGAAAAGTATCAGCGGGCTGATCGTGAACCA
>JAEZJR010000180.1 GCA_023415725.1 Acidobacteriota bacterium
TTCTCAAACTCGACGTCCACGACCGGCCCGATGATCTGCACGACCTTACCGATCTTTACGCCTGTTCCGTTAGCCATTTGTAATAAATTGCTCCTCTATATAGATAGGAAATCGTTCTGATAACAAAGTAGTAAGAATATCACACCCTTTTCGCCCGTCGCAAAGCCGCCGCGACGCCTCTTAATAGAACCCCGGCCCCCTGCCGGGAACGCAGCCGCCCCCGGCTGCGTCAGCGCCGCTTCGGCACTTAAGCAGCGACAAACGTTTCCCGAATCGACAAACACCTCAACCCTTCCCCGCCTCAAAACAAAACTGGCACCGAGTCCAAACCCAGTGCCAGTTTCCACGCGGATCGGTTCAAATTATCCCCCCGCCTGAGCATTCATATTGAACCTCAGTATCGCTCCGACGCCCCCTGCCTCTTCCAGCATCGATTCGTCCTTAATAAACGAGATCCGAGCCGCCGTATTTATCGCCCTCACGATAAGCTGGTCTGCGATCTGCGCCGCGTCGCCAATGGCTGAGGCAGCGTCGGCTGGTGCGGTGTCGTCGCCAGGCTCGTATTCCTTGAGGATCTTCTTCACCTTCTTTTTGCTGTAATCCAACGTATCGATGTTCGAGGCAAGAATAAGTTCCTCGACCTGCCCGTTCGCGAGGGCCCTCAGGGTATCCTCCACGCCGAGCGTTCCCATCTTCGCCGAAGACTTCGCCGCGTCATTGAGCTGTTCGATCTTCTGCTGCTGCAGCGTGGCCATCTCGATGCTCACCACTTCGAGAGATTTCTCGCGTATCTCATCCTCCGAGTCATACTGGCTCATGCTGACGGAGCCGAGCAACTTCTCCTCCATCGGCTTCGAAAGCTCCGGCTTGATCACCGGCAGGATCGTCTCTTCATCGCCGCAGATCACAAAGTGCTCGACGTTGAATTTCTTCATCACCTCTTCGAGCTCCGCAACCACTTCCTTTGCGTGCTCTAGGTGAAATTTCTCCCGCCGCCTCGCAAACCGCTGCTGCGACCATCCGCCGGCCTGTGCCGCCTGCGTGACCTCGTTCTGTATCGATTCGACCTTGCTCTCGACGTCCACGTCCGACCGGATCCGCGTCTCCCCGCCGAAAACGTAAATGTCCGCCTTGTTTTTGTCCGCCCAGAGCACGGCGTAACGCGGATTCTCATTCACGGCCCGTGCAAGCGGGAAAATATGTGGCCGGTCGAGCGAGAAGAACTTGCTCTGGGGGAACGCCACGTCGAGCTGCACCACTTCGAAATGGTCATCCCCCATCTTCGTGAATATTGCGATGCCGTTCGCAGCGGGGTCCACCTCGTTCTCTACAAAATCCTGTATCCTCTCGGCTGCCCCATTGAACTTTGCTAGTTCACCCTCGTCTTCTTTGTACTTCTGTTCTTCGTCCGACAGCGGTTTCTTCAGCCAGATCGGGAAGGTGTCCCTGCCGTTCTGGCCCGCTTCCGCGTTGAGGTAAATGCTGAAGAACGGCATCCCGTCCGGTTCCATCGATCCTAGTTTCTCGATCAATTTCGTGATTTTCATATGATTAGAGACAATTCAAGCGGACCAATAAATACTCGCCCCGGCCCTTCACTTCCTGGGCTAATGCTACTGGTCCGCTTGTGGCCGATCCGGGCAGCGGCAAAGAAGCCCGGTTCAGACAGTCCTTCTAGATTCCCATTCCTTCGTGTTCGCTCGGCATCCGGCCCATGTTCTGGGCGTTGCGGTCGCCGCTGCCGAAATGCGATTTCGCTTCATGCAGCAGCCCCTTGGCTCGATTGGTCAGGTCCTTCGATCGGCCCTCGAATCCCTGCTTCAGGTCGTTCGAGAGACCGTTGAATTTATCCTGCACCTGCGTCCGCCGGGTGCGTCCTTTCTCCGGATCCATGAAGTACATCAGTGCGGCTCCAGCTCCGAGGCCGCCCAGTATAGTTAATAATCTGCCCATCTTAAATTCCCCCTACGTGCTTGTGTGCTTTAGGACTCCTTCCGGCCCGAACCGCCCGAATTCTTGCCGCCGCCGTCCTGTTTGTTCACGGTCGCCCAGGCCCTCTTTTCGGCCTCGTCCTTAGAAACGCCGCGTTTCTCATACCCTTCGGCGATATGGTCCGCCTTGCGTTCCTGCTTGTCCGTATATTTGCTCGTCCCGTCTTTCTTTGTCGGCATTCTTATTTCCCCCTTATCACTGATCACTTTCTAATAAAGCTCGGCCAGCCTCCGTCCGCTTTCCGACACTTTCGACCTAAGAAAGATCTTGTCCGCCCGGTGATAGATGTTCATCCCCGCGGGCTTCTTCCTCTTTATATGATTCCGCTTGATAGCTGATGGCGGTTCGCCGGGGCTCGTCGTGTGAAGATCGAGCGTGAGGACCGGCGCAACTCCCTCCTGCTTCTTTCCAAAACCGAACATTAATCCACCTCCCCGTGTGAGTTAATTTGAGACACCATTGTCAGTTTCTCTGTACTCTGCAAGACGTATGCCGCGGATAAGTTTAAAGTTCTCCCGTATACCCAGGATACGATTGACACCGCACCCGGCATTTAGTAGCCTCACCCTTATAAAGTCGGATAAATAAAAGGAAAAACCCGCGTAATTTGAGCGATCTGCGAAAACTCGAACTTCCGCCCCAGGGCCTGAACGCACTCTTCGGCGTACAGGATCAAAACATCAAGTATCTCGAATCACTACTCGACGTGAGCATCGGCGCCCGCGGCAATGAACTGCTCATAGACGGTGACCCGCGCGATATCCAGACGGTCGAACAGATCCTCCAGGAGTTCGGCGAGCTTTTCGATGAAGGGCAGCACTTCACCGACAAGGAACTCAAGGACGCCTTCAAGCAGATCGCCGAGGATCGTGCTTATTCGCTGAAGGACTACTTCCTTAAGGCGCGGTTCAACCCCGCCGGCAAGAAGCAGGTCGCTCCGAAGACCGCTAACCAGCGCAAATACCTCGACGCGATCGCCCATAACGATCTCGTCTTCGGAATAGGTGTGGCGGGAACGGGTAAAAGTTATCTCGCCGTAGCGATGGCGGTCGACGCCCTCTTCAAAAAGCAGGTCAGCCGCATCATCCTCACACGCCCGGCCGTCGAGGCCGGCGAACGCCTCGGCTTCCTCCCCGGAGACCTGCAGGAAAAGGTAGACCCGTACCTCCGCCCCCTCTACGACGCACTCTTCGACCTGGTCGACAGCGAGAAGGTGACCAAGATGCTCGAGAAACGCATCATCGAGATCGCCCCGCTCGCCTTCATGCGCGGCCGCACCCTCGCGGACGCCTTCATCATCCTCGACGAGGCGCAAAACACCACCTCCGAGCAGATGAAGATGTTCCTCACCCGCATCGGATTCGGCTCAAAGGCCGTGGTCACCGGCGACAAGACCCAGATCGACCTCCCACGCGGCCAGAAATCCGGCCTCCGCGAAGCCGAGGAAGTCCTCAAAGACATCGACGCGATCGATTTCGTCTACTTCTCCGAAAAAGACGTCGTCCGCCACAAACTCGTCCAAATGATCGTCCAAGCCTACGACAAACACTCCAACGACGGCGACCCCAGATCAGAACCGCGCCCTTAACCAGTGCGCGGTCCGTCAGCTCCGTAGGAGCGACCTGTCTGTAGCGTGCGAAGCACGCGCCATATCAGTAGCTACGGGTGCAGGCGAAGCCGAAACCTGTAGAAACCGTCCAGCATAACGGCCAAGCGTGTGAAACACGCGTCACCCTCCGTGGCCCTTCGTGTATTCCTTTTGTGCTCTTTGTGTTAAAACCCTAACCAAGAGAGTCCCTCTCCCTTGCCGAATTCATACACCTATGGAAATCTAACTCCACCGATGAACACACCTGCCGAAGAGACCGACGCCCCCAAGCCCCCTCGTACGGTCCCGTTCGCCGACGCCTTCCGCTTTTGGCTCAAGCTCGGCTTCATCTCATTCGGCGGCCCCGCCGGCCAGATCGCCATAATGCACCGCGAGCTGGTGGACAAGCGGCGATGGCTGTCGGATGAACGCTTCCTGCACGCATTGAACTACTGCATGCTGCTTCCGGGACCGGAGGCGCAGCAGCTGGCCATCTACATCGGTTGGCTGATGCACCGCACCTGGGGCGGGATCGTCGCGGGTGCGTTCTTCGTCATCCCGTCGATCTTCATCCTGCTCGGCCTTTCTTACATTTACGCAGCCTACGGGAACGTACCATTGGTCGCAGGCATACTCGCCGGGTTCAAACCCATAGTCGTCGCGATAGTTGTCGAGGCAGTGGTGAAGATCGGGAGCAGAGCTCTGAAAGGAGCCGCCCACCTAACGATCGCCGCTCTCGCGTTCGTCGCGATCTACTTCCTGCACGTCCCCTTTCCGCTTATCGTATTGGCCGCCGCAATAGTGGGACTCCTCGGCGTCCGCTTCATCCCCGCAGTATTCGCCAAGCCAAAAGGGAAAGAAGCGGACAAGGAAAAGGAAACTCAGGACGCCCCCCCCGAGGAACTGCCGCTGGTGATCGACGATCATGCCCCGCCGCCGCCTCACACGCTTCCGCGCCGCGGCCGCACATTTAAGATCCTCGCGATCGGATTCGTACTTTGGCTATTACCGTTTTTCGCTCTGGGCATTTGGAGAGGCTTCGACAGCCTCCACTCGCAGGAGTATCGGTTCTTCACACAGGCCGCTCTGGTCACATTCGGCGGGGCTTATGCGGTTCTGGCATACGTCACCCAGGCACTCACAACGGATCCCTACAATTGGCTCACCCGGCAGCAGGCGGTGGATGGTCTCGCACTCGCCGAAACCACTCCGGGCCCGCTCATCATGGTGCTGCAGTTCGTCGGCTTCATCGCGGCGTGGAACAACCCCGGCGGTATGGATCAAACATCAAGTGCGATTCTCGGGGCCCTCGTGACCACATACGTCACTTTCCTTCCCTGCTTCCTGTTCATCTTCATCGGAGCACCGTACATCGAGGTGCTGCGCGGAAACCAAAGCCTGACGGGAGCTCTCTCCGGCGTCACAGCGGCCGTGGTCGGCGTGATCTTAAATCTTGCGTTGGTGTTCGGAGCGGCCGTGATATTTCCGGACGGTATCGCCGGGGGCGTAGACTGGTTCTCCGCGGCGCTGACCCTGGCGGCGTTCATAGCACTCTACAGGTTCAGGGCGGACGTGCTCTTGGTGGTTCTTACCGGCGGCCTTCTTGGGCTGATCCGAACCCTCGCGATCTGACAACTTGCCCCGACGAACCAGGTCCAACCAACCCTG
>JAEZJR010000111.1 GCA_023415725.1 Acidobacteriota bacterium
TTTTTTTATATGCGTATAGTCGGCGATCCCCCCGAGAAAGGGTAGAAAGACGACCATCGACACGACGGATATCGCGATACAGAATGCAAAGTACCCGCCGCTTGTAACCTGGAAAAGGTAGAGGTCGAATATCAAGCCCTCCTTACCGACTGCTTGCTCGGCGAGGGAGATTAGGTAAGGACCCAGCATCACCGCGATAACCGTCGTGTAAAACGCCGAATTCGCCCAATCATAAGTGATCCAGGCAAAGATCTCGCGGGCCTGATTCTTTGCAAAGGAACTTTGCGGCGCAATTCGATCATTTATGTCTTTAGGGTTCACGTTGGATTTAAGTGCGTAGGACATTTTCCCAAAATGGGATTTGGCAATCTTCAAGTTTACGAGAACGGCTGTCAAGGTGAAACAACTCGACATTTTGGATTTTGAGATCTTAGGCTGCGGAACGTACATTATTCACATGCGCGCGACAGCGCGGAGTCTTAGATAATGAAGGCAATGATCCTTGCCGCGGGGTTCGGTACGCGGCTCTTCCCTTTGACGATCGACCGGACGAAGCCGGCCATTCCGTTCCTTGGCAAGCCCCTTGTAGGGTATGTTGCCGAATATGTAGCGCAATACGGCTTCAAAGAAGTCGTCGTGAATCTCCACCACCAGCCAGACTCGGTGATCGATGCATTAGGCGACGGCAGCAGATTCGGTGTTCATATTTATTACACGCTGGAATCGCCCGAGATTCTCGGAACCGCCGGTGCGCTGGACAATGCCAGGCATTTGCTCGAGGACGAACCCTTCCTGATCATCAACGGCAAGATCATCACAGACATCGATATCAGTTCATTGATAGATACTCACCGGGCTTCGGGCGCACTGGCCACAATGGTACTGAAACCCAATGTAAAGCGAGAGAAGTTCACAATAGTAGAAACACGGGACGGTTTCGTAACCGGCTTCGGCCCGCATGCCGCACCGTTAACTGAAGACGAGATCCGAGACACTACCAGTGATTTGACCCCACCTTTGATGTTCACCGGTATCCATATTCTCGACCCGCGCGTATTCGATTACATTCCGCGCGGGGTGTTCTCCGACATCGTTGCGGACGTATACAGGCCGGCGTTGGCCAAAGGCGATAAGATCGCGGCGCATGTGGTTGACGGGAAGTGGTACGAACTCTCAACGATCCCGCGTTATCTGGATATCTCTCTTGCTATGATGGAAGGAACCGATATATTCACGGGCAAGGGTTGCAGGATCGACGCCACGGCAATGGTAAGGGACTCGGTATTTTGGGACGATGTGTCGGTCCATGCAGACGCTCACCTTTATCGAACCATAGTCGCGGACGGAGTGGTTATCAGCGAAGGCGAGCAATTCGAGAATGCTGCGATCGTCAGGGCTGAAATGGTTCGCGAGTGCAAAGAAATTCCGGAGAAGGCACTGCGTGGATACATACAAGGCGAGAACTATATTGTTCCTCTCAATTGAACATGGCTGACTTTCTTCCCCGCCTTGAACGGTTTCTCGATTCTCGAGGCTCAGATCACAATATTCAGCAGCTTACGCCGGACGCCTCGACACGGGAGTATTTCCGTGTCGGTTGGAACGGCACGACCGCCATCGCGTGTGTTTATCCCGAACCCTTTGTCGCTGCCGAGCAAAATTATCTGGATGCTACTAAGTTGTTTTCTGAAGGCGGCCTCCCTGTGGCCAGGATATTCGACTTCGACGAGAGCCTAGGTGTGATCCTAATGGAGGACCTCGGCGACCGAATTTTGAGGACCCAGCTGGAAGCAGCGGAACCTGGTGACCGAGAACGGATGCTTAACGAGGCGATCGAACTTATCCCCCGCATCCAAGCCGTCACAGGGGCTGCATATTCAAAGGGTTCGATCGCGTCCAGGTTGAAGTTTGACGTCGAAAAACTAACATGGGAGCTGGATTTCTTCAAGACCCACTACTTCGGAACGCTCCAGAAGAGGCCCCTTTCTGTTGATGTCGATAACCGCCTCGCCGATGAGTTTCTAGAGTTATCACGCGATCTCGAATCTAAAGCTAGCGTCCTTTGTCACCGTGATTTTCATGCAGCCAATTTGATGATCGACAAAGAGGACCGTCTAAGGATCATCGACCATCAGGACGCGCGGATCGGGTCCGCTGCCTACGACCTTGTTTCCCTCCTCCTGGACCGTGTGACCGAGGCACCGGCCGCGGGATGGCTTGCTGCCAAGCGGAGATATTTCTTGGACGAAAGGGTCAGGATCGGACTGCCCCCGCTGAATGAGGATGAATTCGCGGATGAGTTTCGTTTGCAAACAATCCAGCGTTGCTTAAAGGCCGTGGGGACCTTTTCATATCAATCGGCTGTACGAGGGAAAGCCTACTTCGTGCCTTTTATCCTGCCAATGTTCGAGATCGTTCATCGGGCAGCGGGCAACCTTGGCCAGTACGACACGATTCGAGCCCTTACCGAGCGCGAACTCAACGCCTAGCTAAAGCTTTGTTTTGGCCAACGTCTCGGCTTTTTTTGAAGTGAAATCCTCGCCGGGGTTAACAAAAAGGTTCTGTTCGTAACGGTATTGCTTATCGTATAGCTGTTTGTACCTTCCTTCCATGGCTAGCAGCTCAGCATGGGTGCCGCGTTCCAGTATCTCACCCGATTCCACAACCAATATCTGATCGGCGCTGCGAATGGTCGAGAGCCTATGTGCGATCACGAAGGTGGTACGGCCCATCCGGAGGCGATTGAGGCCTTCCTGGATGAGGGCCTCGGATTCGCTGTCGAGCGAGGATGTGGCCTCGTCGAGGATCAGAATTCGCGGGTCTGCGAGCAGCGCCCGGGCGATGGCGATACGCTGGCGCTGTCCGCCGGAAAGTTTCACGCCCCTTTCACCAACAATGGTCTTGTAAGAGTCGGGGAATCGCTCGATGAATTCGTCGGCGTTCGCGATGCGACAGACTTCCTTGATGGACGCCAGATCGGCTTCCGGGTTCGAGAATCGGATGTTGTCGAGGATGGTGCCGTCGAAAAGGAAATTATCCTGGAGGACAACGCCCAGATGGCTGCGGTAATCGCGTAGGCGTACGGTTTGAAGGTCCATGCCGTCGATGCGGATCACGCCACTCGTTGGCTGGATGAAATTCAGCACGAGGCTCAGGATGGTGCTTTTTCCCGAGCCGCTGGAACCGACGAGCGCGGTCGTGGTGCCCGCTTCAGCGTGAAAGGAGATGCCCTTTAACACCGGCACCCCCTTCTCGTATTCGAACTCCACATCTTCGAAATCCAACGTGCCTTCGATCGACGGGAGCGGCCGTTTTTTCGCGTCTTCCTCGTCCTCTGTGGCCATGGACATGACCTCGCGGATGCGGTCCAGCCCGGCGAGGGCCTCGGTGATCTGGGTGCCGATGGACGTCAACTCGATCACGGGCATGGCGAGGAGGAAGGTGAAGGAGATATACATCAGCATATCCCCCAGCGTCATGGTCCCGTTTTGAACGGCATTCCCGCCGATGACGATCATCACCACGGCAACGGCTCCGATAACTATTGAGGAAAAGGACCCTATTGCGGAGACCCCGGTGACCGATTTGGCGATGTTTCGAAACAGCCGATGGGCCCCGCGGGCGAACGAGAGTTCTTCTCTCTTTTCAGCGGTGTAGGCCTTTACGATGCGGATGCCTCCAAGGCTTTCGCCGAGGCGACCGGTAACTTGGGCAGTGATCTCGCCGCGTTCCCTGAATATCGGCCTTAGTACCTTGAATGCGTACATCAAGGCGCCGCCGAATATGAGCAGGACGCTGATCGTGGCGAGGGTGAGCTGCCAGTTGAGGTACATCAGAACGGCGATCGAGATCGTCGCGGTGACGACGCTGCCGAGCAGTTGCCCGAGGCCCGTTCCCACAAGGTTCCGGATCCCTTCTGCGTCGTTCATGATGCGGGAGATGAGCTGGCCGCTTTGGGTGGAGTCGAAATATGAGATCGGGAGCCGCTCAATGCGTTGCTGGACCCGCTTTCGCATCTCGGTGATCGCCCGCTGGGCGGCGACGCCGAGGACCTGGGAAAGGGCGAAGCCTGTAATGCCCTGGACCAATGTCGAGATGCCGATGGCGAGGGCGATCCATTTGATCAGTCCGTAATTTCCTTTCGCGAAGACCTCGTCGCCGATGTATTTGGTCGAGGCGGGCAACACCATTCCGGCGAGCCGCGAGATGAGCATCAGGGCGGACCCGAGCGCGAGGCGCCAGCGGGCGTTCCAGACGATCTTGCGGGCCTCGGCCCAGGCGCTGGCGTAGTCGATCTTTTTCTTGCCTTCCTTTGGTGCCACGGTAAATCGAGAATGGATTTCGCGGGCGTCGATGTCAAATTCAGGGGTAGTGAAGTTCCCCCTGGTTTTGGGAGACCTCATGTAAAAGGTCAAAAATTGTGGCGCGTGCCACAATTTCGAGAAGTGACTTGAGGCCGATAAATATTGCAGTGCTCGAGCGTGCCACATTTTATCCACAACCCCCTGTGGATAAAATGGTCAGCCAAAAAGCCCGAAGTGGTCAGCCAAAATGGGCAAAATCGGCTGACCACTTCAAGGGTCTTCGTGACCCTTGAGCGCCTTTAGTGAATTTTATGTCGCCATGGGGATCGTGGCAGTTGACGCCCTTCTGGCCATTAAGTGCGCGGTAATGGGCTCTCAGTTTCCGGTTTCGAGTGTCTTCCTGATCGGGACGGAGGCCTGGGTCTTTCGCGCAGAGCGGGCAAGGAGGAATTCGATCCTGCCGGGGTGGAGGCGGAAGGAGTATTGGCCGGCGGGGTCGCGTACCTCGGAGAGGAAGTATGAATCGCCGTAGCGGGCGAAGATGAGAGCTCCCTGTTCGTGGGCTTTTGGCGAACCGATCGGGACGGCTGAGCGGTTCATGATACCGAGAGATCGCCCGTCGGCATCGCGGAGGACGACGAGCGGGGTAGCGGTGGTGCAGTCGGTTTTTGCGAGGATGAATTTCCCTGCTTTGATCTGTTTATTATTCAGGACGAAGTCGAACGGTATCTCGGCCTGAAGGTTGGGTGAACATTGGGCTGAGGCTTCAGTGACGAGGAACGAGACGATGGCGATGAGTGCGATCTTAAGTATGACGATTTTCATTTCTGCTCTCCTATTGTTGTGAAAAACTTCGAACCGCCCGCGGGTTGTTTCGGAGCCGTAGGCTACTTCGCAACCCGCCGCTGACCAGCGGCAGTTCCGACCTGAGGTGAAAATCGCACAGTGGCCGTGTGAAAGTCTTAAAAGTCGTCTAAAATCCGTCTAAAAGGTTGTGAGAATGGCTTTAGGTCACGGCAGGTCAATGATTTACGAGTTCGACGAATTTCGCGTGGATCCGCAGAGGCAGACGCTTTTGCGGGGGGATGAGCCCGTGCCGTTGACCCCTAAAGTGTTCGAAATGCTTATGGCCTTTCTGGAAAGACCGGGCGAGCTGCTGGCAAAAGAGGAGTTGATGGAGCGGCTCTGGCCGGACAGCTTCGTCGAGGAATCGAACCTCGCGCAGAACGTCGCGGTGCTTAGGAGGGCGATCGGGGACAATCCGAAGAGCCCTAAGTACATCGCAACGATCGCCGGCCGTGGTTACAGGTTCATCGCCGACGTCCGCCAGGGGAATACGAACGGCCATCAGAAGACGGATCGTGAAAGTTCCGCAGCGCCCCAGATCCAGCTTCATAGATCCGAAGGCCGGGGAATGAGAGCAGGCGTGAAGATCGCCGCTGCGGCTGCCGGGGCAGTGATACTAGCCGTGGGGGTTTGGCTGCTGGCACGCTATCTATCATCTCCGGGGAGCGTTGTGGTGGAGCGGACATCGCAGTTGACGGCGTGGTCGGGGCTCGACTTTTATCCCGTGATCTCACCGGACGGGCGGATGCTTGCCTTCTGCTCGGACCGGACCGGCAGTCTCGAGGTTTTCACGCGGCAGATGCTCCAGGGGGCGAAGGAGGTGCAGGTGACGAGCGACGGGGCTCATAACTGTCAACCGTCGTTCTCGCCGGACGGGTCGCAACTTGCCTATGCATCGCACGGCAGCCGCCCCGGGATATATGTGATCCCGTCGAACGGCGGCACGGCGCGGCAGCTTTCCACATTCGGGACGCGGCCAGCGTGGTCGCCGGAGGGCACGCAGATCGCGTTTCAATCGGACCCGCTGAACGATCTCGGCTCGAACGTACGGAACGCGATGCCTCCATCTACACTTTGGCTGGTCTCGCCCAGCGGCGGAGAGCCACGGCAATTGACGCGGCCGAATGAACCAGCCGGAGGGCACGGAGCACCGTCGTGGTCGCCGGACGGCAAACGGATCGTATTCGACGTGAACGACTGGGCGATATCGAAGCTATGGACCGTTTCGGTCGCGGACGGCGTAACATCGCCGGTCGGTGTGCCAGAAACGGGCTCGGAATCGGAAGCGGTCTTCGCCCCAGACGGAAGATCCCTATTTTTCGTTATGGAAACAGGAACTTCGATCGGTACGGTGCCGATCGGGCCTGACGGGCGGGCGTCGGGTGAGGCCGCGAAGGTGATCGACGCGAGCGGTACTCGGGTGCGGCAGATCTCCATAGACGGCAGCGGAAAGCGGCTCGTCTATGCGACCCTCTCGACGGCCAGCAATGTTTGGATGACGCCGGTCAATGGTGAAAGGGCCGAGCCCGTCCCTCTCACAAAGCACGCGCATTCGCGGACGGTGCTGCCAGCGTTTTCGCCCGACGGTAAACGGATCGCATATCAATCGTTCAAGACGGGGTCGCTCGCCCATTTATGGATAATGAACGCGGACGGGAGCGAGCAAAGGCAATTAAGCTCAAGGCCCGCATTCAACGCCGCGTGGTCGGCCGATAATTCTACGGTTTGGTTCATCTCGCCGGAAGCGGCGGTCACGAACTACTGGTCGGTTAATGCCGACACGGGGCTGGAGCGACGACTGCTCGATTTCGACGAGGCGGAGGTTTACGGAGCACGGGCAGCCCCAGATGGTTCTCAGGTGATCTTCAATTCGAAACGCGACGGGAGGTTGAACATTTGGTCAATGCCGCTGTCGGGCGGCCAACCCAAGCAACTGACCTTCGACCCGGAATTCGCCGGCTTCCCTGCGTGGTCGCCAGACAGCCGCTGGATCGCCGTTCAGTTCAAACGCGGCGACAATACTCACGTCGGCGTTATGCCGGCGAGCGGCGGCGAGGTCATCCAACTCACAAACGAGAAAGGCCAGTCGTGGGTGAACGGCTGGTCCGGCGACTACGACCGCATCATCTTCGCCGGCATGCGCAACGGCATCTGGAACGTCTACTCGGTTTCGCGAACGACCCGCGAGATCCGCCAACTCACCCACTTCGACAAGATCAACACCTACGTTCGTTACCCCTCGATGTCTCCGGCGGGCGATAAGGTCGCCTACGAATACGCCGAGACGACGGGGAATGTATGGATGGTGGAGTTGAAGTGAACCGCTACGCGTCTCCGCGATTCATTTGTTTTTTTATCACAGAGGCCACGGAGAGTTCGATATTAGTGTGCGGAGCACACGCCGATAACAGTAGCTACACATGAAGTGAAGCGGAATGTGTAGCCGAAGACCATGATTCCGGAGCGTGTGCAACACGCGTCACCCACCCTTGTGATTGAATCGAGTCCTGATTCGTGTAAAATGCTCGCACCACACTCAACCTCATGTCACACACACGATTCCTTTTCCACATCGTCTTCGCGACGAAGGATCGATTTCCCTTGATCGCCCCGCGTTGGGAATCAGAACTCTATAAGTACATCACTGGGATCGTCCGCAATCTCAGAGGGCGCGTGATCGAGATCAACGGCACTGCGGACCACATCCACATTCTCGTGAGCCTGGCGCCGTGTGATTTCCCCGCGCTAATGCGAGAATTGAAGGCGAGTTCGCCGCGGTGGGCCAAGCGGCACCACCCTAAGTTCTCCTGGCAACGCCGGTACGGGGCCTTTACGGTGAGCGAGTCGGCTGTCGATGCGGTTCGCGATTATATCCGGCGGCAGAAAGAACATCACCAGAAGCGCACGTTCGAAGACGAATACGTCACCTTGCTGCGAAAACACAATATAGAGTTCGACCAGCAGTATCTATGGGACTAACCTCGGGGCCACGGCGGCGTTACGCGTGTTCCACACGCTCGCAACGTTGTGCGCGATCATCTACAGGTTCCGGCTCCGCCTCCACCTGTAGCTACTGATATCGCGTGTGCTCCGCACACTGGTGAGCGAGGTTCCCAGTGGCGGTAAATTGCCCTCTTTGTCCGGCTCAAAGGATTTCGGTAAAATCGTGCTTTTACATCCGAAGTAATGAAACAAACATACGTTAACCAGTTGAAAGATCACGTGGGCGAGGAAGTTACCCTAAAGGGGTGGCTTTATAATTCGCGGTCTAGCGGAAAGCTTGTTTTTCTGCAGTTCAGGGATGGCACGGGGATCGTGCAGTGCGTCGTTTTCAAGGGGAACGACGAGGCGGTGTTTGAGCGGGCGAAATCGCTCGGGCAGGAATCGTCGATCATCGTGACGGGGACGGTGAAGGCGGACGAGCGGTCGCCGATCGGGGTAGAAGTGGACGTGAAGGACGTCGAGGTGCTGCAGAACGTGCACGATTACCCGATCACCCCGAAGGAGCACGGGACGGAATTCCTGATGGACCACAGGCACTTGTGGATCCGTTCGCGGAAGCAGAACGCGATCCTGAAGGTGCGCCATACGGTGATCAAGGCGACACGGGATTACTTCGACAATAACGGCTTCACGCTGGCGGATACACCGATCTTTACGCCGGCGGCGTGCGAAGGGACGACTACCTTGTTCGAGGTGGATTACTTCGGTGACGACAAGGCGTATTTGACGCAATCGGGGCAGCTTTATAACGAGGCGACGGCGGCAGCTTTCGGTAAATCTTACGCCTTTGGACCGACATTCCGCGCTGAAAAATCTAAAACGCGGCGGCACCTGACGGAATTCTGGATGGTGGAACCGGAGGTCGCTTACGCATCGTACGAGGACATGATGGACCTCGGCGAGGGACTGATCCTGGCCATCGTGGAGCGCGTTCTGAACGACCGGCAGGAGGAGTTAAAGGTACTAGAACGCGACACTGCGGTTCTCGAGGCGATCAAAGGCCCGTTCCCGCGGTTGCATTACGACGATGCGGTGAAGATGCTGCAGGAAGGTCACGCGAAAGGAGAGTTGGAGAACAATTTCGAATGGGGCGGCGATTTCGGCGCGCCGGATGAAACGTACCTGTCGAAGCAGTTCGGGCTGCCGGTATTCGTGCACCACTTCCCCACCGCGATCAAGGGTTTCTATTTCGAGGTGGATAAGGACCGCCCCGAATGCGCCCTGGGAATCGACCTGCTCGCGCCCGAGGGCTACGGCGAGATCATCGGCGGCGGCGAACGTGCCTCCTCGCTCGAATACCTTGAAAAGCAACTCGAGGCCCACAATCTCCCTCGCGAAGCTTTTGAATGGTACCTCGACCTCCGCCGCTACGGCACCATCCCCCACGCCGGCTTCGGCATGGGCATCGAACGCACCGTAGCGTGGATGTGCGGGATAGAGCACGTAAGGGAGACGATCCCGTTCCCGAGGATGCTGTATAGGCTGCAGCCCTAATGCCGGACGTTATTGTCATTGCAGGACCAAATGGAGCGGGTAATCAACACTCGCTCCTTATTTGTTACGCGATAGGTTTGGGATATTAGAGTTCGTGAATTCCATCAGACGACGTCATGAACGAGGGCTGGTGAATCTCTTTAGCTTATATTTGCCTTTGGCCGACACCTGGCAAGTATTCGACGCCTCAAGTTCCGTGCCTGTGGAGGTCGCGTTCGGTGGTAACATGGAGGACACGACAGTTTTGAATGAACTGATATGGGATCAAATAAGAAGAGGATAGACACAAACGTACCCGATCTATTGATTCGATACCACTCCCAGGTTGCCGAAGCCGCACGGGAGGCTGTGAAGGATGCTTTAAGACGTCACAGACGTGAGGGTAATCCGATCGCCGTAGAACGCGATGGCAAAGTTGTTTTGTTGAATCCCGAGGACATCGAGGAAAAAGCATGAACGAGCGAACAGTTGACCTGATTTTGCCCGCCAGCGAATCTACGCTGCCGGGCAATTTTGTTGTGAGGCGGGCTTTGCCGAGGCGGGAGTTGAGGCGGGTTGGAGGGTTCGTGTTTCTGGACCACTTCGACGAGCGGGACGTGACGCCGGAGATGTTCGACGTGCCGCCGCACCCGCATGTGGGGCTGCAGACGGTGACGTATCTTTTCGACGGGGAGATACTGCACACGGATTCGCTCGATTATGTGCAGCCGATCTTGCCGGGCGACGTGAACTGGATGACGTCAGGGCGCGAGATCACACACGCGGAGCAGGTGACCAAAAAGCTTTCACGCCTGCACGGGGTTCAGGCGTGGGTGGGGCTGCCGCACAAGGACAGGAAGACGGAGCCCGACTTTCAGCATTTCGACGGCGCGGGGCTGCCGGTGATCGAGGGGCCGGGCGTTAAGATCACGGTGATCGCCGGGGCTTGCGCGGGCGAGGTTTCGCCGATACCGACATTTCAGAAGCTCGTCTACCTGGACATCGAGGTCGCGGGCGGTGGCTCGCAAGAGTTCGAGGTCGAAGAGACGCATGAGCTTGCGGTGTATGTTTGCGACGGAGCGGTCAACATCGGCGGGACGGAGCTAGAGCGGTTCGACCTGGGCCGGCTTTCGAAGGGTGGTGTATTTAGCTTCTCGGCGGACAAGGACGCCAGGTTCATGCTGCTCGGCGGTGAACCGCTGCCCGAGCCGACGGTGATCTATTGGAATTTCATCACCGACACCATCGGCGAAGCGAAGCAGAGGTTAGTCGACTGGGAAGATGGCAAATTCCCTGCCGTTTCGAAATACAAGAAGATCGCGGATATCGGCGACGAAGGCATCGAGGAAAGGATACTAACGATGTGATTCAAATTGCTGGAAGCTGATAGCTTGCGGCTGGCAGCTGGTGATTTAACCAGCTGCCAGCTTTCAGTTTCGAGCTGCCAGTTATTTCTTCGGTTTGGGATCTGTGGCCGCGACCTTTGTTATCGTGTTGGTGCCAGAAGTATCTGTGATGAGCGGTTTTTTGCCGCTGACGTACTTGGTGTAGTTGATAGTGTTGTTTTGCCCGTAAGCGATGATCTCGGTCGCGCCGACAGCGTCTATCTGGTTGCCGCCGCCGTTAACTACGATCTTGCTGCAGCCTCCGTTGATCTTGACCTTCTGGTCGTCGGCGTTGACAGTTACTCGGTTGTATTTGTCACAGTTAAGGTTCTTTTTATCGGTCTCCTGGTTTACCGAGAGCGTTGGTCCGTCGAGCGTGATGTCGACGTTGAGCACGTCGGCTGGATCGATGGGTTCTTCGGGCGGCGTGGCGATCTTTTCCGGGGTCGGTGTCGGCTGATACTTCTCGAGGCTCTTCTGCGTGATGCCGCTTTGGACATCGCAGCCCGAAAGGAAAATGCAGAGCGCGAATGTCGTGGTCAATGCTGCGTACTTCATTCTCCGTAGATTATACGTCGTTTTGCTCTTATTTCGCGCACCTTCCGGATCAGGCCGCGGCGGTCGAGCTCGATAGCGCCCATTTGGACGGCCTTGGCACGGGTTTCAGCCGTCAGGTCGAAATGGGGCGTGCTCTTCGGTTGGAACCATTCGCGGCGAAGTCCCATCGCCAATGCGAACTCCATCAGCTCGTCGACCGAATCAGCGATCAAGTGACAAGAAGGCCCGCGCCACCAGCCGTAATCGCGAAGTGCATCTACGTAAACCGCCATCCCGGCGAATAGTTTACCGTTTTCGTGCGACTTCCGTCCCGACGACGGTCGAACCCTGTCCGCCCCACTTACCGTCGAGCGAGCCGTCGCCCTTGATCTCGTAGCTGACGAAGCCGCACTGCCTGCCGCCGAAACCGACCGCGGCCTTGTCGCCGCTCTGTATACCGAAGCCGGCGAACGGAGTGCCGCCGATGTCCCATTGGAAGCTGAAACCGGCCCCTTGCTTGTTAACGGCAAGCTTGCCCTTGTATTCCCCGCCGCTTGGGTTTTTCCCGGTAACGTCGTATTCGCCCGGAAGGCCCGTACCCGACGTGCGGACCGCTTTCTCGCTTTCAGATGAGTTGACGCCCCAGTAACCGGAGCGGCCGTCCAGTGAACCGTCGGCTCCGACCTTGTAGAGAACGACTCCACAACCTTTCCCATCAGCTCCCTCCGTAAAGGCAACCGCGACGGTATTGTCCGTCCGCACGCCGACGCCGTCATATTCGCGATCCCCGCTCGTCCAACTGAACTGGTAAACCTGGTCCCGCTTCGTGACGGTGAGATTGCCGCTGTAACGCGTGCCGTTGGGGTTGGTGCCCGCTACGGTGTAGTCGCCGCCGATGTCGGATGCCGCCGCCTGCGATGGAGCGGAAGGCGAATCCGAGCTTGGAGATGCTGCAGGAGCATTGGCGACCGGCGGCACATCGTCAGGGGCCTCGGTGCGGCCGCATGCGAGACCGGCTACGAGGATGAGCGAAAGGCACAGAACGAGAATAAGAGAGGGTTGGTTTTTGTTCACAATTTGTTCTCCGGGCCGTGGTTTGATGGATCAAGAGCCGAGGCTATAATATTCGTAAAGCTTTCCCGACACAAATTAAATTTAATTCTAATATGACAATACGATCGGCGAGAGCCTTCGCCGCGATATGCATCATCGCGATCTGGGCATCCGCAATATACTCCCAAGAACGCATCCGTGACCTGAAGACGACGGTTATCCTGATCTCGATAGACGGGATGCGGAGCGATTACCTCGAGATACACAAACCGCCGACGCTAAACCGGTTAGCATCGGAAGGCACGCGTGCGAAATGGATGCAGCCGGCCTACCCGTCGAAGACCTTCCCGAACCATTACACGATCGCCACGGGCCTTTATCCGGACCATCACGGGCTGATCGAAAACAACATGTACGATGCCGAGCGCGACAAGGTCTTCGGCCTTCACGACCGCACAGCCGTGCAGGACCCTGCATGGTGGAGCGGCGAGCCGATATGGGTGACGGCTACGAAAGCGGGCCGCGTTGCTGGATCGTTCTTTTTCCCCGGCACCGAAACGATGATCCAGGGGATCGCACCGAAGTATTGGAAGGAGTACGACGGAAAGGTCCCCAACGAAGAGCGCGTCGATACCGTCCTTTCGTGGTTCAAACTGCCTAAGGAACGGCGACCGACGATGATCACGATGTATTTTTCGGACGTGGATGACGCAGGGCACAACTTCGGGCCCGAGTCGGAGCAAACGCGTGAGGCAGTACTACGGGTGGACGCAAATATTAAGCGTTTGATCGATGGCCTTGAAGCAATTGGGGCCGATAAGAAAACCAACTTGATCATCGTGTCCGACCACGGTATGGCGCCGTTCAAATGGCGCGACGGGATCGTGCTGGATACGATGTTCGACGCGAACGATGCGGAGCGCATCTTCTGGATCGGCGAATTCACGCAGATATTCCCGAAACCGGGCCGTGAGGATGCTATCTACAACGCGATCAAAGCGAAGTTGCCGGCGAACGCGAAGATCTATCGGAAGAGCGAATTCCCGGCACGATTTAAATTCGGGACGGCGAAGCGGATCGCACCGCTGGTCGTGGTGCCGGAACCGGGCACGAACATCACCAATAGGGAGCGATACGCGAAATACGAGAAGGAAGGAACTCTCGATAAACAGCGCGGCGGGCACGGTTACGACAACGCCCATCCGCTGATGCGGGCGACATTTATCGGGTATGGGCCCGCGTTCAAAAAGGGTTACATGGCGGACCCGTTCGAATCGGTGGATGTTTATAATCTCATGACGAAGATATTGAAGCTGAAGCCCGCGCCCAACGACGGAGAGTTTGGGCGCATAAAGCCGGTGCTGCGGTGAGCGGGACGGACGGCCATCCACTTTCACCGCATAGGAAACCGGTATTTATCGGCTGAGCTTACCTTCCGCTGGTCGCTTTGGCACTCTGCGCGATAAATGCCTCGAACGCGGTCTTGAACATTTCGCGGTGGTGCCGCTCGCGCTGCAGGGCCATCTGAAACGACGCCGCAGCATCCATTCGCGACTCCTCTTCGGCCTCGCGGACGAATTGGGGGTACATCTCCTCGATCTCGAAATCTTCGGCGTTCGCCGATTCATTTAGATTCTCATAGGTAGTACCTACGCTACCGGCCACTTTAAGGTGGCTGATGCCGTGGATAGTTTCAGCCCCGGCTGCCTCCATGAATAACTGCGCGATCTCCGGGTGGCCCTCTTCCATCGCCCTCATCGCGAATGCCATATATTCAAGATGGGCCCTGGCCTCACCGGTGATGGCACGTTTTAGATTATTTTCGGTTTTGCTCATATTGCCCCCACTTAGGAAACGGCCAAACGCAGAAAATAAATACGCTCACCAAATGAAGCCCCGTTGTGGCCGTGTCCGCTATTCGCAACGTTGCATCGCAAGGCCCGTACCATACGATTTCGGGGATATTACGCGATCTTGCCGGCCTATATTGCGGAAAAAGCCGCGGAGGGTGGGAATTTTCGGCCGCCAAAACCCTTTGATGGCTACTCAGAGCGGCGGAGCGTGAGCACGGTGATCTCAGGCGGGACCATGAAGCGGAACGGCAGGATGCTCGTGCCGACCCCTGTCGTGACGAAGATGTCGAGGCCGTACGCTCGGACGTGGCCCGCAGCGAATTTCTGTCCGTAGATCGAAGGCACTATCGGGCGGCCGAGGGCGGGCAGCCATACCTGCCCACCGTGAGTGTGGCCCGCGAGCATTATTTTCAGATCATTAGAGATCAAGCGATCACCCGTGATTATCTCTGCAACGTCGGGACTATGCTCCAATACGAGAACATCGCCGGTTCCTTCAGTGGGGGCGAGCAGGTGGCGAGCGTCGGCCGCGTATGTTTCCCACGTTTTGACCTGCAGATGGTCATTCAGCCCGAGTATCCGCAAACGAGCGCCATTCCTATTGACCACTGCGACTTCCCCGTCGAGAACCTTTATTCCTGCGTACGTGAGGGCGCTTGCTACCTCCGCGCCGCCATACCAGGCGTCGTGGTTGCCAAGGACGGCGAATACACCGTAGTGTGCCCTCAATCCAGAAAGATTAGCGGCGATCGTTTTGACCGGCATCCTTAAAGGGCGACGGCCATCGACCCCGGGTATGCCGGTTTGAGAGACGTAATCGCCCAGAAGGACGATAGGATCGGGATCCTGAGCATTGACCGTTCCGACTAACTTCCGAAGTTTGGCCTCGTCGACCCCGTTCGAGCCGCCGTGTATGTCCGAGATGGCGATGATCTTCAGGCCGTCCAGAGCGGGATCCAGGTTGGCGATCCTTAATTCCGGGGCATTAACGACCAGGCGATGAGGTTCGATGAAGTAGCTGTAGGCGAGGGCAATGATGGCTGCCAGAAAGACCGCACCTAGCAGGCAGATGGACCGACGGATTGCGGGGGCAAGCCGCCTTCCCTGACTGTCAGTTGATGGCTCGCTCGATTCAGTCACGTTGGGCGTCACAAAGTCGCTTCGAAAAAAAGGGATCAGTAAAAGCTGATAGCCGACAGGTGAATTTCGAGAAAGGATCAATAAATACCTGGCAGTTATCAGCTAATTGGCAAAATACTCATTCCATCTCTCATCGACCAACTTCTTGATATCTTCTCTGACCTCGACTTCGGCCGGATACCAGGGCTTCATGCGGGCGTCGATTACGATGGGGGCGGTGTATCCGATGTGGTTGTTTCTAACCGTGACCTCTTTCGCATGGATGTCGGTCGCGGGATTGAAGCGGGTCCAGGTTGCCCAAAGGAATTTGTCTGTAGCTTTCGCGAAGTCGGCGTTGTCGTGGATAACGATGAGCTGCCAATCTTCGAATGCACCGGAACGCGCGATGCGTTGGGCAAGATCGGCCTCGTCTTCGTACGACGCGCCCTCGACAACGAGGCAGCCCGCACAAAACGGTTCGGCCCGCCGGATGCCCGAGGGGAGTTCGCCGCGGAATTCTCGAGCGAGTTCCCTTTTAGCCTCGCCGGTGCCCATAAGGATGGCCTTGCTGCCGTGGTTGATCTTGCCGCTGGCGTAATCGAGCGTGTCGAACGCGGTCTGCGAAAAGATGAACAGGTCGCGGTGCCATTCGACGCGTGCGAGTATGTGCTCGAACAGGCTCTTGAAATCGCGGAGGTCCTGCGGTTCATCGGTCAGTAAAAGAAACTTGGTGAGCGACAATTGCCCCTCGCCCAAGATTCGAAATCCCGCGCCGAGAGCTTCCCGTGCGTACCGTTCCTTCACTACAGCAGCCGCGAGCGAATGGAAGCCGGTCTCGCCGTAGCTCCAGAGGTCTTTTACGGCGGGCATCACCAGCGGGAAAAGCGGTGAGAGCAGTTCCTGAAGGTAATCACCGATGAAGAAATCTTCCTGCCGCGGTTTGCCGACAACGGTCGCGGGGTAGATCGCGTCCTTGCGGTGGTATACGGCCTGAGCGTGGAAAACCGGATAATCGTGCGTCAGCGAGTAGTAGCCGTAGTGATCGCCAAACGGGCCCTCGGGTCGGCGTTCGTGCGGTGGGACGTTCCCGCAGATCGCGAATTCTGCCTCGGCGATCAGGCGGTGGCCGGCGTTGGGATCGTCCGCCACGCCGATCTTTGCGTCCGTTAGGAGTGACGCGAGCATGAGCTCGGGAACGTCTTCAGGAAGCGGGGCGATCGCGGAAAGGATCATCGCCGGAGGACCGCCCAGGAATATGGTAACCGGCAGCGATTCGCCGCGCTGTTCCGCCTCGAAATAATGGAAGCCGCCGCCCTTACCGATCTGCCAATGGATGCCGGTCGTCTGTTTGTCGTATCGCTGAATGCGGTACATCCCGAGGTTCGGCTTTCCGGTCGTCGGGCTCTCGGTATAGACAAGCGGGAGTGTTATGAAATGCCCGCCGTCGTCTTGCCAGAGCTGGAGGAGCGGGAGTTTTTCGAGGTCGACCAGAGTTTGCTTGTTTTCGAGCACGGGCGCGCTGCGGACCTTTTTCGTGCCTAATTTTAATGCCGTCATGCCCATGTCACGGTAGCCCCAGAGCTTGCCGATCTTCGGCGGGACGAGGTCCTCGACCATATGAACGGCCCGTTTGACGAATTCCTGCGGGCGTTTACCGAAGGCGAGTTCGATGCGTTTGACGGTGCCGAAGAGATTGGTGACGACAGGAAACGTCGAGCCCTTCACGTTTGTGAAAAGCAGTGCTTTTCCCTGCTCGTCGATCACGCGGCGGTGGATCTCGGCGATCTCGAGATACGGATCTACTTCGGCCGAGACCTCGACGATATCGTTCTCATTCCGAAGCGTCTGGATGAAGGAGCGGAGGTTCTTATGCATCGCAACCGATAGGCGCGAAAACGCGCGAAAACTAAAAGATTCAATCTACCAGTTTTCGCGCGTTTGTTGTATTCGGATGCTGTTGAACTCTGTGACCTTTGTCTTAAGAGGGTTTCACACAAAGGTCACAGGGAGAAGACACAAAGTGCACAAAGGAGGTCCTTTACGGCACTACTTTCCGCCGGAGGTTCGGTTGGGTTATGTCGAGTTCGGCGGCGGGGATGACCTCGATCTTGGCGTTGGGGAAACGTTTTGCAAGGTCGTCCTTGTACACGGAATAGTCGCCGACGATGATGATGTCGCCGTTCACAAAATTACGTACCGCGAATGATTTCAGCGCCGAGTTCGGGACCGAGTTGACGTTATTAACATAAGCGTTCAGTTCGCTCGTCGGGATTCCGAATGCGTATAGGTCCGCCAATGCTCCCGCGAGCCCCGCATTTGTCTCGAGGTTACGGCCGAATCCGCCGGTCAGAACCGACTTACGAGGATTGAGCTCGTCATTGGTCGGGTCGGCCGTGCGGAGGCGGTTGATCTCACCGACGATCAGTTCTGCAACTTCGGCGGCGGATTGATCTTTCGTCTGGGTGCTCGCGCCGAACGTCGACACCGAGTCGCGCCAGCCAAACCGGCTTCCGGCGCCATAGCTTAAGCCGCGTTTGATACGGATCTCCTGGTTCAGGCGGGAGGAATAGCCGCCCCCGAGAAGCGAGTTGAGAACCGATGCGGTGTAGAAGTCTTTGGTGTTCCGGCCAAGCTTACTTATGGAAACGGCGTAATTTACAGATGATTGTCCCGAGTTCGGCAGGTCGATAACCAAGATTCGCTTATAGGCCGGTGAGTCTTCAATAACTTTCGAGACCACGTCACCCAAGCGGTCGAATGACTGTCCGCCAGCTGATGCCGGCCAGCCGCCGAACGACCGTTCCGCGACCTTAAGCGCCGCCGATTGTGAAATATCGCCCACAAAAATGAGGACCGAATCTTTCGGACCGTAAAAACGCTTATAGAATCCTTCGATATCGCCCCGGGTGATCGATTCGATACTTGCGGGGGTTCCGCCGGCAGGGTGCTCGTTGTAACTCCAAGCCGCAGCTACGTAGCTCGCAAGGAACCCAGGCTGAGTGAGGTTGTATTTCAAATCGTCAAGGGTTTGCGATTTGAGCAGATCGAGTTCCTTTTGTGCGAAGGAGGGATTCAACACAACATCCGACATTATCGCCATCGCCGGATCCAGTTTATCGGTCGTGACGGTCATGCCGACGGTGGAGTTGTTCCATCCGGCGCCCGAGTTGAGCGAGGTGCCGAGGAATTCCATCTCTTCGGCGATCTGCTCGGCGGTGCGGGTTTTCGTTCCCTTCGTGAGCATGTCGGCCGTGAGGTTCGCGAGGCCGGCCTTCTGCATTCCCTCGCCTGAGGCACCTGCGCGAACGAGAAGCTGGACGCTGACGAGCGGTACTCCTTTCTTTTCGACGACGGCTACTGTGAGGCCGTTCTTGAGCTTTGTCTCTTTTACGGCCGGGACATTGACCGGGCGAGCGGCGCCGGGTTCGGGCAGCGTGTCCTGTGCGTTGATTTGAAGCGCGGAAGCGCAGAGGCACAGAGAGATCGCGAATAATACTTTGGTGAACATGTGAATAACGCCCTTGGTAACGCGCGGGCTTGTGCGAGCGGCGAATGTCATTGTTCCTGTCCTCCCGCCTGAGCCTGGTTGTAGTAGATGACCACGCGGTTGTTGTCTTTGAAGTATTGCTTCATCACGCGTTGAATATCGGCGGCAGTGACGGCCTGAAGGGCCGCGACCTCGCGGTTTATAGCCGTTGGGTCGCCCTGGTAGGCGACGGCCCGCTCGATCGCAATCGCTTTACCGTCATTAGTTTCGCGTGCCCGGATCGCACCGGCGATGGCGCGGTTCTTGGCTTTTTCGAGTTCCTTCGCGGTCACGCCACCGTCTTGGATCTTTATCAACTCCGCGTACCATGCCTTTTCGAGATTCTCCGAAGTGCCCTTATCGGAGCCGATGCCGACGAACGACATCCTTCCGCCCTCGGTGTTCAACTCCATGTCCAGATCGGCCTGCTGTGCGATCTGCTGTTCTCGGACGAGAGCACGATACAGACGCGAACTCTCGCCGCCCGCGAGGATCGAAGCCGCGAGACGAAGGGCCGGGATGTCCGGGCTCGTTGTCTTCGGCGCACGATAGACAACGCCGACAGCCGGGAACGGCACGCGAGGAGCCGTTTCGTTATAGCGACGCTCGGTGGTCCATTCCGGTTCGACCTCTGTTACACGCGGGATCGCACCGGACGGCTTTGCGATGCGGCCGAGGTACTTGTCGATCCATCCGTCCAGCTGCTTCTGGTCAAAATCGCCGACGATGATCAGCCAGGCATTGTCCGGGCGGTAGTAGGTTTTATAGAAGGCCTCTGCATCGGCACGTGTAGCGGCATTGAGTTCCTCAAGGTTGCCGATCACGCCGCGGCGGTACGGGTGCTTCTGGAAGGTCTTGTCGTCGAGCAGCCAGTAAAGCTTGCCGTAGGGCGGGGCGAGCACCCCCTGGCGGTATTCCTCCATCACGACGGCGCGTTCGGAGACGAAGTTCTTCTCATCAACGTTGAGGTTGACCATGCGGTCTGCCTCGGCCCAGAGGAGTCGTTCGAGGTGATTCGAGGGGACGACCTCGTAATAATTCGTGTAATCGGGCCAGGTCGAGGCGTTGTTGAAGCCGCCGACGTCCTCGGTGAGCCGGTCCAGCTTTTCGTCCGGCATGTTCTTTGTCGCCTTGAACATCATGTGTTCGAACATGTGGGCGAAGCCGGAGCGTCCGGGCGGGTCATTCTTGCCGCCGACGTCGTACCAGACGTGGATCGAAACCGTGGGGTTCGAATTGTCCTGTACGGTGACGACGCGCAGTCCGTTCGCGAGCGTCCGCTGCTTCATATCGATCGGGTCGACGCGCAGCTGGCCGAATGCGGCCGCGGCGAGGACACCGATCAGGAAAAGGCCAAAGAGTTTTCTCATAGAACTTCCTCGGAAGGTGAATATCCGCAAGGTGATACGTTAGATGAGGGAGAAGGGTTTTGGGTTTGGTCTTGGGTCCCAGGTCGAAGGTACAAGGTCCTCAAACCGAGGAGACTTTGGACCTTCGACCTGGGACTTTGGACGCTCTAGGCTGAGTAGTCGTAAAAGCCTTTGCCGGTCTTGCGGCCGAGCCAGCCGGCGTCGACGTACTTCTTCAGCAGGGGGCACGGGCGGTATTTCGGGTCGCCGAGGCCTTCGTGCAGTACGTTAAGGATGGCGAGGCAGACGTCCAGGCCGATGAAATCAGCGAGCGTCAGCGGGCCCATCGGGTGGTTCATCCCGAGCTTCATGATCTCGTCGATGGCTTCCTTCGTCGCGACGCCCTCGTGCAGGGCGAAGACCGCCTCGTTGATCATCGGCATCAGGACGCGGTTGGAGACGAAGCCGGGGTAGTCGTTGCATTCGACGGGGACCTTGCCGAGCTTTTCGGACATCTCCTTCACCTTGGCGTACGTCTCGTCAGACGTCGCGATGCCGCGGATCACCTCGACCAGCTTCATAAGCGGCACGGGATTGAAGAAGTGCATGCCGATCACCTTTTCCGGACGTTTTGTGACTGCAGCGATCTTCGTGATGGATATCGAGGATGTGTTGGACGAAAGGATCGCGTCGGGGCCGGTGATGTTGTCGAGTTGTTCGAAGATCTGTTTCTTGATGTCGAAATTCTCGGTTGCGGCCTCGACGATGAGGGTGCAATCTTTGAGGTCCTCGAGTTTTGTTGTCGTCTTGATCCGGCCCAGGATCTCGCCTTTCTGTTCTTCAGTAATGGTTTCTTTCTTTACGAAGCGGTCGAGGCTCTTGGATATGTTCGCGAGGCCGCGGTCGACGTAATCCTGCTGGATGTCGCACATCACCACG
>JAEZJR010000226.1 GCA_023415725.1 Acidobacteriota bacterium
TTTCGAGGAAATGCTCGGCCAATAGAAGGATGTCGGATTTACGTTCGCGCAATGGAGGAAGAAAGATAGTAAAGACGTTGAGGCGGTAATACAGATCCTCACGGAATTCGCCTTTGGCGATCGCTTCCTCAAGATTTTTATTGGTGGCGGTGATCAGCCGGATGTTTGCACGGATGGTTTCGGTCCCGCCGAGGCGTTCAAACTCACGTTCTTGAAGCACTCGAAGGAGCTTGATCTGGGTCTGTAGCGGTAGATCGCCGATCTCATCCAGGAACAGCGTGCCGCTCTCGGCCATTTCGAAGCGGCCTTTTTTAAACCGGTCCGCGCCGGTGAAAGCTCCTTTCTCGTGGCCGAAAAGCTCGCTTTCGATAAGCGTGTCGGGCAGGGCAGCGCAGTTGATCTTGACGAAGGGGCGTTTGCTCCGAAGGCTGTTGTAATGAATCGCGCTGGCGATCATTTCCTTTCCGGTGCCGCTCTCTCCTCGTAGAAGCACCGTCGCGTTGGATCTTGCGACCTGGGCGACCTGCTCGTAAACCTGGCGCATGGCCCCCGAATTTCCGACCAGGTGGGTGAAGTCGTACTTTTCCTTCAGCTCCTGCATCAGGTGGAGGTTCTCTTCCTGAATACGCTCGCGTTCGCCCGCAACCGCCCGTTCGAAGCGGATCGCCTGGGCGATCATTGTTGCTATCGGCAATAGCGCTATTGAGGCTTTCTCGGCAATTCCCGCGGAGGCCCATTCGACGACGATCACGCCGTTCCTAGGTCGCCCCACGCGAATCGATACCGCCAAGACAAGCGCGTCAGTCGGGTTGGCATCCGCGTGATCGTCGATCGAGCCGAAAAATGCGGCATCAGGAATCGAAAGGAAATGATCAAGTTCGCCAGTTGCGGCACGGGCGTCGAGCCGGCGGAACTCAGCGGCATTCAGCCCGGCGGTAGCAGCTACGGTTGCCCTGTCCTCAGAACTGCTAAGGATCAGGAAAGCTCGTATGGCCGTAAACCGGCTCCGAAGTAATTCGAGAAGAGCGTTAAAGTTAAGTGTGCGCTCCGAGTGCCCGGAAATGTAGGAGCTAATCGCATTGATATGTTCCAAAGAATCAGAGGTCATGACTTACAAAAATGTAAGAAAAAGAGCAGCAAATCCGAGGTTAACAGACACGAAGGGAATTCGGAAGCTCTCGGCTGCAATCGACTAAAACTGATTGAATCGAGTGGTTACAAATTTGTTGTAAATGCGGCGTGGGACAATTTGCCGTAAAATTGAAGCGGTGCAAAGAGTAGAACTTGTCATAAAACCCGAGGAGCGCAGGATGCGGCTCGAGGATCTTTTGTGCGAAAGGTTCCGGTCATTGAGCAAAATGCACCTCCGTGAGGTCGTGAAAAGCGGGGCGTGCGAGGTGAACGGGCGGCACGAAAACATCGGCTACAGACTGCGGCCGAACGATTTTATAGAGATCGAGTTGGACCTGACTCGGGAGCATTCCATGCTCCCGCAGGATATCCCTTTGGAAATCGTGTATGAAGACTCGGGTCTTATAGTCGTGGTCAAACCTGCGGGGATGCTCGTACACCCGTCGCATAGGGAAAAGAACGGAACGCTATTGAACGCACTCGCGTTCCATTTCAACCGGAACGGCGGGTCGATGGTGCGGCCGGGGCTGGTACACCGACTCGATAAGGAAACGTCGGGCCTTATAGTCGTCGCGAAGAACGAACGGGCGCATAGAATCTTGTGCGGGCAGTTCCAGCGAAAGACCGTTCAGAAGCTTTACATAGCCCTCGTGGACGGGGATGTGGTCTCGCGCGAGGGCTTTATCGAAGGTAATATCGGCCGTCATGCCGATCAAAAGATGTGGGGAATTAAAGATGACGGGAAGCCTTCGCTGACGAGATTTCGTGTGTTGAAGCGTGAGGGAAGCCACACGTTACTGGAACTTGAGCCTGTTACGGGACGAACGAACCAGCTTCGGATCCACTGCGCGTCGATGGGGCATCCTATCGTCGGGGACAAGCACCGCGGAGGCTCTTATTTTTACCGGCTTTGCCTGCACGCAGCGCGATTGGGTATTAGGCATCCTTCAAGCGGCGAGTTGCTGAGTTTTGCAGCTAATGAAAATTTTACTGATCCCAACCTTGCCCTCGAAGCGGTGCTCCCGGCATAGTCCCCGTCATCTTTTGCCCGTCGAACACGACCTTGCCGTTCACGATCACATTTGAAAAACCCACGGCGTATTGGTGGGGGGATTCAAAGGTGGCTTTGTCGCCGACGATAGCTTCGTCGAATATCACGATATCAGCGGCGAAGCCTTCGCGAAGCTGGCCACGGTCGCGAAGGTTGAAGGTCTGAGCCGGAAGGGAAGTCATCTTGCGAATTGCGTCCTCCAGCGAGACGATCCTCAGCTCGCGAACGTAGCGACCGAGTACACGGGCGTTGTTGCCGTAGCCGCGCGGATGCGGCATGCCGGCACCGAAGGTCCGTACACCGCTGTCCGACGCGATCATCGTGTAGGGCTGACGCATTATGTTCTGGACGTCCGCTTCATCCATCACCCGATAGACCATTTGTGCACCGCCTTTACCGTACATCTCGAAGATCTGCTCGATCTGTTCGTCGAGCTTCTTTTTTCCTCGGACAAACTGGGTGATCTCGGTGATGTTCTTGCCGTTGAACTCGGGGTTCGCGCGGTAACTGGCGACGTAGGCGAAGCTGTAATCCTTGAATTTCGAGCGCTTCAGGCCGTCCTTCATCTCTTTAACAATCTTCGCTTTCGTTTCCGGATCGGCGAGGCGTTTCTTGCCTTCCTCGCGGCCGCCGGCGATCGCCCAGTTCGGCATTCGGGCGTCGAGCGAGGTCGATGAAGCTGTGTAAGCGTATTGGTCGACGGTTACGGTCTGGCCGCGGCGGCGGGCGTCCTCGACTAGGCCGAGAGTGGTCGCGGTCTGGCCCCAAAGGGCACGCGAGGAGATCTTGAAATGGGAGATCTCGACGGGCATGTTCGCCTGCTCGCCGATGTTGATGGCTTCTTTGATCGCTTCGACGACCTCGTTGCCTTCGTTTCGGATGTGGCTGGCATACGTGCCGCCGTAACGGGAAGCGACCTTTGCGAGTTCGACGACTTCCTCGGTCTTTGCAAAGGTGCCCGGAACATAGATAAGGCCAGTGGAAAGACCGACAGCCCCATCTTTCATCCCTTGCTCAACGACGGCGTTCATCTGCTGCTGCTCTTCGGGTGTGGGAGCACGATTATCAAGGCCCATCACTTGTGACCGAACCGATCCGTGAGCGATCAGAGTGGCGAGGTTAACGGCAAGAGGTGTTTCTCGTAATCGGCCGAGGAACGCTCCGACATCCGTTACCGACCCGCCGCAGTTGCCGGTGATGAGGGAGGTGACCCCCATCCGCACGAAGTTCTCGGCATTTGGATTATTGAAAATATCTTCTGTGTGGGCGTGAACATCGATGAAGCCCGGGGCGACGATCTGATTATTCGCGTCGATGACCTGGCCAGCGTTCGAAAGGTCGAAGCGGCTGATCGTCGCGATCTTACCGTCCCGAATGCCGATCGATCCGCGGAACCATGGGTTGCCGGTGCCGTCAACGATGCGGGCGTTGTTTATAACTAGATCGTACGTTTCCCGGCTTTGGGCGAAGGTCGACGGGATCAGGATGACCAACAATAGTAAAAGGGTTGTCGATTTCATAAGGGAAAAGGCCGTCGGTTGTGAGCAATCCCCAACACCGACGGCTCCTCTAACTTGGACGAAAAGTCCGCGAGACCGACATCATGATCCAGCAGATTCAGCGCTGGTGACATGATACGGATCGTGCAATACCACCGGCTTGCCTTTGCGAAGCCGCATATTGAGAAACTCTACAAGGACCGAGAACGCCATCGCGAAATAGATATAGCCCTTCGGGATGTGCTGATGCAGACCTTCCGCGATGAGGGTAACGCCGATGAGAAGTAGGAACGCGAGGGCGAGCATCTTTATGGTCGGGTGACGCTGAACGAACGCACCGATCGTCCCTGCAAATAGCATCATCGCTATTATCGAGATAACGACGGCCCCGACCATGATATAAATGCCGTTCTCTCCGAACTGAGTGCTCACCATCCCGACG
>JAEZJR010000253.1 GCA_023415725.1 Acidobacteriota bacterium
GTTCGTCGCGATGGACACGATGAACTTCTGGATCTCGTCGATGAAGGAAGCCGTGATCGAGTCGATCAAGGTGGTCGACTGCATCATCATCAACGACGCCGAGGCTCGTCAGCTAACCGAAGAACCCAGCATCTACAAGGCCGCCCGTTCCATTATGGATCTCGGCCTTAAAGCGGTCGTGATCAAACGCGGCGAATACGGCGCGACGCTGTTCACGAAGGACGGCTACTTCGCGACGCCGGCTTACCCGCTCGAGAGCGTCTTCGACCCGACCGGTGCTGGTGATACCTTCGCCGGCGGCTTCATGGGCTACCTCGCCGCGCAGAACGAGATCAACGACGACACGATGCGCCGGGCGATGGTTTATGGTTCGGTGATGGCATCGTTCAACGTCGAGAAATTCGGAACCGAACGCGTCGATGCCCTCGATTACCCGGAGATCAACGAGAGGTTCAGGGCATTCAAACGGATGACTCATTTCGACGATATCCCGTTCGAGCGTGCCTCGGCGGCTTAGAACATACGCGGCTCTTCCCCCGGCATGGCGCAGCAACTTGAAAATTCACTCGATCGGTTTGCGCCGCGGCAGGCAGGTTCCCTAACGCCCCTGCTCGCGGCCGCCGTTGGGGTCCTGCTTTTTGCGGGTGAGATCGTTTCGCTCGCGTCCGGGGCTTACGTTACGGCGGCGATCCTGGCGGCCACGCTGGTGGGGTTTTGGGGGTTAGCCTACTTTTCACTTCGCTACCAGAAGCGGCTTCTCGGCAACCGGGCGGCCGGTTGGCTCGATTGGGAAACTGCCCTACCCGATGTCCAGCGTCAGAACCTGAACATCGCCGTCTCCGAGATCGCCAGGGCCCTGAAAGCCGAATCGACCGAAGACCTGCGAATGCCGCTGATCGTCGCGGTCGACCTCGCCCTGCGGCAGATACAGCAGGACGAAGGCGTTCCCGTCCTCCGGCACGTCGGTGTCGCGGGGGTGCCGTTCGACGCGGTATTTGTGAAAGGGGACGTGCTGGTGTGCGGCGAGGTTTCGTTCCTCGCGTCGCCCGAACTTCCGCAGGAACGGGTCGTCGCGATGATGAAAAAGATCGCAGCGGTGAAGCGTTCGGTCGCGGCGATGAATATCGGCCTGAGCGTCCGACTCATGGTCGCGATAGTCACGCAGATGGCCGAGGAAGACGCTGCCAAGCTTCGCGGGTCGTTGAGCACCTCCCGCTTCTCCGCTACCCCGACCGACATCGACATCCGCCTGATGGATTTCGAAGAATTGCAGCGGACGTATATTAGCGAATAGAAATGAATATGCTTGAGAACAAAGTAGGAATGATCTTCGGCGTCGCGAACAAGCGTTCGATCGCGTGGGCGTGTGCCGAGGCCGCTTCGAACCACGGCGCAACGCTTGCCTTCACATACCAAGGCGAGCGACTCAAGGAAAACGTAGAAAAGCTCGCCGGCGAACTCCCCGATTCACTGATCGTCCCGTGCGACGTGACCGATCAGGCGAGCGTCGATGCCGCATTCGCCGCGGTCGCCGAAAAATACGGCAAGCTCGATTTCCTCGTCCACTCGATCGCCTTCGCCCCGAAAGAAGCGCTCGAAGGTGAGTTCGTCACCACCACCCGCGAGGCGTTCCGAACCGCGCTGGAGATCAGCGCATTCTCGCTTACCCAGGTTGCTCTCGCTGCCGCCCCGCTGATGAAGGAGGGCGGAAGCATCGTCACGATGTCCTATTACGGAGCGGAAAAGGTCGTTCAGAACTACAACGTGATGGGCGTCGCAAAGGCCGCACTGGAGTCTTCCGTTCGCTACCTTGCCTCCGACCTCGGCAAGCAGAACATCCGCGTCAACGCGATCAGCGCGGGCCCGATAAACACCCTCTCCGCCCGAGGCGTGAAAAACATGGGCTCGCTCCTCGGCTATGTCGGCGAAAGATCCCCACTCAAACGCAACGTCACCGCACAGGAAGTCGGCAACACATCCCTCTTCCTCGTCAGCGACCTAGCCTCCGGCATCACCGGCGAGACGATCTACGTGGACTGCGGATACAACATCATGGGCATCTAGTTTTGAGTTCCACCTTTAGGTGGCCCCAACTCAACCACCAAGCACCGTCAAATCCAGGATGGAGATGTATTACTGGAGAACCCTCTCAGAAAAGCAACGTGAGGATGAAAGGGAGCACCGGCGAACCCAGCGTTACCCTAAGCATTCCTTACCTCACTTTGATCGAGAAGGGGATTGCCAGTATCTACTTTCAGCCGCATGTTACGAACACGCCCCGGTGATCGGGGCAACCGCGTCCCGTATGACTGAGTTCGAGGCTGATCTCTTGAGAGTTTGTGGGGAGCTATCAAGCGATATTTACGCCTGGTGCATCCTGCCTAATCATTATCACGTGTTGTTAAGAACTGAGTTGATGAAGAAGCTCCGTGAGCAAATCGGAAAACTGCACGGCAGCACTTCATTTCGTTGGAACGGCGAGGACGATCGCCGCGGACGCACGGTATGGCGGAACTGTTTCGAGAGGGCGATGAAGACTCCACGCCATTATTTCGCGACCTTCAATTACGTGATGAACAACGCGGTGCATCACGGATACGTCGACAAGTGGCAGGAATGGCCCTGGTCCAACGCGGCTGCATACCTGCAAAGCGTTGGAGCGGAAGGAGCGGCCAGACGCTGGCGCGAGTACCCGGTTCTCGATTACGGCTCGAAGTGGGATAATTTCTAGTTCAAATTAACATTGTTCCCTGGCCGCAACCGGCCAACTGAAGTTGGAACTCAAAACAAGATGGCTGAAACTGACGCAAACAAGCCCAAGAAGAAGAAAGACGCCGCGAAGCCCGCAGAACCGGAGACCGTAGCGGAGGCGAAGGAGCGCGAGCGAATTCCGACGTATTGGCAGCTCACCGACGACGAGGTGCTGCTGCGCTCGCCGGAGCCGGACGACAGCTATAAGACCTCCGATTCCTGGCGGGTCTTCCGGATCATGGGCGAATTCGTCGACGGATTCGATAATCTTGCCACCATAACCCGAGGCGTTTCGATCTTCGGCTCGGCCCGCAGCCGCGAGGGCGACGAGATGTACACCGCCGCACAAGAGACGGGCCGTTTGCTGGCCAAAGCGGGATTCGAGGTGATCACCGGCGGCGGCCCGGGAATCATGGAGGCCGGCAATCGCGGGGCGTATGAGGCGGGAAAGGTATCGGTCGGATGCAATATCGAGCTGCCGTTTGAACAGAGCGCCAACCCCTACCAGACCAAGTCGCTTTCGTTCAAATACTTCTTCGTCCGAAAGACGATGTTCATCAAATACAGCAACGCCTACATCATCTTCCCCGGTGGGTTCGGCACGCTGGACGAACTGTTCGAGGCGTTGACGCTGATCCAGACCAAAAAGATCCGCAATTTCCCCGTCGTACTGTTCGGCTCGCAGTACTGGCAGGGTATGCTGCAGTGGATCACCTCGACCATGCTGCACGAGCGATACATCAACGAAGAGGACCTGCAGCTCATGCACCTTACCGATTCACCGGAAGAAGCGGTGAACTTCATCGTAAAGATCCTTGGGATTCCGGAAGAAAAGGAAAAGCCTCAGCGCAAGAAAAGGTGATCTCCGAGCCACTTGGCGTAACCCTGTGAGACATTCTCCGCCCGCACCGCCGCGATCTCCGGCACGTCGTAGCTGTGGTTTGCGAGGATGTGCGCCTCCACCTCGGCGTACTTCTCTTCCGCCGTCTTGATCAGCAAAAGGTGCTCCGCCTCCCTCTGCACCGCGCCTTCCCAAATATAGAACGATGTCATCGGCGGCAGAACCTGCACACAGGCTGCCAACCGCGCCTCTACCATCCCCCTCGCCATCCCTTCCGCCTTTTCCAGGGAATCTATAGCCGTCATCACTATCAACATATGGCTCACAGTTTACGGGTGACGCGGCCTAAGGTCTATACTTCCTGTTCCGATACCCTGCATGCCCTATCCCGAAATCCGACTCCACGTGTACTCCGTAAGACATAATTCAGGCCAGCCAGGCAGCAGGTTAAATTGGTAATGGCAAAGATATTCATCACAGGATCGGCGGACGGTCTCGGACAACTGGCGGCAAAGGAACTGATCGCGCGGGGTCACCAGGTCGTGCTTCACGCACGCGATGAGAAGAGGGGCAAAGAGGCGATAAACAAGGTTCCCGGCGCTGATGGCATCGTGACCGCCGATCTCGCCAGCATCGATGAGACCGTGCAGCTTGCTTCAAACGTGAATGCTCTTGGTCGATTCGACGTTGTCATCCACAATGCCGGCGTTTACGCCGCAGCGCCCAACGATATTTTCGCGGTTAACACTCTGGCGCCCTATATCCTGACCTGCCTGATACAACGGCCGGAACGACTCATCTACCTCAGTTCCGGGATGCACGAGCAAGGGCATGCAAAATTGGACAGCTTCAAGTCCGGCGTGAACCAAATAGATTATTCCGACTCGAAACTCCACGTGGTGATGCTCGCCAAGGCTGTCGCACGAAAATGGCCCGACGTCTACGCCAACGCTCTCGATCCCGGTTGGGTGCCGACGAAAATGGGCGGCCCCGGAGCGACAGACAGTCTCGAAAGCGGTTACGAAACCCAGGTGTGGCTTGCCGTAAGCGACGATCCGGAGGTCAAAGTCAGCGGACGCTACTTCCACCACAAGAAGGAGGAGCGAGCCAACCCCGAAGCGGACGATGTAGAATTGCAGAATAGGTTTATAAGTTTGTGCGAAGAGATCACTGGAATAACTCTTCCATAATTACGATTGGGCGAAGATGGTCCGGTAATGTCCTAATAATAAGGGGGCAAACAAGATGCAAAAGCGAAAACTGGGGAAAAGCAGTTTAGAGGTATCGGAGATCGGGCTCGGATGCATGGGCATCAGCTTCGGGCTCGGGCCGGGGCTCAAGAAGAGTGAGGGGGTCGCGCTGATTCGTGCGGCCTACGAACGCGGCGTGACGTTCTTCGACACGGCGGAAGTTTACGGACCGTGGGTGAACGAGGAGGTGGTGGGTGAAGCTCTGGAGCCGTTCCGTGACGAGGCAATCATCGCGACAAAGTTCGGTTTCAACATCGACGCGGAAGGTAAACAGCAGCAGGACCCGCCGCTGAACAGCCGTCCCGAGCGGATCCGTGAAGTCGCCGAGGCTTCCCTCCGGCGGCTGCGGACGGACCGGATCGACCTCTTCTACCAACACCGCGTCGACCCGGCCGTGCCGATCGAGGACGTGGCGGGAACGATAAAGGAATTGATGGGCGAGGGCAAGGTGCTGCATTGGGGCCTGTCCGAAGCGGGCGTCCAGGTGATCCGCCGGGCCCATGCGGTGCAACCTGTCGCGGCCCTGCAGAACGAATATTCGCTATGGTGGCGTGAACCGGAACAGGAGATCCTGCCTGCGCTCCAGGAACTCGGCATCGGGTTCGTCCCATTCAGCCCGCTCGGGAAAGGCTTCCTGACCGGGAAGATCGACCAGAACACCGAGTTCACCCCGAACGACTTCCGCAACACCGTGCCGCGATTCTCCGAGGAGAACCGCAAAGCGAACCTCGCTCTCGTGGAGCGGATCGGCCAATTCGCGCAAAGCAAAGGTGCAACGCCCGCCCAGATCGCCCTTGCATGGGTGCTGGCCCAGAAAGACTGGATCGTCCCGATACCGGGCACCACCAAACTGCACCGACTGGAGGAAAACCTCGGCGCCGCTGATGTAGAACTGACCGCCGATGACCTGCGTGAACTGAACGAGTTGACCTCCCAGATCGCGATCCAGGGGAATCGTTACAGCGAAGGCGGGATGAAGATGATCAACAGGTAGATCGACACCGGAAAAGAGAAAGGCCGCTAACCCCGACGGGTTGGCGGCATAGAACAAACAAGCATCGCGTTGAACAGGCTGTTAGCCTGTTCCTCGATTTAATTCTTCTTTAGCACCTCGGCGTATTCACCGGAATCTACCCAGTCGATGATCTCGGAAACGCGCCAGATCGGGAATGGGTGGGTCTGGCCGGCGTTTATGATGTTCGCCCAAAACTTATCAAGGGCTTTCTCATCGTAATTCTTCTTGAACTCGCGGCCCTGTTCGAGGAACAGATCGTAATCCATCTTCGACGCGAATGTTCCGCCTGCGAGCTTCATCATCACGCGTCCCACGACGTGCGGGTCCTGCACGACCAGCATCGCCGCCCTGTCGCATGAAAGCTCCGCACGTCGTGCCCATGCGAGCAACGCACTGTTGATCCCGGCTGAGACGATGAACTTCACGATGTCGGAACCGGGCAGCAGCCGTGCGAGCGATTCGTTGGCTAGCAGCTCCATCAGCCGTGCAGCGGTGAGATAAAGTGCGTGCTCGGCGTGGATATGCCCCACCTCGTGGGCGATAACGGCCAGCGTCTCCTCGTCGTTCAGGCGTTCGAGCAGGGCCGAGTGCACAACGATGATGTGCTTCTCCGAGCCGTACGTGAAGGCATTCACGATCGGGTTCTGCTGAACGAAGAACTCCGGCATGTCGACACCGAGCGTCGTGCAGGCGATCTGCAGCTTGGCGTGCAGGTCCGGAAACTGCTTCGGAGTCACTTTGACGCTGCTGGCCGTGAAGATGACGCGAAGGGCCGATTCTCCGGTAACCGAGAGAAGCTTGCGAAGGGCGGAATCGATCCCGGGGATAGCTTTAAGTGCCGCGAGGGCCTTGCTGTCTTCCGGGTGTACGT
>JAEZJR010000255.1 GCA_023415725.1 Acidobacteriota bacterium
GTAGAAGAACAATTCAAAAAGTTAGGGCACTTATTCAACGGCACCAAGCCGGCAAAAGCCCACGTGGTCATAGAGGTCGAAAAGGGCGGCCAGCGTTCTGAGATAATCCTCAACTGGCGCAAAGAGGTTCTCACCGCGACCACGACCAATTCCGACATGTACCAATCGCTTTCGCAGACGATCACGAAACTGGGGAAGCAGGCATTGAAGATAAAGGATAAGGTCATCGACAAATCCCATAAGGCACCTAAGAAGTCGGTAGTCGTTTCAACTGCGGCCGAGACCGCACCGGAACCCACGGGTCCGCGGATAATGCCGGCTCGCCGATACGCAGTGAAGCCGATGACGGCGGAAGAAGCAGCGATGATGCTGGCGGTTGATACGAACGATTTTCTGGTTTTCCGGAATGCCGAAGACCAAAAGGTCGCGGTTATGTACAAACGCAAGGACGGTAATTACGGACTGATCCAGCCATAGACCGCGCCCGGATGCCAAAGCCGCCCGCAAAACGCACAGAGATAACGGTAAAGAAGTTCATGGACGCCGCATCGGAATCGATGCGGCTGTCCGTTCTTGAGGGCAAAGAGGCGATCTCTGAGCATCGGCTGGATTCCGCTCGCGTACAAAAGCTCGGCCTGGCTCTTTCGGGCTTCACGCACAGGATCCATCGCGGACGCATTCAGATATTCGGCAACAGCGAAGCACAATTTTTCAGAACGCTGAGCCCCCAAGAGGGACAGGCCGGTGTGGATAGGCTCGATGGTTCGCGAATCAGCTGCATCCTCGTAACCGCGGGGAATCACCCTCCCGAAGGGATCCTCGAGTTCGCGAGGGTCCATCACATTCCCCTTTTGGCCACGCCGATCCCCAGCTCGGAGGCCATTCACTGTATCGCCGAAATATTAGGGTACGAACTTGCGCCGGTGGCGACGGTCCACGGGGTCTTGATGGAGGTCTTCGGTGTTGGGGTTTTGATCAGCGGCGAATCAGGGATCGGCAAGTCCGAATGCGCCCTTGACCTTATTGGGCGAGGTCATCGCCTCGTATCCGACGACGCGGTTCTGATGCGGCGGATCGGGGATCGAATGACCGGCGAGGCTCCCGACGTTATCCGCGACCATCTCGAGATCCGGGGATTGGGGATAATAAACGCAAGGGAGCTTTTCGGCGTTTCGGCCCTAGCAGAAAAAACGCATATACAGCTTTGCATCGAGTTTATCGGAGAGGACACCGCGTATGAGTCGGACCGGCTCGGTATAGAAACGGAACGTGCGGAGTTACTGGGGCTTGAGCTACCGCGATACGTGCTACCGGTTCGGCCCGGGCGCAACCTGGCCACTCTTGCGGAGACGGCTGTAAGAGTTTTCGTTTCGCGTACCACGACGGTGGGATCGCCGGACGGGATAATCGCACGGCACGATAACACGCTCGGCGAGGCTTGAGATCCAATGAGCAAAAAAAACCAAAAAGTCGGCCCTGCGGATTTCATCATCGTGACCGGCCTCAGCGGTTCCGGGATGAGCTCAGCGACGAAAGCTTTTGAGGATCTTGGGTATTTCTGCGTCGACAATCTGCCGCTTACGATGCTCTCGACTTTCGCTCGCCTATTGCAGCCCGGTGACGAAGGTGTGCCCGCGATCGAGAGGGCGGCACTGGTCATTAACATTCGCGAGCGTCACTTCCTCGATGAATTTCAAACTGAACTAGGGAAACTTGAAAAGCGGGGCCTGAAACCGTTCATCATCTTCTTCGAAGCCTCGGACGACGTGCTCCAGAGGCGGTTTTCCGAAACCCGCCGCCCGCACCCCGCCAGAAATGGCAATTCGCTGATCGAGTCCATTCAGGAAGAACGCTCGGCCATGGAACCGGTCCGGTTTCTTGCTGACCTGATCATCGATACATCGGAACATACGGTTCATACGTTGCGGCGACTGCTCGTTCAGAGGTTCAGTGCCAACAAAGAGGGGACCCCACTCAGGGTCCAGGTTGTCAGCTTTGGGCATAAATACGGCAGCCCCAAGGACCTCGACCTGATGTTCGACGTTCGCCACCTGCCTAATCCCTATTTCGATCCCAAACTAAAGGAATTCACGGGGGAAGATCGTCGCGTGGTGGCGTTCCTTGACCGACATCCCGAAGTGAAGGAAACGGTAGAACGATTTGAGGACCTTCTGAAATACCTTCTTCCGTTCTACAAGCGGGAGGGTAAGTCATATTTAACGATCGGGATCGGGTGCACGGGCGGCAAGCACCGCTCGGTAATGGTCGCCGCTCGGCTAGGCAAGTTGCTCAAGCGGGATGGATACGACGTTTCGGTAAATCACCGCGATATGCAAAAATAGGCGAACTGAATTATGGAAAAGATCGGTGGTGTTATCGTATCGCACGGCCAATTGGCCAATGAACTGCTGGCCGCCGCGGAGACGGTCATCGGTGAGATAGGGCATGTCACGGCGGTTTCCATCGGATGGCACGATGATGTGGACATGGCGCGGACAGAAGTGGAGCGAGCAATTAAATCCGTTTCCACCGGCTCAGGCGTATTAGTTATGACCGATATGTTCGGGGGAACTCCGACGAACATTGCTGCTATGTTCATCGCGCCGGGCGAGGTGGAGCTGGTCACCGGAGTTAACCTTCCGATGGTGATAAAACTAGCCTCCAATACCAGGGAGATCTCCCTTGAGGAACTTGCTCGCGAGGTCGAGGAGCAAGGGAAGAATTCGATCTACCGGACCGGCGCTCTCCTTGAGCCCCAGAGCCTCAAAAAGGATGCTTGAGGCAGAAATCAAGGTCGTAAATCGGCTTGGACTTCACGCTCGTGCTGCTGCCAAGCTCGTGCGGTTAGCCGGAACTTTCAAGAGCCGGATCGAACTGTTCCGAGCGGACCGCAATGTGGAGGCAAATGCTAAGTCAATTCTGAGCGTTCTCGCGCTCGGAGCGGCCATCGGCACCGAACTTACACTCAGGGCTGACGGTGCGGATGAAGCCGAGGCCCTCGAAGCGATCACGGAATTGTTTACGTCCGGATTTGGGGAAAACGATCGATAATGGGTAGTTTGCAGGGAAGTGAAAAAAAGATCGGGATACTCGGTGTGCCACTCGGCTACGGGGCCGGGAAGGCGGGAAGCGAGCTAGGCGTCGAAGCGATCCGGCTCTCGTGCGTGCGTGGAGCCCCGCTTGCCGGCCACCTGGCCGGCCTGGGCTTCGATGTAAAGGATTACGGGAACGCCTCTATTGTCCAACCTACAAAGATCGCCGACCCGGACGAGAATCCGAAGTACGTGACCGAGATGGCCGAATCCTTTCGTAACATCTCTGCCGCCCTCAAGCAGGTTCTGGCGGACGGCGCAACGCCGGTGATCCTCGGCGGGGACCACTCGATCGCGATCGGCACGTTCTCTGCGGTATCCGAGTTCTACCGCCGGCAAGAAAAGGAGATCGGACTGATCTGGTTCGACGCTCACGCGGACATAAACACTCCGGAAACTTCGCTTTCCGGTAACATCCACGGGATGCCGTTGGCGGTGTTGCTAGGCGAAGGGCATCCGGACCTCGTGGGGCTTGAAGGTTTTTCTCCTAAACTCAACAAGAAATACTTCGCCCACGTGGGGGCTCGCGACCTGGACATCGGGGAACGGGGCCGCATCAGCGAACTCGGCCTGCGTGACCAATTTTTCACGATGGCGGATGTCGACAAGCGGGGGATGCTCGCGTGCGTGACGGATGCACTGGCTATTGCATCGCAGGCGCCGGGAGGGTTTGCGGTCACGTTCGATGTGGACGCGATCGACCCTGTTTTTGCCCCAGGTTCTGGCACGCTGGTGCGAGGCGGGGCGTCGTACAGGGAGGCCCACCTGGCACTCGAGGTGATCGCGGAGCACGGTGGTATGCGTTCGTTCGAGATCGTGGAGGTCAACCCGCTTCTGGACCAAAGCAACATCACGGTCGAGTTGGCGGTCGAACTTATCCTTTCGGCGATGGGCAAGACGATCCTATAGTTATTTCTCAACGTGCATCTGCGCAAGTAAATGTTTTCTCAGTTTTTCTTTTTATGAAGCTTCGCGTCGGTATTGTATTCGGAGGACGCTCGGGCGAGCATGAGATCTCAAAACGTTCGGCACAGGCCGTCATCGAACAGATCGACAGATCGAAGTACGATGTGGTGCCGATCGCGATCACCGAAGAAGGCCACTGGCTTGGCCCGTCTTCAGCTTTAGGGTTTCTCGCGGCCGAGGCGGCCTCCCTTCTGGATATTTCGAAGACTGATGTGCCTGGAGAGATTGCTGTGATCGGCGACCCGCGACACCGGGGCCTTCGCGCCCTTGAATCGGAGATCCGGCAGGAGATCGATGTGATGTTCCCCCTGCTGCATGGAACTTACGGCGAGGACGGGACCATCCAGGGGCTTTTCGAAATGGCGGATATCCCGTATGTAGGGTGCGGCGTCCTTGCCTCGTCCTGCGGGATGGATAAGTCCATAATGAAGGCCTTATTCAAGGAAGCGGGCCTTCCGATCTGCCGCCATTACACGGCGTTACGGTCACGTTGGCAAAACGACCCGGAAGCCGTGATTTCTGAGATCGAAACCGCTATCGGATATCCCTGTTTTGTTAAGCCGGCGAACCTAGGCTCTTCGGTCGGAATTTCCCGGGCCGTGGATACCGAAGAACTTCGAAAAGCCATCGACGTGGCCGCGCAGTTCGACCGCAAGATCATCATCGAGGAAGCACTAAAAATGAGGGAGATCGAATGTGCCGTTATTGGTAATGACGATCCCGAAGCCAGCCTCCCGGGCGAATACGTTATCAAGGACAAATCAAAGGCGTTTCTCGATTACACGGAAAAATACGCCGGGACTGGTAACAACGAGTTCGTTGTTCCTGCACCGGTTTCTGATGAACTATCGAACAAGATCAGGGAGATGGCGATCAGGGCGTTCAAGGCCGTGGATGGGGCTGGCCTGGCGAGGGTGGATTTCTTCCTTCGTACTGACAACGGTTCGCTGCTCGTGAACGAGATCAATACGATGCCGGGCCTTACTGACGCTTCCGGCTATCCGAAGATGTGGGCAGGAACGGGGAAGCCATTCTCGAAAGTCATCGACGAACTCATCGAACTCGCCATTGCACGACATAAAGACAAATCCCGTAACAAGACGAGCCGGGACGTTTAGCCCCTACTTCGCTTTTTCCGCGGTGTAACCCTCTCTGGTCCGGATGGTCAGACCCGGCTTTGCAACTCGAAGCTCGATCTTCCGCCATTTGCCGTCCTTATTGGAATTTTGAGGTGAATAACCGATCGTATATTGAACGCCCAGTTCTTCAACGATCTTTGCGAAGGCATCACGGAGAGCCGCTCCCCCAGGCGTCGAGACGAATGTCCCTCCCGTTTTGTTCGCAAAATTCTTTAGCGGGCCCTGATTCTGAACGCGTTTCGAATCGCCTATCGGAGCCATATCGACGGTATAGATGACCACATCTGCGTCCAGGGCCGCCTTCAGCACCTTGTCCGACGAACGCTTACTGAAGTTGTCCTGGCCGTCCGACAGCACGACGATCGCCCGACGCTTTTCGGGACGCTTCGATAGCTGCACTACCGCATCGTAGATCGCGTCGTTCATCCGGGTCATCCCTTGTGCCTTAACATCGAATATCGTTGGCGCAATATCGCGGCTGTTCGAGAATTCCTGAACCAGGTCAACCTTCGAGTCGAATTTGTAGATCGCAACGTTATCTTCAGGCCTCAGGCCATCAAGAAAACGGATCGCTGCGGACCTCGCTAGGCTGACCCGTTCTTCCATGCTCCCAGAGGTGTCGAGTAGTATTACCGCCGCGAATGGTGTTTCCTCCGCCGAAAAGATCTCTATCGGCTGCTCGACGCCGTCTTCGAATACTCTGAACTGCCCTCGAGCTAAGCCTGAAACGTGACGTCCGGAACCATCTTTTATAGAGGCGTTGAGGATGACGATCGAACTATCGACACGGACCTCGTCGTCCTCGTTTTGAGCATTCGACACGGTCGGGGTGAAGGCCGCGACGGCCGCAAGGAAAAAGAAAAGGAAGCGACTCGTTAGTCGCTTCCTTTTCGATGGATTAGAAAGTAGGTCTTCTATCAATTCCCAAACCTCAAAAATCGGACAAGTTTCAATACATTATTCGAACTGCGGATCGCGGCGACCGATATGCTATATCTGGTGGTCCTTTTGACCTCATCAACCAGCTGTAAAGTCGATTTCCGAAGGGCCAGGAACGCGTCTTTAACGTCCCTGGGGCGATCTTTGACGGCCTCTTCGTTATCTTCCTTGTCGTCATCACCACCCATGTCGTCTCTTATTTTCTTGACTACCTTTTCGAGCTCCGCGAGTCTTTTGTCGTCGCCGGCTACTTGATGACCCTCTTCGAATGCTTTCTCCAATTCATCTGAGAGCTCGAGTGCCGTGTCGGCGCGCTTCAACAGTTCTTCGTGTTCCTTTTTCTCACGCTCCGACTGTTGCTTCGCGAGCATCTCCTTAACGATCTTCTCTTCCTCTTCTCGCTGGCGGTCCCTATCGAACGGGTCCCTCTGCGCTGAAACCGCTGTCCCCGCGGCCGCCGCAATAAAAACAAGAAACAAAATACGAACTAAAAACCTCAAATCAACCCCTTAATTGTTCTCAACGTCCTGCACCGGATCCAGCGATTGGCCGGTCACAGTCTCAACCAGTACCTTCAAAAACTCATCCTCGGCGAGCCCCGAGCTCTGCAGTGATGTCCATTCCGCCATCAAGCCGTTGCCCCCGCGGCCTTCCACCTTCGCGATGACCGAAACGTTGTTCTGTACGCCGTCGATCGGCTGAACCTCGATCACGAGGGTATAACGGCCACGTGACCAGGCGTTATCCGAGCGATCAAGCACCGCGTAACGCGATAACTCGCTCGATGCCGTCACCGGCCCCTTAGCGAACTGAAAGGGCTGCGTGACCACTATCCCGTCGCCGAACCTCGAAGATGCCTCATCAACGACCATCTTGCGGTCCCTAATGACTTGTTTGATCGTTTCGACCAAGACATCTCGTCGGGACGCCAGCCTATAAGGATTTGCCAACCTCTGGCGAACGTGGGTTTTGCCCTTTCCCCAGTCGAATGACCGGGTGGCGTCGGTCTCCCTCGAGGTCGTCCGGTTCGTGGTCTCCTTGATCTTCTGGGTTTGGGTGTCGATACCCTTCTGCTGGGCGCCTGCAGTAGAACAGAGAACTACGACGGCGGCGAGGCTCGCGATGATGTTTGTTTGCTTAAACATTTTCCTTCCCTAAAGGAAATATATCGCTTTTAGGAACTTTGCGAAAGATTTGATGTTTCGGAGGAGGTATTCGTTGTAGCGGGCTGTATTTCACGGTTGAGAGCCCGCTCATTCAGAAGTTCCAGCAGGATCAAATGCTTCAAAAGGGAATTCTGGGCGGCAAAGTAAGCAATAAGGAAGCCCGGAAACCCGTCGAGGAAGCCTAGTTTGAAAATATAAGTGCGGACAAAGGTCGTGAGCAAGGAAGTGACAGCCTTAATTCGACTACTCCGCTTTCCCTCGGCGAGCATTTGCTGGGCGGAAAGCGGGGCATAGCGTTCTGCCACCATCCGGGCGTGGTGCACGGGGCCATCGACGCTGTAATGGAGGATATTGCCTTTCAAACGGCCAACGGATGAACCGTCTGCCATCGCGAACGACTCGTGGATCACCCTCTGTTTCCACTTGCCCTTTCGACGGTCAAAGAACCTGAGTTGCCGGTCAGGGTACCAACCACCGTGCCGGATCTCCCGGCCCAGGTAAACTGAAAGTCTTGGGATCGTGTAGCCATCGTTGTTGGGTAGGTTTGTCCGGATGGATTCGATCTCGTCGCGAAGGGATTCGGACACCCTTTCATCGGCATCGAGGCTAAGGACCCAATCGTTGGCAGCACTGTCGACCGCAAATTGCTTCTGCTCAGCGAATCCCGGCCACGGGCGCACTATCACCCTAGCACCGAAACCTTCCGCTATTTCCCGTGTCCGGTCAGTGCTTTCGGAATCGACAACAAGGATCTCATCCGCCCATGAGACCGATCGGATCGCCTCGCCGATATTCTTCTCCTCGTTGTAAGTGATGATGACAGCCGAGATCTTCACGAACTGCATTGTGTCAGTTTCGAACCAAAAGAAAAAGTGCCTCTGACTTAGAGGCACTTCCTTGGTTGTCCTTCTCGACCGTTACTATTTCTGATCGACAGGCGATACGACCTGGATGTTGTTCATCTGGAAGGTGGTAGAAGTGGCACGCTGGAGGTTCGCGATCGCTTTGTTATAGTCCGTCTCGGCACGGATCTCCGCGTTCCGGGCATTGGTCAATGCGTTCTCCCTCTGGAAGAGAAGGAAGGTCGTTGAGCGGCCAACGTCGAAGAGTTTACGTTCACCCTCGAGCTGGATCTCGGCGTTCTCGCGAGCCCGGCGGGAAGCCATAACACGCTGCCGTCCGGTCTCGACGGCTTGGACTGCATTCCGAACTTCCACGATCACCGTTTGCTCTTGAATGCGTGTTTGCGTTTCCAACTGATTTTTCGTGATCTCCGCACCAGCTAGGTTCGCTTTGGCTGTGCGATTGCGGAGCGGGAACGAGATGGTCACGCCGATCTGGTAATTGGGGGCATCGCTTCGGAAAAGGTTGCGGAGCGACCGGGTGAATCCGCCCGCGAGATACGAGGGCGTTCCTGCCACCTCGATGTTCGGATTAGGAATGAGGGGCAGATTGTTGATGCCAAGCAGCGTATTGACCCTGCTCCTAAGGATCTCTTCATTTCCGGAGAACTGAGGGAACAAGATGGAATCGGTCGATGCGCCGCCTCTTGAAAGGCCGTCCAATGAAAACGTAGTGTTCAGATCCACCTGCGGCTTCGTCTGGTTACGGAAGAAGTCGACGTCGATCTTGTTGATATCGGTAGCAAGCTTTAGGCGCTGAAGTTCGAAACGGTTGTCGAGGGCGTCTTTGATCGCATTGTCGAGGTTGATCGGATCCGTACTGAACGACGGCTTGTCGGTCGGCACGTACGGCTGCGACCATTCTGAAGAGAGAGCGTCACGCAACACGAGTTGTTTCAGCGTGTTTTCGGCGACAGAAACCTGTTGCGTCGCGACCAAGAGGTCCGCTTCGCGATTTGCCAACTCAGTCGCCACCTCGGCCCTCGCAAGCGGGGCCGCGGCACCGGCTGCGATCCTGGCTTCGACCTGGCGGAGGTTCTCACGGGAAAGATCAAGATTTGCCTGGCGATTCTGCTGATCGCGGAGCGCGAACACCAGATCCCAGTAGGAATTCTGCACGCGGGCGATCGTTTCGATCGTCGTCCGGCGGAAATCGGCGTCGGTTTGTTCGAGCCTGCGACGGGCGATCTTCAGATTGCGTCGGGTCGAATCGATCGAGAAATTTCGGACGAGCGGCTGCCTGTAGCGGAAACCGGTGCTTGAAAGGAATATCGCACTTGTACCGCCGCTCACCTGTCCGTTACTGACCTGAGCCTGCGAGAACGCGTTCTCGGTGCGGGTGTTATTGAAAAATACGGAGTAGTCACCGCCGCCTGGACGGATAAAGCCGCTAAGATCGGCGTTCGCCCGAAAATCACTCGTAGCTGTTCCACCTGTTGTATTGTTGCGATTGTAAGTGGGCGAGACGGTGAATACCGGATCATAGGTGCCGCGGAGCGATCTCACCTGAGTTTCCTGGAATCGGACGTCGTCGCGAGCAACCTCAATATCGTTGTTGTTCGATAAGGCCTTTCGGATCGCTTCCTCCAGGGAAAGCGATACAGGATCAGCCGAATGGATCCCCACCCTCGTAGTTGAAGAAAGTAGTGACCCGATAACGGCGGACCTCTCGACCTTCGGTTCCTCCGCCGGGGTCGGTTCCGTCGAAGTAGCGGTCACGACTTTAGCGACCTGGGGACTCTGGGCCGACAATTCACCCGCGGCAGTAAATATCAGGGCTGCGGTAAATGCAAATGTAAGATAGCGCGATGAACGGTTCATTTTTGGGCTGCTCCGCGTTGTTTGGAATGAAACTGTAACGCCAGAAACTCAAACCCGTACTACGTCACCAAAAATCGCTTTGTTTCAACAATTTCACCCCTCGAGCGGATTCGGTCCGCACCGCCGCCGGGACGTAAAGCATTGAATATGTGCCGAATTTGAGATATCGTCGAACTTTTAACAACCACATTCTCAGGCAGGAGATATTTACCTAAATGGCTATCAAAGTTGCAATTAACGGCTTCGGACGGATAGGGCGCAACGTGTTTCGCACGTGCATCGGCGATAAGGACATCGACTTCGTAGCGGTGAACGACCTTACGGATACCCGCACGCTCGCTCACCTGCTCAAATACGATTCTGTGATGGGGAATCTGGAGAACGAGATCAAGGCTGAGGGTGACACGATCACCGTCGACGGCGATTCGTTCAAGGTGTTCTCGGAGAAAGACCCTGCGGCGATCGATTGGGAATCAGTCGGGGCGGAAGTCGTCATCGAATCCACCGGGCGGTTTACTAAGGCCGAGGACGCCAGCAAGCACCTTCGGGGCAGCGTCAAGAAAGTGATCATTTCTGCCCCCGCAAAGGGCGAGGATGTCACGATAGTGCTCGGGGTCAATGACGACATGTACGACCCGGCCAAACATCACATCATCTCCAACGCCTCCTGCACCACCAACTGTCTGGCTCCGGTCGCAAAGGTCATCCATGAAAAGTTCGGCATCAAGAACGCCTTAATGAATACGATCCATAGCTACACCAACGATCAGCACCTCCTGGATCTGCCGCATAAGGACCTTCGTCGAGCTCGCGCCGCCGCCCTCTCGATGATCCCGACTTCGACCGGTGCCGCCAAAGCCGTCGCTCTCGTGATCCCGGAGCTTAAGGGTAAATTCGACGGCATCTCGGTCCGCGTCCCGACGCCGAACGTATCCCTAGTCGACGTCGTGATGAACGTTGAAAAGGAGACCACTACGGAAGAAGTCAATCAGGTCCTCAAAGACGCCGCCAACGAGGAACTTCGCGGAATCCTCGCCTTTTCGGAAGAACCGCTCGTATCTATCGATTTCCGCGGCAATCCCAACTCCTCGATCGTCGATGCCGAAAACACCAAGGTGATCGGCGGTACGGCCGTCAAGGTTCTTTCCTGGTACGACAACGAGTGGGGCTACTCGTGCCGCGTTCGGGATCTCGTAAAATTTATTGCCGATAAAGGCCTATAAGACGATAATAGCGGTTGATGAAACTGCTATCCCACCTGCTTCTCATTACGGTGGTGCTGCTAAGCGGCACCACCGAGTTCTCCGCACAGAATAGAAGGCCGGCAAGAACCGGGGTCACCGTCTCGGCACCTGCGCCTCCACCTCCGGCCCGGACCACTCCCGAGGCAAAACGCCGACTGGAATCCTTCAATAAAGCCTGGTCCATCCTCAGCGAATATTACTTCGACCGCACGTTCAATAAACTCGACTGGAACAAGATACGGCTTGAATACGAACCTAAGGTCCGCGCGGCGAAGACGGATGCTGAGTTTCACAGCCTCCTTGGAGGCATGATCGCCCGACTCGGACGATCGCACCTAGCTATAATCCCGCCGGAGGTCTATCGAGCTATCGAAACCGCTAAGATCGAGGCGCGGGTCCGCGAAGCTCGTCGAGCGGCTGAAGAGGCAGATAAAGAGACCAAAGACGAAACGGCTGAGAATAAACTCGCGAAAGAGGCAGACGACCCGCTAACGCAATACGGCATCGGCGTCGACCTCAGGATCCTCGATGGGCAGTTCGTCATCACAAGCATAGAACCGGGGTCCACCGCGGAAAGAGCCGGCTTGAAGACGGGCTATGTTATCGAGAAGGTTAACAGTGTGGGCCTGCGGGCGTTATTGAAAAGCCTTGAGACCTCTGGCGTCGCATCCCCGCCGATGAAACGCCAACTTATCTACCAGGTGATCACCGGTTTCATCAATGGCGACAAAGATTCGGAAGTTGCCCTCTCGATCCTGGACGAAAATAACGCCGCCAGGGACTTCAGCGTGAAACGCGAGAAACTGCACTCGCAGGTGATCTCGCTTTTGAGCGGATTACCCGAACGCCATTTGAATTTCGAGAAGCGGGCGATCGGTGAGGACATCGGTTATATCCATTTCGATTACTTCGCTGTCCCAGTGATCGATCAGTTCTGCGAGGCAGTCGGTGATTTCCGAAACAAAAAGGGGTTGGTGATCGACCTCCGCGGCAATTTCGGCGGACTGCTGGCCACGATGCCGACATTCGCCGGGATGCTCTCCCAGGAAAAGATCGACCTCGGCACATCGATCTACCGAAACAACGCTGAAAGACTCATTGGCTGGCCCAAGGTGAAGAATTTCAAGGGCAAGATCGTATTCCTCATCGACAGCCATTCCACGTCAGCCGCGGAGATCTTCGCCGCGGCGATGCAGGAATCGGGCCGTGCTTTTCTGGTCGGCGATCATTCGCCTGGGGAAGCACTCCCTTCACTCGCCGTAGAATTGCCGACCGGCGCCGTGCTTCAGTACCCGATCGCGAATTTCAGGACCAGCGCAGGGAAATATTTGGAGGGGAAGGGGGTTACCCCGGACTTTCCGGTTCCGCTTACCCGCGCCGGGCTGCTACAGGGCAAAGACCTGCAACTCGAGAAGGCCGTTGAACTTTTACGAGGTAATAAGGAACCTGTTAGGCACGTGATCGCGAATACTTCCACTGTTCCCGAATTCCTCTCGCAAATAACGTCGTCTGCCGGCCCGCCCCAGGCCGGAGCCGCGCCACCGTCGGCGAAGATCATTACGGTGAAACCGCCTGCAAACGACACGAAGGCCGAAGAACGCGGTGTTATCGACCCGCATGCCACGAAACTGATCGACGATTATTTAGCTAAGATCGGCGGTAAGGAGGCTATTGGCAAGATCGAAACTTATTCGCTTATCGGCGAATCGGAGCTTTACGTAAAAGGCACACGGAACGAACTAAAGGTTGAGATCTATCGTGATGGCCCGGCCAAGTATGCCGAGATCCTCACGTCCCCGTCATCGGGCGAGATCCGCGAGATCCACAACGGCAAGACGATCACGATCCAGTCTGATTACGGGCTCACGCAGGAGATTCCCAAATTCACCGATGTCGTCGATACGGATCTGCTAGGGCCGATCCGCAGCATGGCGAAATCCGACTATTTCGCATCGCTCAAGTACCATGGCGTCTTCGACCGGAACGGGAAAAAGGTGCACCTGGTGGACGGCCGATCAAAAGACGGCATGATGATCGCCCTCGCGTTCGACGTGAAATCGGGCCTGCTGGTCAGCTTCACGGGGGCTTATTACGGGATGAACTTCGGCGACTACGAAAAAGCGGGCGAGCTGCTTCTTCCGCACACGATCGAACGCGAACGGATAATGACGATGACGCTCGAGGACATCGAGATAAACAAGCCGATCGATCCCTCGAAATTCGCCAAGAAGCTCAAATGCTACGACATCGACAAGTAATGTCGATCATCAGTGTCAGCCGAAATACGAACCATTTTAGCGTCAATAATTGCTTCATGAGCCGCCGTTGATCCTCCGTTAGCTTTAACGACGTTCTGGGTTCTACGAACGCGCCGAGCGTGTTAGTATTAGTGTTTACGCTATTTAGGTGAGCTTTATATGCAGAAGAAGTCGATCAAGGACGTCGAACTGAGCGGTAAGACCGTTTTCATACGAGTGGATTTCAATGTTCCGATCAAGGACGGTGTGATCGAGGATGACACGCGGATCCGCGGGGCCATTCCGACGATCCAATACGCCGCCGACGCAGGAGCAAAAGTGATCCTTGCATCGCACCTCGGGCGTCCGCTGAAGGACAAGAAGAAAGCCGAAGAGAAAGGGACGGAATACGACGAAGGTAAGTACACGCTCCGTCCAGTCTATGAATACCTCCGCGCTCTTCCGGAGCTTCAGCAAGTTTCTGAACAGGGTACCGTGCCGGTTAAGCCCACAGAAGACGGTACTGCATTAGGTCGAGCTGAGATCAAGAATGACCGCGTGTTTTTCGCGACCGATTGCGTCGGTGAGGTGGCCAAAGCGGCGATCGCATCGCTTCAGCCTGGGCATGTCCTGCTTCTGGAGAATCTACGGCTCCACGCCGGAGAGGAAAAGAATGATCCGGAATTCGCGAAAGAACTTGCCGAAGGGGTGGATGTCTACGTCAACGACGCATTCGGGACCGCTCATCGCGCTCATGCTTCTACGGAAGGGATCACTCATTACGTAGACACGTGCGTAGCGGGCTTGTTGATGGAAAAGGAGCTCGAATTTCTCGGCAAGGCTCTGCACAACCCCGAGCGTCCCTTCGTCGCGATCCTTGGTGGTGCAAAGGTCTCGGATAAGATCCCCGTCATCGAATCGCTGATCGAGCGCAAGGTCGACAAGCTTTTGATCGGCGGTGCTATGGCGTACACGTTCTTCAAAGCGGAGGGATTTACCGTTGGTAAATCGCTCGTAGAGAATGACATGATGCCGAAGGCCCTCGAGATCAAGCAGAAGGCCGAGGAAGCCGGCGTTCAACTACTCCTGCCGACCGACCACTATGTGGTCGATTCTTACGACCCGCTCAATTCCCGCAAGGCGATCCAGATCGAATTTACTAATGCGGGTCTCGTCGGCCTCGACATCGGGCCTGACACCCAGAACCTGTTCGCCCACGCACTCGAAGAAGCCAAAACGATAGTCTGGAACGGCCCGATGGGGATGTTCGAAGAAAAACCCTTCGATGAAGGTACGATCGCCGTCGCCAACGCCGTAGCCGAAGCCACCGAAAAAGGCGCGACCTCTATCGTCGGAGGGGGCGATTCTGTCGCCGCTGTAAACCAGGCCGGCCTCGCCGACAAGATCTCGCATATCTCGACCGGAGGCGGCGCGACGTTGGAATTCCTCGCAGGCGACGAACTGCCCGGAGTAGCTGCACTTAACGACAAATAAATGAGAAAACCTGTAATAGCCGGTAACTGGAAAATGTTCAAGCTTTTGGGCGAGGCGGTCGACACCGCTTTGGCCTTAAAGCCGCTTATGGCGAACGCGAACCACTGCGAAGTTGTGATCGCGCCTGTATTCACTGCTCTGAAGACCGTTGCGGATCGGCTCGAAGGCTCGAACATCATGGTCGCGGCGCAGGATTGCGCGGTGCAGAATGACTTCGGTGCTCACACGGGAGAGGTTGCGCCCGTGATGTTGAGGGATGCCGGTTGTTCGCATGTGATCATCGGCCATTCAGAGAGGCGGCAGTTTTATGGTGAGACGGATGAATCGGTCAACTGGAAGACGATGGCGGCTCTAGCCGCTGGTTTGACGGCGATCGTTTGCGTCGGGGAACAGCTGTCGGAAAGGGAATTGGGCAATGCGGAGGACGTGGTAAGAACTCAGCTTGCAGGAGGCTTGCAGGGTTTGACAGTGAACGACCTGGAACGTATTATTATCGCTTACGAGCCTGTCTGGGCGATCGGAACGGGTAAAACCGCCACGCCCTCGCAGGCTCAAGAAATG
>JAEZJR010000258.1 GCA_023415725.1 Acidobacteriota bacterium
AAACGCTAGCGGCTGCGAACGCGGACGCAGCGATCCTGTTGAAAAATCTTTGGCGATTCACGGATTCTCTCCTTAATGATTCTGGTGGACTGTTTGCTCTGTATTGGTGCGGCCGAAAGAGGTCCGATATAGATAGGCCGGGTAGAGCGGTCGGAAAATACGCACCCCGGCAGACGGGGCACTGTGAAATTCTACCCATGGGCACCTGTGAGCGTCAATGCTTTTTAACTCGCCGTTGCCATCCTCGGTCAAGATGACCGACTACCCCGGGACTAACTCCAGTTTTTAGACAATCATCAAAACCGCAACGCGTCACTCCGATCTTGGTTGCCATCCCCCCACCCCGCTTGCTAATATTTCTGTTCCGCCGCCAAGTCGGCACCCACCCAAGCCGGTGTAGCTCAGTTGGTAGAGCAGTTGATTTGTAATCATCAGGTCGGGGGTTCAAGTCCCTTCACCGGCTCCAAACTTTTTCTAATAGACGTAAGTTATTACAACGGAACAAAGGCGGCGCGAGGCGCTGTCTTTTTTTATACTGAACCATCTCGCGCCATGTGAACTTCTGTTTATCCGGCGTGACGCCCCTCTCGTTAAAAATATCAAGTCCCAGCGATGCCCTTCCCCTTTTCGAGATTCCATATCCGGCAGGGATCCGCCGGCCGGATTTCGATGCTAGAAAATACAAATTAATGCTTTGTCCCCTGACTTACACTCGAGCGTCGGAATGAGGCGAGCGCTTAATCTTTTCTCCCCCGAACGGCTATCCTTCCGTTATGTCCATTGTCATCGGGGTCATCTCGGACACCCACGGTCTGCTCCGTCCGGAGGCGGTTGATGCCCTGCGCGACGTTAAGACCATCCTTCACGCCGGGGATATCGGCGGGCCTGAGATCCTTGACGAACTTGGCACTATCGCGCCCGTGGTGGCCGTTCGCGGCAATAATGACAAAGGCATCTGGGCGGAAGCGATCCCCGAGTACAAGATGGTCGAGGTATCTGGCGTTCCGATCTATATGCTCCACGACATCAAGGAGCTTGACCGTTTCCCGGAACCCGCCGGTTCTCGTGTCTTGATCTACGGCCACTCACACCGCCCCCTCGTCGAATGGCAAGACGGGGTTCTGCACTTGAATCCTGGCAGCGCTGGCCCGCGGCGGTTCAACCTTCCGACCACGGTCGCATTGCTCAGAATTGGCGGTGGAGTTTCGGCGGAAATAGTCCATCTATTGGCTGACCGCGAATCGAAGCCGTAGCCGAATCGTGAGGCTTTACCGAATTCACCACTTTATTTACCGACGTCGCCAAGGCTTACACCCTGACGATTCTTACCATCCGGTCATTTCCCGAATGCGCTTATAGCGCCGCAATAATCGTTTGGACTACTTCGACATCCTGCCGAACAGCGGTCCTTTCACCAACTTCACTACGGCTGCTATCGTAGGTGATTTTACTGATCCCATTGGTGGTGAATGCCCCTCCACCGGATTCATCGGAAGCGGGCTGAGCCGTTGTCAGACGGATCTCCGTATCGCTTCGAATGATCCCTCTGCCGACCCGGTCGAGGCGGGAGCGATCGACCCGAACACGAAGCCTTACCAGCAGCGTGAGTTCACAGTCGGCTTCGAACACGGTTTCTGGAATAACTACGTTTTCCGCGCCCGTTACACGAATAAGAAGTTGGTCAACGCGATCGAGGATGCCGGAGTGGCCAATGAACAAGGCAGCGAGGTCTATATCACGGGCAATCCCGGCCAGGGCCTCCATCGCGAATTTCTCGAGGCCGCCGGCTACGAAGGCCCCTACGCCGTTCCCCGTCGTAAATACCAGGCGGTGGAATTGGTCCTGGAGAAACGGTTGTCAGACAATTATTTCTTCAATTTTAATTACACGTACAGCCGCCTGCGGGGTAACTACGCAGGGCTCACCAACACTGAAGAGCTGGCGACCACGGGGGCTTCGCTCAACGGGTTGGGTCGGGCCGCCCCGGGCGTGGCTCGAAACTTCGACCTGCCTTTCATCGGTTTCACGGCGGCCGGAGGGTTTGACGATGGCCCGCTGCCCACGGATAAACCGCACGTCGTAAATCTCTATGGTGCTTACATCTTCAACTGGTGGAGCAGCAAGGCGAACACGACGGAGTTCTCCGCGTTCCAGACATTCCAGTCGGGTTCGCCGCAAACCACGTACATCCAGTCCGGCGGCGCGACGACGATCTTCACGGGACGGAATGACCTGGGCCGCACTGAAATGTTCACCGAGACCGATCTGGGCGTGACACACCGCTACCGCTTCGGTAGAGATAATCGTTTCACCCTGGCGGCTGACGTGAACATTATCAATCTGCTTGATGAGAAGAACGTCATCACCCTGCAGAACATTGTCACCAACGGTCAAATACCGCTGACAGGGGCCAACGCGATCGCACCGCAGTTCTTGATTGGGAACGGGGCGAATTATGACAAGGCAGCCCTGATCAACGCATACAACCGTGGTGAACTTCTGGACGAGATCAACACCTACTTGGCCGGAACGCCGACCGCTCTTAATCGGACCCGTTCCGATTACGGTCTGGCAAACCGGTTCCAGGGTCCTCGTACAGTCCGCTTCGGTTTCAGGTTTATCTTCTAAACCTGCTCCATGCAGCAATGAAGGAAGACTCGATCTTGGGCCTTCCTTTTTTATTTCCGGCAATGGGAGGTCCACATGATCGAACTTCTTCGGTCGCCGAATTCACGATTCGTGTGGCCACACGAATCGACGGCCCAAGAACTCGCTACGATCTCTCGATTTTCCGAAAAAATCTTGACTTCAATTGGTTAAAGTTGTATCTAAATCACTATAGTTCAGAACATACGCCTCTCCCCGGCAATCCCCCTGCCAGCGCTCGAAGCCGAGTTCTGTCGAAGAATCTTTGTATCGCGATTTTAGTTTAGGTCTCTCCTGTCGTGTCGCCGACACCACCGTGTTTTTCACCGTTTCATTCGAATGAACGGTCAAAGTTGAATTCCTTGGAGTAAAGCCCGTCTGAGGGAGAGAATGAAGATCTGTTCCGTCTGTAAGCGATGTTTTGACGACTCGGCCGATCATTGCGTCGATACCGGTCACCCGCCACTCTCCGTTTCACACATAGGCGATCCCTTGATGGTACCGGGTTACTCACTGGAACATCTGGTTGCTTCCGCCGCAAAGATCGATACTTACCGTGCAAACCGTTTGGACTGCGATCGGAGTTGTCTCGTGAGGATCGTTTCGGCCGATGCACAGAACCGTGAAGATTTCCTCCGCGACGCAAGGCTCGCCGCGATGGTCTTCGACGCAAGGGTCGCGGACATTTACGAGGCGGGCTCCCTGTCAGGTGGGGAGTTCTTCGTTGTCGAGGAGGATGTCGAGGGACAAACAACGCTTCGTCAGTACCTCGCCGAGGCCGGCGTTCCTGAACTTCTCACCTCGATCCGGATCGTGGAGCAGATCGCTGAAACGCTGCATGTTTTCCATATCAATGGGCTCACTCACGGCGCGGTACGCTCGGAAAATATCATCATCGACTACGCCCCCGACGGATTGCCGATCGTGAAGCTGTGCGGCATCGACCTTGGCGCGGTCATCGCCCGAAATACCATTGCAAATAAATTCCTCATCGATTCGGCCATCGATGCGATCAGGTACTACTCCCCGGAACAGTGCTCGGGCCAGCCTCTATCACCTCAAACGGACATTTACAGCCTCGGTGTCGTTTTCTATGAGTTGCTCGCCGGCGTGCCGCCTTTTGACGCGCCGAAGGCGACGGCGGTGGTCGAAATGCACAGGAGCCACCGCCCGCCCGAGATCACGATCGAAGATTTCGAGCTGAGGATGCTGGTGACTCACAGCCTGTCCGAATCGCTTCAAAAGCAGCCGAGTTTCCGACAGTCTTCCGCCGATCTATTCGCCCGCCAGATGCGGCACATCGAACAATTGGCCACCCACGTTTCCACTCCACCCCCAGCGGTAGGCGCACCGGCCGCTCCACCAAGGATCACGCCGACGCCCATCGCATCCAACTCGACCCACAGCCCGGTGGAACCCGAGTTCGTCGAAGACTATCCCAGCTCGGTTGAAGAATTTGCCGAACCTATCCAGGAAGCTGAGCCCGAGCCGGTAAGCGAACCGGTTGGGACTGAGGTCCACGCCTATGCCGCCTATGAAGAGTCGCACCCCGAGCACGAATTAGAACCTCAGCCGGAACCTGAACCACCGCCGATCAACTTCAAAGAAGCTGACGAAAATATGCCCGCGGCAAGTCCGGAAGGCGCGATCGAGATCCCACTTCCCGAAAGAACGTCATTGGCCGAACGTCGCCACCGGCTAAAGATTTGGATGAAACAAACTCATCCGTCGCGGCCGGTGCGTCCCGAAACAACAGCGGATGCAATGCCCGCTGCTGCACCCCAAGTAGATAACGGCCTTCCACCGAACCCGGAATTAGTGGTCGACACGACCGTGCCCGTCGAAGAGATCCAATTGGAAACCGCGAATAAGTCGAAACTGATCGAGTGGGAGCAACCCGATGATATCCCCACTATCGAGGAGATCGAATCGGAGTCCGTGATCGATCTCGAACCTCCCGCCGGGGTCCAAGCGGTTTCCGATACTCCGACTGCCCAGGAGGAGCCTGAAACCGCTCCCGCAACTGTTCAGCCTCATTTGATCGAATGGGAGCAACCGGAAGATGATATCCCCTCCATCGACGAACTGATCGAGGCCCGCGCAAGCGATGAACCTCCTGTCATCCGGGCCATCCAATTCAGGCCCGAAGACTTCCAGGTGGCAGCGGCGGTTAAGGAACGGATCCAGGCCGAGATGAAAACTCCCGACCCGATACCGATCGCGATCGCAGCAAACGAGGTAAGAGTCTCCGAAATATCGTCTTTCGAATTCGTTCCTGCACTCCTCGACGGTGCAAAAGAACTTTCGAATCCCGCATCGCAGCCCGATTACACATCCATTTTTGCGTCTTTCGACCCGGTCGAACCTCCGCCGAGGGTACTACCTTATCGATCGATGTTCATTGGCCTCGGCCTGATGGTCGTTGCCGTGATCTTGGGACTCGGGGGCGAACCTCTTTGGCGTTATTTTAACGAGCCTGAGCCGAGCAAGCCCGTCGCCACCAAAGCGGCTTCCGTTCCGGCAGCCCCGATGCCCGCCCATTCGGATCGCTCCACTGGCGAGGAACTTCCCGCTCCTGAAATCGAGCCTCCGAACTCTTTCTCCAACACCGTCCCCGCTGACGAGACGCCGGAACGAACCACTCCCAAGCGCACCACGACCACCGCCGCTGTGCCTAAAGCAAAACGAGCAATTCAGACAAGCTCCCCCGTACCCGTTGTACCTGAACGGTCCGCCACTACCTCATTCTCTCCCTCGACCGTCGTGATCACTTACGGCGGCGGAAATGTACGCAGGAGCGATGCCCCCCAACACCCTTCGAATAGCGCGTCTCGATCCCTGGGGCCAAAAAGTTCTGGCACGACGCGCCCCCGCATCGTCCAAGCGCCACCGAACCGGTAGCCAATGACGAGCCATACATGCGTCACCTTTAGAGTTAACTTGTAACAGTTCCGAAGAATTCGAAATTCTGAATATTTCTTGGCGGCATTCCCTCTCCGCTTCATTGCCGCTCCCGGATTTCTTCTTCGAAAATCCAAATTCTCATATAAAACCGTCGCTTTGGGTAGGTGACCATTTTTAGCAAGTGGTCAAAACCTCCCGATTTTACGCATCCTCCCGCGCTGGTATGGCTATTGCGAGAATTCAGCTTTGATCGAGCTCCCACGTTGATCTTCGCGTTCGAAAATCTGAATTGATACCGAACGTGTGTGGCGTTTTATGCGCCGAATCTCCTGTTCAGCAGAGACCTAAAAGGGAGTTACCCGACATGAAGTACAGATTTAGCCTTCTTACTCTGATTTTGCTTGCAGCCTTCGTCTGCTCGTTCGTAACACAATCACCCGCTCAAACCACCACCACCGGCGAGATCTCCGGCACGGTGAACGACCCTAACGGTGCAGCCGTACCGAACGTGACGGTCACATTGAGCGGTCCAAATCTTATTCGTCCGATGACCGCTGTTTCCGGTTCCGACGGAGCCTTCCGGTTCGGTTCCGTACCGCCCGGACGCTATTCCGTCGATGCGGCCTCGGCGGCCGGTTTCGCTCCGTTCAAGGTTGAGAACGTCGAGGTCAACCTCGGCCGCACAACCACCGCGAACATTACCCTGACTCCTGCAGGCGCGTCCGGCGTTGTCGATGTGGTCGGCGGCACGCCCGAGATCGACCAAAGCAGCAACACGACCGGCGCGAACATCTCGACCGAGTTCTTTTCCAATATCCCGACCTCGAGGACCGTGCAGGGGCTTTACACGATCGCCCCGACCGTCACCCGCTCCGGTTTGCGTGATGCTTCCGGGCGCGAACGCGACCCGTCGGTCGCCGGATCCTCCGGACCCGAGAACAGCTACATCCTCGACGGGATTAACACCACCGACCCCGCATTCGGCGGCGGCGGTGCTAATCTTCCGTTCGAATTCGTCCAGGAAGTCGAGATCAAGACCGGTGCCTACGGTGCGGATCTCGGGCTTGCCACCGGCGGCATCTTCAACGTGATCACGAAGTCCGGCGGCAACGAATTCCGCGGCGACGTGTTCGCTTACGGATTACCGAAGAATTTCGTACGTGAGACGAAGAACTTCCCGTTCACGGGTCTTGCCCCGAACGGCTATTCCGAGCTCGACGCCGGATTCGACATCGGCGGCCCGATCATCAAAGATCGCCTGACATTCTTCGGGGCGTTCAACCCGCAGTACCGCACCAACCACTACCTGACCCAGACCTTCCGCCGCGAAGTCGAGGGCAAGATCACCACGCCGTTCTACTCCGGCAAGATCTCTTGGTTGGTCAACGATAAGCACACGGCGACGTTCTCGACCTTTGGCGATTTCACCAAGGAGGAAGGGCATCTCTATGGCCAGAACCTCCTCGTCGTCGCAGGATTCGGTGCAAACCCCGCAAGTTTCATGGGAACGCGCGAGACCGGCGGCCACAATTACGCGGCTCGCCTGAATTCCAACTTCAGCAACAACTTCATCGGCGAATTTTCGTTCGGGATGCACTTCCAGCGGAACAACGTGATTCCCGATCAGTCCGTCGCCGACGTCGCATTGATCACCGATTCCTTCGCGATCCTTCGCGATGACGACACCGTCGCCCCGATAACCCAGACAAACGTTCTCGCCGGCACGACCCAGACGGTCAATGCCAGCGGAGTGCTGACCCCGACGCCGGGCACGAACACCGGTTTCATCGATTTCGTTTACGCCCCGGGCAGCAGCCTCCAGCGTAACTTCGTACAGGACGGCTTCGGATTGTACCAGAACCAGAGCCGCGATAGATGGGAAGCGGCGGCACGTCTGATCAACATTTGGGGCAAACACACCTTCAAGTACGGGTTCGAGTTCTACAAGAACAAGTACGACATCATGCAGGCGTCGACAGGTCCGGCCAATGTCTTCGCCAATCCGCTGGGAGTCGGAGCGAATAACGGAGAAGATGTAGATAACCGCTCGGTCAACGGTTTCCGTGTGACGAACAACTGGACCGTCTGCACCACCCGCGGCACCAACATCGTTTGCCCGTTCACCAACTTCGATCCGGCAGGAAATCCGGTCGCGAGCATCGGGCAAGGCATCCTCGCTCCCCTCGTCGGGGCCGGCCAACTCCCCGCGGGTTTAACTGGCGTAGTTGCCGGCGACATCACGGAGGAGGAAGCGTTGAACAACCCATTCCTCGTCCGTGTATCCACACGTGTCCGCGACTTCCAGCTCAACGCGCATACCTACACCAACGTAGAGAGTTTTTACATCCAGGACGATTGGAAGCTCGTCCGCAACTTCCAGCTTAATCTCGGATTACGCTGGGATTACCAGCAGTCGTATGGCAACGGCGGCGTCAGCTATCTGAAGCTCAACAGCTTCCGGGACAATCTGCAGCCGCGTCTCGGTTTTTCCTGGGATCCGTGGGGTAAAGGCAAGACGAAGCTCTTCGCTAACTATGCCCGCTTCGTCGAAACACCGATCCCGCTCGACATCAACGTCCGCGCGGGAAGCGAGAACAGCCAGACCGACAAGAACTTCAACGTAAACCGCGTCAACGCACCTCTCAGTTCGACCCTGGCGACCGGTTTCAATACGAGGAACCTCGGCGCGGCCCCAACGCCCATCGATGTCGGCCTCAAGCCGCAGACGGTCAACGAATGGACCGCCGGCTTCGAACACGAACTCGTCAAGAATCTGACCTTCGGGTTCCGCGGAATCTACCGTGCCCAGGGTTCGGTCATTGAAGACGGCTCATTCGACGACGGTGACACATACTTCCTCTTCAACCCCGGCGAACCGCTTGGACCTGGCGAAGGCGGGCCGGACGGCAACACTGAATTCAAGGCGTGCAACAACCCGGACATCGGCTGCTTCGGCCGTGCACGGCGCTACTACCGCGCTCTCGAATTCACGTTGAACCGGAGATTCGCAAACAACTTCTCCTTCAACAGCTCATACGTATTCTCGAGCCTTATCGGGAACTACGAGGGGTTGTTCCGCAACGACAACGGCCAGGCCGACCCAAACATCACTTCGCTGTTCGACCTGGTAAGCCTGTTGGGTAACACCTACGGCCGGCTGCCGAACGACCGCCCGCACCAGTTCAAGTTCAACGGCTCATACGAGACGCCTTGGAAGTTGATCGTGTCCGGGAACTTCTACGCCCAGTCGGGTGCTCCGTTCAACCAACTGGTGCCTCACCCGGTCTACGGCGACGACGAAGGATTCGGCGTACCACGCGGTACGGCGATCGTGCCTAACCTCTCCGATATAAACGGAAACGGCGGCATCTCCAACGCGATCGGCAGCAATCGCTCCCCGACGACCTACAACCTGGACCTCGGGTTCTACTACCCGATCCAGCTCTCCGAAAACATGCGGCTTCGCTTCACGGTGGATTGGTTCAACGTGCTCAACCTGCAGAGGGCGCTCACGCTGGACAACACCTTCCTCATCGACAGCGGTGTCGAAGGGATCCCGCCGGTGGCGAATCCGTTCTACGGCAGCGGCACGGTGTTCCAATACCCGTCCGCCGTTCGTCTCGGTGCGAAGTTCAGCTTCTAGTTCGACCAGACTAGGACTGGACTAACGCGAATCGGGAGGGCCTGGGCCCTCCCGATTTTTTTTGTGTTGATGGGTTGTGAACTAGCGGCCCGCCGCACCCGCGACTAGCGTCCTTTCTGCCGTAGCCGGAAGATGCTCGTTGAGGTATTTCGTCAGCAGCCCGTAAAGATGCCGCGTCGTGTTTTCCCCTTCGAAAATTCCGTGCGTCCGGTTCGGGTAGGCCATCATCGAGAACTGCTTGTTCAGCCGGATAAGCTCGTTGATGAGCATCTCCGTCCCTTGGTAGTGAACGTTATCATCGCCAGTGCCGTGAACGATCAGCAAATTCCCCTTCAGCCCATTCGCGAACGTGATCGGTGAGCTTTGCTTGTAATCCGCGGCGTTCTGATCCGGGAGGCCCATATAACGCTCTGTGTAGATCGTATCGTAATAACGCTGGTCCGGCACCGGTGCAACCGCCATCCCCGTTTTGTACATATCCGGGTAACAGAACATCGCATTGAGCGTCGAAACGCCGCCGCCGCTCCAACCCCAGATCCCGACACGCGAGGCGTCAACGTAAGGCATCTTCGCGATGATCGCCTTCACCGCATTCGCCTGGTCAGCAGAGTTCACGACCCCGTTCTTTCTGTAGATCGCCTTCCTCCAGGCACTCCCCTTCGGGGCGGGAGTTCCGCGGTTATCCACGCTCGCGACGATGTAGCCCTGCTGCGCCAGCATCGCATGCCACAAATACTCCGTATCCCCCCAGGCGTCCGTCACGGTCTGTGCCGCCGGTTCCCCGTAAGCGTAGAAAAGGATCGGGTATTTCTTGTTCGGATCGAATCCCGGCGGCTTCAGCATGTAGCCGTCGAGCGTCACACCGCCGCCGATGTCCACCTTAATGAACTCCTGCGGGCCCTTGGCGATCTTGTCGATCGCTGCCTGAAGCGCCGAATTGTCCTCCATCGTCCTGGCGACCGCCTTGGTCGAGAGATTCACGACCTCGAATTTCGGAGCGGTAGTGAAACCTGAGTAGTTGTGTATCGCCCACGTGCCTGTCGGCGAGATGTTGTAGTTGTGCCAGCCCGACTGGTTCTCCGGTGTAATCCTCTCCGCACGGCCGCTGCCGTCAAGGCGGGTCCGATATAGATACCGCTGCGTCGCGTTCTCCGGCGAGGCGATGTAATAGAGCCATCCGCCTGCCTCATCTACACCTGGAGCCGACAAGGCGTCGAAGTTCCCCGGCGTTAGCAGCTTCGCATCCGAACCGTCACGCGAAACCGAGTAGATATGCTGCCACCCGTCCTTTTCGCTGAACCACAGGAATCGCTTCCCGTTTTCCAGCCACCGCATCTTCGGCATGAAAACGTCCACCCACGCGTCGTCCTTTTCGGTCAGGATGGTCTTCACTTCACCGGTTTGGGCATTAGCGATCATCAACTGCAGCGTGTTCTGCAGCCGGTTAAGGTGCTGGAGGATGATCTCGTTCGAGTTGTCCGTCCAGTCCATCATCGCTATGTAGTTCTGGCGAAGGTCGCCTGGGGTGTTCATCCACTTTGTCGCTCCACCAGCCGCGCTGACCACACCCACGCGAACCGCCGAATTCGTCGTCCCCGCTTTCGGATAAGGGATATACGTCAGTTCGGGATACAAACCCTTCGTGTTGTCGATCAGGACGAAATCCTTGATCCCCTCCGCGTTGAACTGCCAGTAAGCGATCGCCTTCCCGTCCGGGCTCCACCGCCAACAATCACGCAACGAGAACTCCTCCTCGTTGACCCAATCGGACGTCCCGTTGATCATCGTCCGCGAGCCATCATTTGTGAGCTGTGTGATCTTCCCGTCCGCGATGTTCTCGACGTAGATGTTATTCTCCCGCACGTATCCGACTCGGGTGCCGTCCGGGGAAAATTTCGCGAACATCAGCGTCGAGGGTTTCGCATCGCCGCCCAGTTTGCTCAATTTCCCGCTCGCGATGTCGAGCACCCAATAATCCCCCCGCGTGTTAAGCCGCCACACCTTCTTCGAGTTCGTGTAGACGAGCATCTTCGTGTTGTCGGGCGACCATTCGTAGCCGTTCAATTTCAGCGGTTCGCCCGCCCCCTGCGGGACGAGTTTATCCGCGGAGATCAGCACTGTACGCTTGTTCGTCGCCGCGTCGTATGAAACCAGGTCGGTTCCGCCTTTGACCGTGGCCGAAGGTTCGACCTTCGAATAAGCATCACCGGATTTCAGCCACCTGAGCGGGCCGATCCCCTTCCCCGCGAAATCGTCCGAATTGAATATTCGGTCCAGAGTGAGCACCGACGGGTCCGGTGCCGGCTGCGGAGCCTGGGCGAATACGCCCGCCGTGACTAAGAATATGATCGCGAAAGTGGATCTTACGCGGCGAAAAGACATATTTGTTTACTCCTACTTTCTATTGGATGGAAAATGCTCGTCTTTTAGGTAATACGCAAAAAACAAGGGCCTGGTTTTCACCAGGCCCTTGTAGGTTGAAGAAGTGTGGAATTCGCGGTTGTATCCGCCGCTCTGGCCCTCTACCGTCGATACCTGGCCATCGACTCGAACCGTTTACGGCCCGCGGCGATCTCTGCGGCGAGGTCCGGAGCCAAACGGATAGCTTCCGCGAAGTCGGCTTCGGCCGCCGCAGAGTTGCCGAGCCTTAAGTTTGCCATCCCTCGCCCGATGTAAGAGCGCTCGTCTTGCGGCGTGATCTGCAGCGCCCGATCGAAATCAGCGATCCCCTTCTCCGGTTCGCCCGCTTGCATCCACCAAATTCCTCGCCCGCGCAGCGCCATCACAAGGTCCGGCTTCAGCCGGAGAGCTTCCTCGTAATCCGTTCGCGAGCCCTCCATATCCTGCAGTTCCTGCCGTGCTTCGGCCCGATGCGCATAAAGCGCTGCGTTACGCGGTTGCAGTTCGATCGCCCGGTCGTAATCAGCCAGGGCCCCTTTAGCATCGCCCAGTTCCAGTTTGGTCATCCCCCTGCCCGCGTACGATGGTGCGTGTTTCCGATCGAGTTTCAAGGCCCTTTCGAAATCCTCCATCGCGAGTTGGTGCTTCTTCTGGGAAAGCCGCACAGCACCGCGCAGAAAGTACCCGCCCGCCTCCGCCGGTGCGACAGAGATCGCCCGGTCGAAATCCCTGATCGCCTCGTCCAGCTGACGTTTCGCCACGTATGCACGCCCGCGCCCGATGAACGCGTTCGCCGCGTACGGGTCCGCCACGCGTATCCCGTCCCCTAACAACGACGAATTCTTCTCCGAGGACATTCCCGCCTTCGGATCGTCGATCCGGGTAAGGCGGTCGATCACGCGGGTGAAATCCATGATCGCCCCATCGGCGTCGCCGACTGCAAGCCTTTCGAAGGCGAGTTTCTCCAATTTCTCCGTACCGTGGGGATTTTGCGCCGCCGCCGACGCTATGAACAGTAACGTGAGGAAAAATGCGAATGATCGCTGCAACATATGATCCCTCCGTATCTGAAATATGAATACCGATGAACCCGGACCGCAGACACACCTCTACCACCCCGGGTGCACTCCTGTACCCGGCGGCGGCGCTACGCCGCTGCACTGATATCTATCGAATTTCGGTTCGGCCGGAATTAATGACGCTTCGGATCGATCATCCGATACATCTTTTTGAACCGTGAACGCAGAAACGCTTCTCGAGGTGAGAAGGTTGCAAATTGATCAGGAAAATATTGAAGAAAATGCGACTGACCGAAAAACGCTGGCGGTCGAACGCATAAAGAAATTCGCAAATTCGAATCGTGATTCGAACTATCGTATTTTATGTGATCCTAGAAACCGTTCTGTCGCGATCAGCGCCTCGTCCGGACGAGGCAGATCTATCGGAACTCCATCTCCATTTCTCCGATCCCTGACGAAACACTCCCGCGCGGATCGTATACAAATTCGCCCTTAACGATGTGGATCATCCCACGCTTTCAGATATTGTCCACCGCCCGCCGCAGTTTCTGGTCCACCTCCGCCGAAACCTCCGCGATCTTCGGATTCTCGCCCACCACCGAAAGCATTGCCGAAGCGTCTATCGCCGCGACCACCGAGCCGCCGCCTTCGTCCGCCTCATACACTACGACATTGCACGGCAGCAGTAGCCCGATGTCGAGATCCTCCTGCAGCGTCTTGTATGCAAGCGGCGGATTGCATGCCCCCAGGATCTTGTAGCGGCGAAACTCCACCCCTAGTTTTTCTTTAAGCTTCTCGTCGATATCTATCTCGCTCAAAACGCCGAAACCCTCATCCTTGAGGGTATCCTTTACGCGCTTTACGGCATCGTCGAAACCGAACTCCACATTGCGGCTATAACCGAATTTGCCTGAACCCGCCATTTTTGCACCTCCGTGTTCAAGAGTGGCGCGAATTTGTTAAAGGGTCAGTACAATTGTAACGTTCCGAGCAGCCGTCTGGAGCAACCTTCGATCGACGCTCCCGCAGACCACAACGCGATCAAGGTCGCGGTGGGGACGCCGGGCTTCTCCAACACCTGAAGTAGATTCTCAATCGGGCATTGTAATAGTCCTTACGGAAGCGTTGCTGATAAGGCGGTTAACTCAATGCAGTTAACGGAACATTGCCATATGCGATGCCTTTGCAACCCGCTTCTCCCCTGTTCATCGGCAAGACCGATCCGCATGCGGCGAAGTTTCAGTGCGGCTTTCGTCCGGTTCATTGCTCTCGTGGCTCTCGCTTCACTGCAATTAGCGTGCGGCCAACCCACCAATACGCCAACAACCGTAAATTCCCCAGGCGCAGTTGCCACCACTCCCGGTGTGCCCCCTGCGGAGGACGGGCAGTGGCCGATGGCGGCGAAGAATTACGAAAGCACTCGCTACAGCGGTCTCGACGAGATCAACACGTCGAACGTCGCCGGCCTGAAGGTCGCATGGACGTTCTCGACCGGCGTCAACCGCGGCCAGGAAGCCGCTCCGATCGTCGTCGGCGACACGATGTACGTCGTCACGCCCTACCCGAACATCCTTTACGCGCTCGACCTCAAAAACAGCGGCAACGTCAAATGGAAGTACGAGCCTAATCCCGAATCCGCATCCCAGGGCGTGGCCTGCTGCGATACCGTGAACCGCGGTGCCGTCTATTCGAACGGCCGCGTTTTCATCAACACGCTCGACGGCCACACCTGCGCCGTCGACGCCGCGACAGGCAAAGAGATCTGGAAAACCAAACTCGGCGACATCAACATCGGCGAGACCGTCACGATGGCCCCGATCGTCGTCAACAACAAAGTACTCGTCGGCAACAGCGGCGGCGAGTTCGGCGTCCGCGGCTGGCTCGCTGCGGTCGATGCGAACTCGGGCCAACTCGCCTGGAAGGCGTACAGTACCGGCCCCGACACAGACGTGCTGATCGGTCCGAATTTCAAGCCTTTTTACGATACGGACAAGGGTAAGGACCTCGGCGTCCACACATGGCCGCCTGAGCAATGGAAGATCGGCGGCGGTAACGTTTGGGGCTGGATCTCGTACGACCCCGCGTCGAACCTCATTTTCTACGGCACCGGGAACCCCGGCGTCTGGAATCCCGAGCTTCGCCCCGGCGACAACAAGTGGTCCGCCGGAATATTCGCCCGCAACCCCGACACCGGCGAGGCTGTCTGGTTCTACCAGGCCAATCCCCACGATCTATACGACCACGATGAGATAAACGAGAACGTCCTGGTCGATCTGCCCATCAACGGCGAGAACCGTAAGATTATTCTGCATCCCGGCCGCAACGGTTATATGTATGTGATGGACCGTGCAACAGGGCAGGTGCTCTCCGCCACGTCGTTCGTTTACAACACCGGCAGCAAGGGCGTCGACCTCTCTACCGGCCGCCTGATCCCGAATCCCGAAAAAGAACCGCAGACCGGCAAGGTCGTCCGCGAGATCTGTCCCTCGTCGCCGGGAGCTAAAGATTGGAACCCGTCGGCATATTCCTACAAGACCGGCTGGCTCTACATGGGGCACAACAATTTGTGCATGGACTACGAGGGTATCGAGGCGAACTACATCGCGGGCACGCCTTACGTCGGCGTCAACGCGAAGTATTACGCCGGCCCTGGCGGCCATCGCGGACTCTTTACCGCCTGGGATCCCGTAAATGCCCGCCCCGCGTGGCAGATACAGGAGAATTTCCCCGTTTGGAGCGGCGTGCTCGCCACGGCGGGCGACGTCGTCTTCTACGGGAACATGGAGGGATGGTTCAAAGCCCTGAACGCCCGCACTGGTGAGCTTTTGTGGCAGTTCAAGACAGGCTCCGGAATTATCGGCCAGCCAGTCACCTATCGCGGGCCGGACGGAAAGCAGTACGTCGCGATCCTCTCCGGCATCGGCGGATGGCCCGGTTCCATCGTCGTCGCCGACCTCGACACGCGCGACGAGACTGCGGGCAATGGCTGGGGCGGAGCCCTTCAGGACCTACCGGCCGCAACTCAAAAAGGAGGCACGCTCTATGTCTTCGCGCTTCCCTAGAATGGAACGCCGGCACCCTGCCGGCGAGTGCAGCCGTCCTCGCCGGGAACGCAGCCGCCACCGGCTGCATGAGTGCCGCTTCGGCACGAACACGCGCTGGCCCATGATAGCGCTCGTATTTACGCTCGGAGTGTTCATTTCGGCCTGCGCTTCGACGGTCGAAAAAGCAAAAGCCCCCGAAAAGCGCTACATCGAGCCGCCCGAGCAAACCAAGATCCCAGCCTCCGAAACCGCCCTTCGCGTCTGTGCCGACCCGAACAACCTCCCCTTCTCCAACGAGAAGCAGGAAGGCTTCGAAAACAAGATCGCCGATCTGATCGCGAAGGATATGAACCGTCCCGTCGAGTACACCTGGTGGGCACAGCGTCGAGGTTTCTTCCGCAATACGCTCCGTGCCGGGGTGTGCGACGTCGTCATCGGCGTCCCCGCGAGCTTCGAACTCTCCGCCACGACGAAACCGTATTACAGATCGACCTACGTCTTCGTCACGCGGGCCGATCGCAACATCAATATCGAGTCCTTCGACGACCCGCAGCTTCGCGATCTGACCATCGGTGTGCAGATGATCGGCGACGACGGTGCTAATTCACCGCCCGCTCACGCCCTTTCGAACCGCGGCATCGTCGCGAACGTCCGCGGCTACACCGTCTACGGCGATTACAAACGCGATAACCCGCCCGCACAGATAATCGACGCCGTGCTGAATAAAGAGGTCGACGTCGCCGTCGCCTGGGGCCCGCTGGCCGGCTATTTCGCGAACAAGCATCCGGGCAAGCTCACGGTCCGCCCGGTTTCGCCTGAGATCGATCTGCCTTATCTGCCCTTCACGTACGATATTGCGGTCGGCATCCGCCGCGGCGAAGATCAGCTAAAGGACACGATCGAGCAGATCCTCGATCGCCGCCGCCCGGACATCGACGCGATCCTCGCGTCATACAAGGTCCCCCGCGCCGATCATTCCCTGACGCAGGAGGTAGCCCGATGAGACGCGCGATCCTGATCTTCGCATCCATCACGCTGATCGCCGTCGCTTGTGAGCGCGAGGAGCGCGGTTTCCGCGTCGAGGCTCCGCAGGCCGACCGCATCAATTCGAAGCAGCTCTCAACACTGCAGCCCGGCGAACCGCTCCCGCAGCCCGCGGTCGTGAACGAGTACGAGGAGAACGCATTCGCTCTAACTGAGGGCAAGCGCCTCTTCTCGCAAATGAACTGCACCGGTTGCCACGCGAACGGCGGCGGGGCCATCGGGCCGGCCTTGATGGACGACAAATGGATCTACGGCAGCCGTCCCGAACAGATCTTCGGCACGATCGTCGAGGGCCGCCCGAACGGGATGCCGTCCTTCCGCGGCAAACTCCCCGATTACCAGATCTGGCAGCTCGCCGCATACGTTCGCAGCCTAAGCGGGCAGGTGCCGAAAGACGCCGCCCCGGGGCGCAACGACAATATGCAGGTTAAGGAGCCTGAGAATTCCAAGGACCGCGAAAAGCCGAACGACGCGGTCATTCCTCCGTCTGCCGAAAGACCCGAATGAAACGATCGATCGCGAAAATGACGGCCCTTCTGGGTACCGTGGCTCTCGCCTCGTGTGGCGGGTCGCAGAACGCGCTCGATTCCGCGGGGGTGC
>JAEZJR010000286.1 GCA_023415725.1 Acidobacteriota bacterium
GAATGCTGTTGAGCACTGTTTCGAGCAGATAGTTCGTCTTCTCGAGTTCTTCCTCGTGGCGCTTATGTTCCGAGATGTCGTAATTCACCCCGAACATTTGGGTATGCTCTTCGGCCCCGCCGTACACGACCTCCCCACGGCCGGCGATCCAACATATCTTCCCGTCGGGGCGAATGATCCGGAACTCGTGTTCGAAGTATCCCTTTCGTTTGAGCGCGGTCTTTACCCGACGGCGCAGTTCCTTTCGATCATCGGGATGTACACGCTTAAAGAAGTCATCGGTTTTGACCGGCGTGTTCGACGGCTCCATCCCGAGCAGTTCGAATTCTTGTTGGTTGAAGACCGAAAGGTTGGTCTCCATGTCCCACATCCAGGTGCCCAGTCGGCCCGCCTTCAGCACCAGGGCCAGTCTCTGCTCGGCGAGATGACGCTTGGTGATGTTCAGCCCCATCCCCATCACGTGCGGCTCGCCGTCGATGTCGATCAGCACCCCATTGAAATAGTGAGGAATGCACCGCCCAGACCTCGTTTGAAGGTCGGCCTCGATTTCCGCCGAACCGGAGTTGAAAACCTCATTGATACGCTCAGCAACGAGAGCCCGTTGATCTTCGGCGATGAAATCTAATGGATGTGAAGCCCGTATTTCGGCAGGGGAAAACTCCGATATCTCTTCGAGATGCTTATTCCATCTGATCAGCTGTTGATGCTTATTGAGAATGTAGAATGTCCCTGGCAGGCCGTCGACGATTTTATGGAGTAGATCCAGCTCTTCGGTCACGGACGAACCACTTCTGTCATTGTTCGCGACCTCAATCCGAGGATCGACCGACCCCCTGGGGAGCCGCTCAACGTCTCGTTTTGGATCTCTTTTAGGCTTCATTCAGGAGCGAAAGAGAGCGATCTGGCTATCCCGAGGCGATGATCGGTCATCAAAATAAATATTGGGACCTCGCCATTCAGGAAAATTTTGGCTTTACCAGCCTGCATCCGATGATTTGGCCGGGTAGCCGATCAACGCGATTACGCCTAAAGGACCGCGGAACCACAGGTGCATGGTATGCCGTCAAACGTGTCGGCCGTCGCTTCTTAGGATTAATGCCTACAGATGTTCGTCCAAAATGAGTTTGATTGCAAGAGTTTTTATCGGCGGAGAAGTACCGGTTTCCCGGGCGTTTGGCCGGATACAGACCTTGGATCAGAACGCTGTCTAAAAACTGAGCTCGGAAACGGATATATTGTTTCACGAAACAGTTAAGCAACTACATATTGTGCTTGCTAGAAACTGTGCTTATACATTAAATTACAATTGACCCAAAAGGAGGAGAAGGAGTTTGCTTACAGGACGAGTTTTGCTTTTGAACTTTTCTTACGAGCCGCTCGGGACGGTCGGTGTCGCCCGTGCGGTATGCTTGTGGTTTCGCGGCGCGGTCTTTATCGAAGAGCACGACGGCGAAAACGTCCTTCGTTCCCCTTCGACGACATTCAAGGTCCCGTCCGTGATTCGCCTGCGTCACTACATAAACGTCCGACGCAACCGACGCGAGACGACGATGAAGCGTGCGAGGATCTACATCCGTGACCGCTATCGCTGCCAGTACTGCGGCGAGCACAAGCACGCCAAGGACCTCACTCTCGACCACATCCTACCCCGCGCACAGGGGGGCGAGAGCACCGCTGCGAACCTTGTGACCGCCTGTGTCAAATGCAACCAGCGTAAGGGCAACCGCACTCCCGAACAGGCCAGGATGCCCCTTCTCACTTCGCAGAAGTTGCTCCGCCTCGGCCTCGACCACGTGCTGCTTTGCCACTACGCCGAGTCGCGTCCGGAATGGAAAAAGTATCTTTTCATGGACAATTCCCACGAATACGACGACGGGGCCGTCGTCGGATCACTCGACCTCGCCGCGTAGAACAATCTGTTAGCCTGTTCTTTTTGCAACCACGCGGACATTTGTTTCGATCAGATGGGTCCGCATTGTCCGATATACACTTAAATTTTCGTTTTTCAGAGAGGGACAGGCTAACAGCCTGTCCTACGTTTTTGCGGCCGTTCGGTTGTCTGGAGGTGACGCGATGAAACTCGTAATACTCTACGGCGCTCCGGCGGCCGGCAAATTGACAATAGCGACCGAACTGGCCAGACGCACTGGCTTCAAGGTGTTCCACAACCACCTAAGCATCGACTGCGTCAAGCCGGTGTTCGATTTCGGCACGCCTCCGTTTTTGCGGATGATCGAAACGATCCGTTTCTCCACGATCGCCGAAGCAGCTCGTGAGGGAGTCGATCTGATCCATACGTTCGTCTATGCCTTCGGCGAGGACGACGAGCATTTTTCAAAGCTGATCGCGAGTGCGGAGGGCAACGGCGGTGAGGTGCACCTCGTTTTGCTCAAGTGCGATCCCGAAGTCCTGAAAACACGGATCGGGAACGACTCTCGAGTAAGGATCGGCAAGCTGACCGACCCGGATTCTATCGATGGCTCACTGAAACGCTACGATTTGCGTTCGAGGTACCCCGGCCGCGAATCGCTCGTGATCGACACCACGGATCTCGAGCCGTGCGAGGCCGCGACGCAAATTATCGAGCATTTCGGTCTACAGCCTGTTGGCGGGAGCCAGGAGGACGGCAATTAAAATGTTGAGACAAGCTATCAACTAGATTATTATATTGGTTCGAGTTCGAGACAGAATGATTCGGGCCAAAGCGGCCGGTTTCGTTCTGTCTTTTTTCTTTTTCAGGAGCCTGACCATAAGGGAGGGCATGACGTTCGAGTCGGCCATCGGCTGCTGAAAATGGCCAGGTTGGAGAAAGGTTATGTTAAGAAAATACAACAGTGAAAAGGAGATTTACGCGTTACTCAGGTCGTTCGAAGAAGCGACCATCACCCGCGAGGATTGGAAGCACGCGGAGCACCTCGTCGTGGCGCTCTGTTACTTAGAGAAAAATGACCTGGAAACCGCAACGGCAAAGATGCGGAGCGGCATCCTTCACCTGCTGGAAAATGGCTTCGGCCTCGACCTGACCAAGGAGATGCCCTATCACGAGACCATAACGGTCTTCTGGATGCGGACCGCCTATGCGTTCTCGCTTATGCATAAAGAGCTTTCGTTCGTTGATAAAGCGAATAGCCTTTGCGAACTTTTCGACAAAGACTACCCACTCAAGTTCTACAGCCGCGAACTGTTCTTTTCCGACCGGGCCCGAGCTGAATATGTCGGGCCCGATCTTGACGCTTACCCCGGTGCCCAGCCAGAAACGGTTGCAGGATTGGCCCTCTAAGTCCGCAGATCACGCCTGTTCCGACGCCGCCCCCACACGACCTCTTATTTCGTCCTGAAACTGACCTCGTACTGCTTTAGCGGATACCCTTCCGGCGTTTGAAAACCGCTCCCGGTCAGGACGAATCCGTACGACGTGTTGGGCTCGAGCTTCACCTTGATCACGAATTCCATGTTCCCGTTGGCGAATGACGCTGCCGATCGCCCTCCGACCAACTCTGGGAACTTATCACCTTTATTTTGGCTAACATTCACGGAAATTCCCTTTCCATCCAGCGGCCGGTCGAAAACGATCCTGATCTCGCTCAGATCCGAGTCGACTTCCCTTATGTTGTCCGTCCGAAGGTCGACCCGCGAAACCCGGGCGGTCCGTTTTTCGAATTCCGCAACGTAGCCACCCAGATCATTTTCCGCTGCTTTTTCAAAGAATTCCGCCATTCGTGGCACAAATGCGTCGAGAGTTTTATATTTTCCCCTCTCGGCTTCGTACTCCTTTAACAGGTCCGTGTAAGCGTCCACCCACACGAACTTCTGCTCGAACATGTCCCCGTATCGGTTACCCGCGACCAGTTTCGGATTGTACTTTAATAGATATGTGTTGGTAGCCGCACGCACCAGCGATTCGTACATCACGATCTTCCAGGTCTTGTACGCCAGATCGCTCATTTCATTCTTGACCTTCGTAAAGAGCTTCGAGGCAGAGGGCTCGAATTCTTTCTCGTGCCGGTTGATAAAAGGGTTAGCGAATGAATGATTGAATTCGTGGACGGTGAACACCAGAGCGTTCGAAGGCAGCCGTGGTTCACCACCATCGATCAACGGCGCGAACACGGCGAAAATATCCTGCGAACCGTCTTTGTACGTGACGCTCGGGCCGTAAAAATTCGGGCCGTTCCCCATCCCGATCAAGATCTTGAAGTTCCCCTTGAACTTGACTCCGTAGAATGAGTCGAACCATTCCGGATGAAGGCTTTTGCTCAAGCTTTCGAAATTCCGTTCGGCCAATGCGAAGCGATCCTGATTAACCGCCCAGAATCCCTCAAAATTCGAGACTCTGTAGAAATCCCGTAGCGCGACGAGAAAGCCGTCGATCTTCTTCTGCCCTCCGAACGCCCTCAGGTCATCCTTGTTCAGCGGGGCCGCGAGATTCAGAGCTCCCGGTTCTGTCAGATGAACCGCGAGCGACGCGACATAAGAGTAACCGGCACCATTCTGGTGGAGATTCTTCGCAAGGGCGACCGCGTTATGTCCCTTGTACGAATCAAAATGTTTATGGATCGCGTCGGTGTAGGCTTTGTAAGTCTCGTGGCTATATTCTGGCGCCTCTGCCAACCGGAACACAACGCCCAAAAGTTCAACTTGTTTAGAAAGCTTTGGAGACGCGATCACCTGGCCGAGGCCGACAGTCGCCGCGAGGAAAAGGATTGCCGAAGCGAAAAGGATTTTCATCGAGATCGGGTATATATGAGGTGAAATGCTACCCCTAATATTATAAGGCGTGTTTTAAGTAAAGTTTGTATCAGCGGGCCGCCACCGGCGACTCGATATTTTGCTTTTGGACCCGACTGCTGCAAAATAAGAACTTTCAACCCATATATTCGTAAGAATATTCAATGAAGCTCAAAGAGTTCATTTCCATCCACCAGAACAGCACCTGCCGCTGTCGCTCCTAGCACGCCTATTTCTCCCAAAATTAATCCGTTCCCGACGGGCTGTTTTTAGCCGGTTTGGGTTATTATTTCTGTTTCGGATAAACGATCTATTTTTTGTATGCTTAGGTTCTTCAATACCTTAACGCGTCAGCAGGAAGAGTTTCGGCCGTTGGAAGAAGGCAAGGCCCGAATGTACATTTGCGGCCCGACCGTCTGGAATTTCGCCCACATCGGTAACTTCCGTACGTTCGTCTTCGGCGACATCCTCCGGCGCTACCTTAAATACAAGGGTTACGACGTCACCCACGTGTTCAATCTCACCGACATCGACGACCGCATCATCAACGAGGCGGCCAAACGCGGCATCACCATCGACGAGTTCACGGCCCCTTTTATCACGTACTTTTGGGAAGACTTCGATGCCCTCGGCAATGAACGCCCCGAAGTCACGCCTCGTGCGACGCACCACATCGCGGAGATGATCGACATCATCGCGAAACTCCTCGAGAACGGCCACGCTTATGAGTCCGAAGGTTCGATCTATTACCGGATCGCCGCGTTCCCCGAATACGGCAAACTCTCGAAGATCAAGTTTTCCGGAAACATCACGGGCGGCAGCGAGCGTGTTGATACTGATAAATACGAGAAAGAAGACGCCCGCGATTTCGCACTATGGAAGCTGGTACCCGAGGGTGAGGAGCCCGGTTGGGACGCCCCGTTCGGCCGCGGCCGCCCCGGCTGGCACATCGAGTGCTCCGCGATGTCGATGAAGTACCTTGGCGAGACGTTCGATATCCACGCCGGCGGCATGGACCTGCAGTTCCCGCATCACGAGAACGAGATCGCCCAGAGCGAAGGTGCCACCGGCAAGCAGTTCGCGAAGTACTGGATCCACAGCGAATTCCTCAAGATCGACGACGTGACGATGTCCAAATCAAAGGGCAATTTCTTCACCTTCCGAGATTTGCGCGAGCAGGGCTATTCCGCCCTCGCGATCCGCTACATGC
>JAEZJR010000321.1 GCA_023415725.1 Acidobacteriota bacterium
CCGACCGCCTGTACTTCGAGCCGCTGACGTTCGAGGACGTGATGAACATCGTCGAGACGGAACGGCCGGAAGGCGTGATCGTGCAGTTCGGCGGGCAAACGCCTCTGAATCTGGCGGACAAACTGGACGCGGCGGGTGTGCCCATAATCGGGACGGCCCCGGATTCGATCGATCTGGCAGAGGACAGGAAGCGATTCTCGGCATTGCTCAAAGAACTGAACATCCCGCAGCCGCCGAACGGGACTGCCGTATCGCCGGAGGAAGCGAAAGAGATCGCTTCTGAGATCGGGTACCCGGTTGTAGTTAGGCCCAGTTTCGTGCTGGGCGGACGAGCGATGGCGGCCGTTTATGACGAGGCGTCGCTGGTCGAATATATGAGGACAGCGGTCGACGCCTCTCCGGAGAAGCCGATATTGATCGACAAGTTCCTGGAACGCGCGGGTGAGATCGACGTGGATGCTCTCGCGGATGAGACGGCCGTGGTGGTTGCAGGAATTCAGGAGCATATCGAGGAGGCGGGGATCCACTCGGGTGATTCGTCGAGCGTGCTGCCGCCGCAGAGGATCGCCGTCGAGCACCTGGAGACGATCCAGCATTACACGAAGCTGCTCGCACGCGGGCTCAAGGTGAAGGGGCTGATGAACATTCAGTTCGCCGTGCAAAGCGACCGCGTTTTTGTGCTCGAAGTGAACCCGCGGGCGTCGCGGACCGTGCCGTTCGTTGCCAAGGCGACGGGCGTACCGATCGCAAAGATCGCATCCCTGGTGATGGCGGGTGAGAAGACTTTGGCGGAATACAATCTGCCGGACATGCTGGCGGTACCGCAGATCTTCGTGAAGTCGCCGGTGTTCCCGTTCAAGAAATTCGCGGGCGCGGATCCCATCCTCGGGCCGGAGATGCACTCGACGGGCGAGGTGATGGGCATCGGTGCAACGTTCGCCGAGGCTTACGGAAAGGCCATGGAAGGCGCAGGGCTGAAACTGCCGCTCTCCGGCAAGGCGTTCATTTCGGTGATGGATGCGGATAAAGGGCAGTCTGTGGTGCTCGCGCGGCGGCTCGCCAAGCTTGGCTTCAGCCTTGTGGCGACGCACGGGACGGCGATCCGGCTGCGTGAAGTGGGCCTCGAATGCGAGGACGTGTTCAAGGTGAACGAGGGCCGCCCGAACATCGCCGACCTCATCCGCCAGGGCGAGATCGATCTGATCATCAACACGCCGCTGGGGAAGGTCTCACACTATGACGAGAAGGCGATCCGCAAAGCAGCGTTGCAATTCAACGTTCCTTGCGTAACGACGATGACAGGAGCAGAGGCGATCGTGGAAGCGATCTCGAACAAGATCGCTCAGGAAGACGTGGTCGTGAGGAGCCTGCAGGAGATCCACAACCGTGCTCAGGGGGCAGAAGCAGCGGTATAGGACCACAAGCTCGTGCATAACCTAGAGTGAAAGGGGGCATACAGACGCGGGAGCCGATCTCGGTACACGATCGAGATAGATGGGTCCCGCAGAATCACAGTCGGTTCGGAACCTGGTCCGGAATGCCTTTCTCGCTTTCCGGCGGGCGCTTGAAGAATTTCTGCTCGTCCCTACCGGCATCATCGTCGCGTTTCTCGCGCTTGCGTTCGGAACATACCATTTGGATTCGCTGAGGCTGGAATTTCTCCTTCCGTTCAGGGATTTTCTCAGATCACATGTGTTCGCTAACAGCGAGGCTACTTCCGGGTTACTGGAAGCCATCGCCGCCGGCATCATCACGCTAACGTCGATCACGATCTCTTTGCTATTGGTGGCGGTTCAACAATCTGCGGGGTCGATGACGGGTCAGGTATTTGATCAGTTCTTGCGGCGTAGAATGAATCAGATCTACTTCGGCTTCTTCGTCGGTCTTGCCCTTTTCTCGCTTGTGACCCTCGCGACCGTGAACGAACCCTTCAACCCGGTCTTCGGGGCTTCGATCGCGTTTTGCGGTACGGTCATCGCTCTCTATTTATTACTCCTTCTGCTTTACACCACCATCCACCAGATGCGGCCGGATGAGATCATCGACGCGATCCACGGGCACATTCTGCTTGCACGTGCTCGACAATCCGAGTTCATCGCCCAAACGAGGCCGAAGCCGGCAGTTTCCGAAGGTTTCGACGCCCCAGTCGTCTCCGAAGTGCACGGATATCTAACTCGGGTGAATTTGGACCTGATCTCCAAAGTGCTCGATGGTGCCGATGCCGAAATAGTACTAATGGTATCGATCGGAGATTTTGTCGGTTATCGAGACACAATCGCCATAGTGCGGAGCGGGTCGCACCAGTCAGCGGAAAAGATAGCGAAGGCCGTCATCAAAGGGATCGAATTGGAGCGCGAACGCGACATCGCTTACGATCCGGCGTATGGCGTGACGCAACTTGAAACCATCGCCTGGACCTCAATATCCACGTCGAAATCCAATCCCGCTCCTGGACTTTCGGTGATCAGATCGCTGAGGGACATAATGTCGCGCTGGTCAGAGGAGAAATTACCCGAGCGGCGGGCGAAAGCCGTGGCCGTGGTATACCACGACCGAACGTTCGAGACGCTGCTAGATTCGTTTGAGACACTGGCGGTCGTCGCCTCCGAATCGATGCAGCATCAGAGCTTTACGGAAATCATGCGAACATTCGTCATCATTCTCGATCGGATTCCAGAAAGTCGTATAGAGCGCTTGGAAGACCTCTTATTAAGATCGCTTTCCGTTCTGGGTGAATTCGCGCTCACGCGAGAGCTGGAGCAAACGCTGAGGGACCTTCAGGGAGCGCTTCAGAGTTCGGGTCGAGTCGAGACCGCAAGGGCTGTGGAAAAGGCGTTGGAACGGATGTCCAGGACAATTGGGGAGCTCGGTTCACGCGCGACGAGGGCGAACAGTTGATCTAAGCCCAGTCGATGTAAGTGTTTTTCTTGACCAAAACCCGCCATTACAATACCTTAACGTAAAGCTATTTTCAGTCCGGGTTCAACAACTTACAGATGAATGAAGCGCACGATCGCGAGATCATCGGCGGGCACTTGCTCGTCATCGGCGGGGCGGAGGACAAGTACAACGAGCGGCGGATCCTGAGGAAGTTCCTGGAGCTCGCGGGCGGCGGCGACAAGGCGGAGGTGCTGATCGTCCCCGTGGCGTCGGACTACCCGGAGTTCGCCGCGGACGTCTACACGCAGGCGTTCAGGAACCTCGGGATCGCGAACCCGCGGGTGCTGAGGGCGACGTCGCGGCAGGACGTTTTCCACGCGAACGCGGACGAGCTGCTCGACGGGGTTTCCGGCGT
>JAEZJR010000009.1 GCA_023415725.1 Acidobacteriota bacterium
GGCCCGCCGTTCAACCCCAGGCAGGGAATCCCCATCACCGTGAACTGCACCGTTATCACGTCGCCTTGTTTCCCGGCCGGATAGTCCCCCGGTGCCTTGTGCACGGCGTCGACCGACGAATCGGGAAACGTTTCCGCATAAAACCGCGCCGCTTCCTCAGCGTCACCGTTATACCAAAGACAGATCGTGTTTTTTGCAGGTTTCATATTTGTAATTTCGACGTCCGAGACGGCATACGTTTACCTCGAGATCCGTTGGCTCACGAGCGAATCAATGGGGCAAGTTGAAACACCACGTTCGCTACAGCGTGCACAAGGATCGGGAAGAGCAAACTGCCGCTATTAAATCGCAGCCACCCGCCGGCGATCGCTCCTATGAAAGGGAACGACGCCGACATCACATCGAAGGAGAATCCGGCATTTGAATACCCCAGTCCGTGCCAAACGCCAAACATAATAGCCGTGATGAACACGACTGTCCAAGGAATGCCTTCCTCCGGTTCTCTCCCGCGAATGAATCCGAGTAGGATCGCCGGAGCAATACCACGATAGACCAGCTCTTCCGACAGGCCGGGCATCAATCCCTGAAAAGCGATCGTCTCTACGGACGGCGTCGGTGGGTTGAACAAAAGACCCAGCGATAGGCCCCAAATGATGAAGAGGCCCAATGCGATAAGCGAAGCCTTGAGGTTTTTCTGCTTGAAGGTTATCCCGGCCGCCGACGGCTTTATCTGCAATGCGAGTAGTACCGCGACGGAGACCGCCAGGCTATATATCTTCCCCGACCAGTTCCATTGCGCGTCCACGAGCCTGAGAGCAGGGAACGCGGACGGCAGACCCGTGACCAGGTCATCGATGGCTATATAAACGGCAAATAATAGTCCGAAGCCCAGCGTCAGCCGCTTGTCGAAGGCTTTGAACAAAAAGGAAATCCCAAGCCCGATAAAGGCCATTGAGAGGGAAACGATCAGAGCATTCATGAACGATGGTCCAAATGAATCAAGAACAACGAGATTTCTAATTTTTATTTATCGGCAGCGGTCTTTGCAAATGATAGGCGTTTGGCACGCTTCCGCCTTGCGGCCTATCGTCGCGATATGTCGGAACTGGTCAAGAGGGGGCTCGAATCCCCAGGCCTACTGTTTCTGGGGCTTCGCGTCGAGGAAGTCGTTGACCATCGGGACTATAACGGAGAGTCGGTTCAACAGCGTGACGTGGGTCGTGTCGGGCAGGATCGCAAGTCTCGATTCGGGATGAGGACGCATGTCGCCGTGGATATCGCCGCCTTTCAGACGGTACATTTCGGCGATATGATCGAGGCGAAGGCCGTCGGCGTCGCCGTGGATGAAAAACATCGGGGCTTTTGTCGCCTTGAGCTTTTCGGCACCGAAGTCGTATTGCCGCATGGCCGTCGCCTTGAGGTGATCGAAGAATTTCGGGAAGCCGTCCGGGGTCGGGCTTAGCTGTTTATATCCGGCCTCGGCGGGCGTGCCTTTCATCATCTCCCACGTGAAACTGGACCAAAAACCGGTCGGGTCGATGACCCAGCCGTCACGCCGCATCGGCGCGGAAATGCTGACCACCTTTCGCACCTTTTCCGGATGGCGAATGGCCGTCTGGAGCGCAACGCCGCCGCCGAGGCTGTAGCCGATGACGTCCGCGTTCGGGATCTTGAGATGATCGAGCAGAGCCGCTACATCGTCAGAAAGATTTTCGAAGGTCATGTCCCGATCGATATCCGCCGTTCGCCCGTGGCCCTGCATCTCGACGGCGATCACCTTGCGCGTCCTGGCAAGCTCATTGAACCACTCACGCCATTCATCCGTGATCGCCATGAACGCCCCGTGCAGCAGCACAACAGGCTCGCCGCTGCCCTGGATCTCGTAATACATTTTGAGCCCGTTCACGGGAGCGTACCCCGTAATCGGTTTCGACTGAGCCGACGCTGCGGCTGCAAAGAGCATAGTCAAGAGCATCGACATTAGAAATGCTGTTGTTTTCATGATCGGACCTCGATGAATTGCCTTACAAAGATCAATTGATGATCTCGCCTTTGCTGTTCGCGAGTTTTTCGCGCCATGCCTGGATCTGCTCGGGCGTTTGTCGCGCCCAGTCGGTGAGTTCGCCGACGATCTTTAGCGGGGCAGTGCTTCGGTAAGAGCGCGTAGGATTGCCCGGGAACTTTTTGTCCGTGACGTTCGGGTCGTGTTCGAAAGTGCCGGTCGGTTCGACGATGTAGACGCGTTCAGGCCCATTCCCGTTAGCCAGCGCGGCGGCGAGCCCCGCGCCGTTGGCGATCGCGGTGAAATAGATGTGATTCATTACCAGATCGGTCTGGTAATTCGAATTGCCCCCGGGGCTCAGCACATCACCGACCTGCAGATCAGCTCTCGTTCCGTGATAAAAGGGGCCATCGTCGGCCGGATCGCCGCTGAACGAAGCCGCGAGTTCATTATTCTTCTTCGCGTTCTCTGCGTCATTCAGCTCCTCATAACAATTTGCGATGTTGGAATACATGGCAGGGAAGGCAGCCTTTACGGTCACGTCGTTTATCTTCAATGCGTGCCGCAAAGCCGCCTCGAGCCATTCCAATCTGTTGCGAACCGTCGCCTGATGCCGCGCAACATAATAAGCGGCAGTGAATTTCTCAAAGTCGTTCGTCGCCTCGTCCCAGGCCTGAAGAAAAAGCTGCCTCGCTTCCTCCGGTTCGCCTTTGTCTTCCATGCCCATTCCCTGGACACAGAGCTGAATAACTTTATTTCTCGGATCGAATTCCATTATCTTGGTTAAGTTAATTGTTTGCTTGTCTGCTCGACCCCGTCACGTATCGCTGTTTCGAGTACGTCAACGTTTATATCCTTAAGAGATTTGAACTTGATGCAGTATCCGGTCACGGTCGCTTTGCCGAGGCCTTTACCGTAGGTGTCGTTCAAATATTTCTTGTCGTCGATGCCGAGGATGTAAACGGAGATGCCGCTCTTGTTCGCGCTCAGGCCGATCTGGTAAAACTCCCGGGTGGTTCCGTCAGCATACTTATGAGGGCGGGAACCGAAACCGATGTTCGGGTTCGAAACGACCTTGCCTTCGTCATTCTTGCCATCCAGAAACCACAACTTACACCCCGGCATTATTTCCAGAAAGCGGCGGTGCAGTTCCTGCAAGTCGCTGCGTTTCGGTTCTGTATGTGAGGCGATGTATTCGTCGATCTGTTCTTGTGCCTTCATAGGAATTCTTCTTCGATCAAGTCATAAGAATTTCACCACAGAGAGCACAGAGACCTCCGAGGTCTGAGAAGTGACCACCAGATTCTTAATTAAAATTACACTCCGTGCTCTCTGCGTTCTCTGTGGTGAATCTCATGCATCCTCATCGATCTCCGGTGCCCCGGTTTTTACGTCGCCGTCGCGTTCGTACGTTACACATATGATTCCCTTCGGCGCAACCTGGCTGTTTGTCACCTTGAAGGCTGCGGGGATGGTGCCGTTTTGGAAGAGGCGTTTGCCGGTGCCGAGGGTGACGGGGATGATCATCAGCTCGAGAACGTCAACGAGGTCGGCTTTGAAGAGCGTTTGGAGCATGTCCGCGCTTCCGAATGCATGGATGTCGGGGCCGTCAGTTTGTTTTAGCTCGCCGACCTTTCCCGCGAGGTTTCCGCTTAAGAATACGTTGGGCTTCCAATCGCTCGAATCGCGCGTGTTCGAGGCGACGTACTTCGTCGCGGTCATCACGTTCGGCCAGAAGCTGGAGTGCGTCGGCCAATAGTTCTCCCACGCCTCGAACGTCTTGCGGCCGAGCAGCAGGTCGACAGGCTTCGCCAGCCGCTCCTGCACGACCCCTCCCGTCACCTCATCTGCAAAAGGAAAGAACCATCCGCCGTACTTGAAGCCGTCGCCTTCATCCTCGTTCTGTATGACACCGTCGAGCGTCATGAATTCGCATGCGGTCAATTTCCTCATGATTTTAGCTCCTTTGTGCCACGAGGCTCGCCAGCAGTTCTTCCAGATTATTGAGCTGCGCCTCGGTCCCCAGCCTGAAGCCGTCGTCTGCCATAATTCGCTCCATCCGTTCGAGCGATTCGTTATAGATGGAAACGTGGACCTTCGTCCGGCCGTTTTCCTCGCTGAAATTGAAATCCCAATCGGAACCGGGCAGTTGAAGATTCTCATTCTCGTCCGCGAAGGTGTTGAAGAATTTGAAATTGGTTTTGGGGGTGATCGAGGTGTAGCGCTGCACCGCCCAACGCTCCATTCCGTCAGGGCTGACCATCGCGTAGAAACGGCGGCCGCCCTCCTTAAACTCCATCACTTTGGTCCGCGACGAAAACGGTTTCGGCGCCCACCATTGATCGAGAAGTTCGGGCTTCGTGTAAGCGTCCCAGACGAGTTCACGGTCTGCGTCGAACTCCTTCGTGATCGTTACTGTCTTTGTTTCTTTGTTTACAGTGAAATTCATATTCGCTACCGGGAGTTATGCTCCGACCTTGGTGCGGGCTGCCGCATTTTCCACCTCTCCGAGAACCTCGTCGAGCTGCTTATAGCTCATCTCCATGCCATCTGTCATGCCTGTTGAGACTGCCGCATCGCGATCGGCCTTCGATGCGAACTTGATGGACGTCGAAACGGTCGTGACGCCGTCCGTCTCGTTGAACGTGACCGTGATGACAGAAGCTCCATCGCCCATCGACCCACCCATCGTTCCGGGGTCGTACTCTTGCGTATGCACGATCTTCGAATGCGGTGCGACCTCCAGCATCTCGCCCGTAAACCCAAATTCGACGCCGTTTGCGTCATCACGCCAGCGCCAGCGATACTTGCCGCCAACCTCCGTGGTCATCTCGCATACCGGCATCGACCAGCCGGGCATTGCCGTTAGCCAACGACGCATCAGAGCGGGTTCAGTGTACGCCCTCCAAACCAGATCGGCGGCCGCATCAAAGCTCCGCTTGATCAATACTTCCTGGTCCGACGGTGTGCTTACTTCAGCAGGTTTCATTTCTTTCGCTCCTTATTCTTTATTTCTTTTAATTCGGCAAGCAGCGTATCGAGCTGTTCGTAACGCGACTCCCAGATCCTTCGATACTGCTCGAGCCATTCGTCTATCTCTTTCATCTTTTCGACCTCGAGCGAGTAGTAGATCTCCCGCCCGCGTTGTTCCTGGTGGACAACCTCGCATTCGGTAAGTATCCGAAGATGCTTCGAGACCGCCTGCCGCGAAGTATCGAAATGCTCAGCGATAGCGTTCGGCGTCATCGCCTGCAACGCGATCAAAGCAATGATCGCCCGCCTGGTAGGATCAGCTATCGCTTGAAAAACATCTCTTTTCATATTGACGGGCGCAAGTATGCAACCAAACGGTTGCATATGTCAAGCGCAACCGTTCGGTTTCATGAGTTTTTTGTGAGGGAATTATTCTGGCCCGTCGCTGCGGGGCAGCGGGCCCGCTGCAATGTATAAGGACGATCTAGTAACTACGCGAGATCAGAGCGATTTTGAAGAGCTTGTCGCCGCGTAAGTAAAAATTGGTCTCGCCGTATTTCACGAGCGTTACGGCGGTGCCGAGCTCATCTATCTGAGTCTGGCTGTCGGGCTTGCCGTAAGAGGCGACGGTCCGGGCGAGGCTCGAACCCCAGGAGGTTTTTTCAGGGGTGAAGATGCCGGCATTGGGTTTAACGAGGTCTTTGCCGCCGAAGAATGTGAAATGCTCGACGTTATTCGGGTTATTCGGCTCCGCGTCGTCGAAGAACAAGATCTTGACCGCTCGTCCGTCATTACCTTCCTTGAGCCAGACAACGATGCCCTTTTCGCTATAGATCAGTATCGGCTTCATTTCGCCGCGGTCCGTTCTTTCGCTAGAGGGCTGACCAAGGGCGTTGATGATATCGCTACGTGATGCCCCAAGAACTACTCCCTTCCAGCCCTTGTTCACGACTATCTTGTCCGAATAGGAATTCGCCGGTGCGGCGCCGGGCTTGTTGGCGGTTTTGTCCCGATCAAGGAATTTGTCGTCTTTGGCAAATTCTTCAATAAGCTTATCCAGCTTCTCGTCGCCGCTCTGGGCCGGGGCGAAATATACAGCGAATAGAAAAATAACAATAATGAGCAAGCCAATTTTCTTCATAGTGTTTTAGTTCAGGATCCGGTCACGCCCGTGACCGGGTCCTGTGCGGCTTTCACATGGAAGTGCCGTAGGCAGCTTGGAACTATTGATGAGTCTGCCGCTAGCACCCGTATCCGTTCCATCCGTTCGAGCACGCTCCATTGGCAACATACGGCGCGCCGGTGCTGTAGTCGTTGCGGAGATTGCCCGCTCGGCTGACATCGGATTTAAGGTGATTCGCGAGCGAGTCCGGCAGGTTCGGGCCGTGTACCTCAATGAACTTGTAATAGATGTCGACCATTTGGCGCTGAAGATTGGTTATACGCTGGCGTGTGCCTTTGAATGTGAACGACAGGGAACCGCCGCTCTGGACCTTGCCGGCGGCGCTGATGATCTGTTCGCCAAGCCGTTCGATCTGCGGGTGAACGCGTTCGTAGGCGGCGATCGCGGCCCGCTCCATGGCGGGATCGACGCCGCTGCGCCGCCCGGACCCGGAACCGCCACCCGACGATGTCCCGCTTTGTTTCATTCTTTCAAGGTCTTTTTTCCATGCATCGTCCTGGGCCTTCCAGTACGCGATGTTATTCAGCGCTTCGTCAGCAGTCGAGCCCGCACCATCGACCGTGTTCGGGTCGTTTTTGAGGTCTGCTTTTATTCGCTTGGACCGCTCTGCGAACTGTTTTGCAAGGGCAGCGTCGTACACGGACGTCGAGTAAAACAAATTGTGCAGCCCGGAGATATTCAGGGCGACACGAGCGGCGCATTCGGCTCCGTTCGTGCCATCGTAATTGGCCAACTCGCCTTTAAGGTAATTCAATTTGAAGGAGTCAGATTTCTTGTTGCTTTCACCATATGACCCGTTCGCGTCTGTATCTAAATAGCTGTATTTGAAATAGCCCACGCAAACATTTTTCGGGCTTTTCGCATGTAGATCGAACCAGTAGTTCCGAGAGGCCTTCCTTTCAACATCGTATTCCGGAACCTCCTTTGTAAGGAGCTTGCCGTCGGGCGTCCACTTTGTGCGATCGTTGGCTTTCTCGATCATCTCCATAAGGTTGGTCCACGCCTTTTCAAGATTGTCGTACGCGGCATAATCCCATGGATCGTCCTCGACGGCGACCTTGAGAAGTTCGACCCGTTCACGCTGCCTGATAATACTACGTGCGAACAGTTCGCGATAGGCAGCGGCCGCTTTCGGATAGGTGTCTTTGGCGTCCCCGGCCGCTTGGAAAAAGTCATCCAGGGCCCACGTGCTGTTCGGCACGATCTTGTAGGCTGCTTCCAACTCGTCAAAAGCACCCGCAAAATCTTTGTTCGAACGTTTGAAGTACCCGAGAGCCATTCGCGTAAGATAGTTGTTCGGATCGATCTGGAATGCTTTTTGAGCATCGGCCGCCGATCCGGGCTTGTCGCTGCGGGCAAACTTGACCAGCGAACGGATGGCAAGTGCGGTCGCGTTTGACGGATCTGCGCGCAGAGCCGCCTCAGCATCGTTCGCCGCATCCTGTAGCAGCGAACGTTCGCCGCCGACGTAAAGCAACAGCTGGGCATATGCCCTGTCGGAATAGACCGGCAGATCCTTGTTTATAGAAAGTGCTTTGTTGAGATCGAGAAGAGCCAGCTTGTATCTGCCGAATTCGTTAAACAATCGGCCGCGCATCGCACGCGCGGTCGCATTCTCCGGGTTGACCTCGATGGCGTAGGAAAACGCGTCAAGCGCGTCGCTTTTTTGCCCCAGCTTACCGTTGTAAAGCGTAATTGCCCGGTTAAACGAAGCCTGCGGGTATTCGGGGTCGATCGCGAGAGCCTTGTCAAAATCGGCGAGGGCCCCGGTGAAGTCCTTTTTCCCGTCGCGTTTTGCGACGCCGCGGGCATTCAATGCGATCTTATTTTTAGGATCGCGGGCGATTATTCGGCTAGCCAGCGTTTCGGTTTCGACATACTGTTTCTTGATAACAAGAATTCGGACCTTTTGCGTAAGCGTGTTCAGATCGTCCGGCCGAGTCTTCAGGACAGATTCGATACGCGCCGCTGCCGCATCCAACTCACCCTTGTCGATCACTGCCGAGATATCGGCACCAGGCTGAGAAAACGCCGCAGGCACACACAGCAAAACTGCAAGGAAAAGCGTCGTTATTCGCATATAGGTCGTTATTCGTAAGGAAACGGGTTGAACGGTCTGATTTATAATACTGCTCAAAGGTTGCAATGCATCAACAGCCGCCGAGGCTCGAACTAGTCGCTTTTAGGACGTTCTCCGTCTCTTTGAGCGTGTTGGTGTAATGTTCGCCTACCTTGGTCCCGTAACGGATCGATCCAGCCAGCGATGTGAGTTTTCCGTGCTCCTTCGTCACAATGTCGATGAACGTGCGTGCGGCCGAACATAACGCGCTTTTATTCCCGCGATAGGTCGCCAATTCCGCGTATGCTTGGCTGACTCTCACCGAGACCGCATTGATGCGGGCCGTCATCACGAACTCATAGACCTTCGCTTCAGCGGCGGGATTCCCCGAGACCGAGGGGCTGACCCTCAGCCGCTCCAACCCTTCGATAGCATCGGGATTGATCGGTACGAGCTTCAGAGAGTCTACAAAAGCGATGGCGGCCTGATCGACCTCGCCGAGTTTCGTCAGTGCGTCGCCCTTCCGCCAAAGAAGCTCCGCCCGGAGCGGTGCGTCGGCGGTCGCGGTAGTGCCGTAAGCCGTCTTGAGAATATTCGCTGCCGCGTCGAACTCCTGAACGGCCGCACGATGGTTGCGCTTCACCTCCGAATAGACGCGGCCGCGGATGATGCGGGTCTTCACGTCCGCTCCGTTGTTTGCAAGGCTCTTTCCGGCATATTCGGCGGCAGGAATATTGGACAAGTAGCCCTGTTCTTTCCAGGCGAGGAGTTTGATCTGCTTATCGGGATGAGCTAGCAGGAGTTTCGCACGCTCAAAGCGGGCAAGCGCGCGGTAATCCGGGGCGTTGCGGTCGCTTTTATCGCCCGCCTCGATATTGATCGCGTGGTTGAGGACTTCGAGGTACTCGTTATGGGCCTTCATCTCGAACGGCTTCCCTTGTCTGCGGGCTGATTCGAGCCAGAATATCGCGTCGCCGTAATACCACCGGGCATTTTCGTACGTAAGTGATTCGGGGTAACCGGCCTGATTCACCACGCGTTGGAACTCGGCCTCGTGAAACAAGCCGTCGTCTCTTAAATTCGGGTGTTCCTTTTCGACACTAAAGAGCGAGATTGCTCCACCGCCCGGGCATTGGTAGGCGCGCAGATGATGCACGTATTTCTCGAATGGTTTGTCAGGCTCGTTTCGCCCGGCAGGTTTGCAGGTGTAGCCGTCCTTGGCGAAAGCCATATAGACCCAAGAGCCTTTCCAGCCCGGCTGCATTGCTACGGCCTTTTCAAAATTCTGCTTGGCGTTCGCTTTGTCGCCAAGCACAGCATAGCACTGGCCGATCCGCAAGTGATACCACGCATCGTTGTCCTTTTTGTATTCCGGATGTGCCATCACGCCCTTGATAGCATTCACACACCCTTGCATGTCGCGTGCGAAGTATGCGGCGGCGGCCTTGCCTCTTAGTGCGGGAAGGGAGGCCGAGTCCAGCGCAAGAGCCCTCGAATATTGACGGTTCGCTTCGAGGCCGAGCTTAGCGGCGAAATACAGATCGCCGAGGTAGAGGTGATTCCACACGTCCTCGGGCTTGTTCTGTATCGCGAAAAGAAAGTCGGCACGCGCCTTTGTAAAGTGTTTGTGTTCGCCGGTGCTGGTGTAGAGAGCAAGGTGCGCCCGGCCTCGCAACAACTGGATCCCGCCATAAGCTTCCGGAGCGTAGGCCAGAAACTTGTTCGCTTCTTCTATAGCCTTTGCGTAGTTCCCGGCGTCGAACTCGGCCGTGAATTTCTTCCCTATAGGATCAAGATAAGCACTGCTCCAGATCCTCTGCGCCGCCGCGGCAGCCTCGGCATCCATTTCCTGATAGGCTTGGGCCAATGCTCCGGCTGACGTTAAAAGAAGGAAAGCAAGAGCGAATAGGACGGTTAAATTGTTCGGGAAGCTCATTGGTTGTGGGCCGCAGTCAGATCCTGCTCCGAGGATTGTGGAGCAAGTCGTCCGGCCAGGCAAGTCGTACCGCCTTGTCGCCCCGCATTGCGGTAAACCTAAATCGCGTTAAACTTTCGCGCCCTAAAGGACGTGGCTAGATCCCTTCGGGAGACGAAGGCTCTCATCAAATTGACCAGGAGACAGCTTTACACTGCGGCGACGCGGTTGTAGACGGTATCCCTCTCCACCGCTTCAAATCCCGCGCGTTCGATCATTTCGATGATCTCCTGCTTGGTCATTTTCACTTCGCCGTTCGATTCGACGGAGTAACTGTGGGTGAGTTCGCCGCCGTCGGTGATGGTGCCGTCGAGGTCGTTGGCTCCGAAGTGGAGGGCGGTTTGAGCGGTGGCTTTGCCGAGCATGACCCAGTAGGCCTTGATGTGGTCGAAGTTGTCGAGCATCAGGCGCGAGACGGCGATGGTCTTGAGATTGTCGATGGCGTCGGGGCCAGGCAGCGTCGATAGAGCGGTGCCCGGCGGGTAGAACGCGAGCGGGATGAAGCACTGGAACCCGCCGGTCTTATCCTGCTGTTCGCGGAGGCGTACGAAATGATCGATACGGTCCTCGATCGATTCGATATGGCCGTACAGTATCGTCGCGTTGGTCTTGAGGCCGGCGTTGTGGACCTTACCGGCGAGTTCGAGCCAACGGTCGCCGTCGCATTTATGGTCGCAGATGCGCGAGCGGGTCGGCTCGGCGAAGATCTCGGCACCGCCGCCCGGGCACGAATCCATACCGGCCGCTTTGAGCTTCTCGATCACTTCCTCGTCCGACATCTTGTAGAACCGCGCGAAGAAATCCAGCTCGACCATCGTGAGCGCCTTAAGGTGCAGTTTAGGGAACTCGCGTTTGAGCGACGAAAAGAGATCCGTGTAGTACTCGAACGGAAGTTTCGTGTTGAGCCCGCCGACGATGTGCAATTCAGTCGCCCCTTCGGCGACGGCGGAGCGGGCGATCTCGATACCTTCCTCGATCGAATGCGTGTAGGCCCCCTCCTGCCGCGCGCGTTTGTAGAAGCCGCAGAATTTGCAGTCCGCGACGCAGATGTTCGTGTGGTTGAAGTGCCGGTTGACGTTGTAATAGGTCGTCAGGCCGTGCTTGCGGCGACGGACGGTATCGGCGAGCTTGCCGAGGGCGTTGAGGTCGGTCGTGTTATAGAGAGCGACACCTTCTTCAAAAGTGAGCCGTTCGCCGTCTTCTACCTTGAAAGCGATCTCGCGGAGATGGGGGTCGAATGAAAACTGCATATAATTACGC
>JAEZJR010000122.1 GCA_023415725.1 Acidobacteriota bacterium
TCCCCGACCGGCGAAAGGTTCCCGCCCTGGTCACCGCACACATGAAGGACCTAGAGAACAAAGAGATCAATATGCGCACGAACCTGCTCTGGTGGTCGCTCACCGGTGCAGCATTCGTGGCGTTGGCGTTCTCGTTCTTCAGTGTATTCTCGTTCGGGCTCACGAACGTGGTGACCGTTGCGGTCGCGGTGTTCGTCGCCGTTCTGGTCGCCCCCCACACGTTCCGCGTCCCCCGCACCGATTCGGTCTTCGAGCCGAAGACAGTGGTGGCGTTCTGGGGTACTGCTCTCCTGGGCATTCCGGGCGGGGTGATACTCGCTGCCGCATCGGCCGCGGCCGAGCAGGGCAGCTTCCGCCGCAAGCCCTGGAAGTGGCTGGCATGCGTGTCTAAGGACACGATCGCCGCCTTCGTTTCCGCGGCCGTATTCCATTTCTCTCTCAACCTCTTCACCGGCCCCGATCCGATGATCGTCGCCGGCAGCTTCTCGATCCCCAACGAGGTCATATTCGCCTCCTGCATGATGGCGGTGTCCCACTATGCCGCCGTCACCGCGATGGACCTTCTCTCTCTCCAACTGGAAGGGATGCAGATCGACCGCGTGGTCATCGACCGTGTGGTGGTGGTCCCCGCAACGGGCCACCTCGTCGCTCTGGCGGCGGCGATCTGCCTCTTCCTCACCTTCAATCATTTCGGTATCGAGTTCGGCCTGGTCTTCGTGCCCATCGCTGTCGCCGCCAACGTCGCTTACCGCATCCACGTACGCAGCCTCGAATCCAAGACGAAAGAGATCATGGAGGCGAGCCGCCTCCACCTCGCTACGGTTGAAGCCCTGGCGACCGCGATCGACGCCCGAGATCAACTCGGCGTCGGGCACGTACGCCGCATTCAAATTTACGCCGTTGGCATGGGCCGCCTGCTTGAGCTCTCTGACGGTGAGATCGACGCCCTCCGGACCGGAGCACTCCTCCACGATATCGGCAAGCTCGCCGTGCCCGATCACATTCTCAATAAGCCCGGAAGCCTTTCCCATGCCGAGATGGAAAAAGTGAAGATCCACTCGTCTGTGGGGGCGTCGATACTCGAAAAGGTCGGTTTCCCGACCCCGGTCGTCCCGACCGTCAAATACCATCACGAATTCTGGGACGGCAGCGGTTACCCTGAAGGCCTGCGCGGGACGCAGATCCCGTTGACCGCTCGCATCCTCTCCATAGCCGACGCTTTCGACACGCTCCGCGGCGAGCGTCCCTACCGCCCGGCCGTCTCCCGCGAGGAAGCATGTAATTTCCTCCGCGCCGGTGCCGGTTCGCAGTTCGACCCGAAGATCGTCAATCTTTTTCTCCGCAATTTGAAGATGCTGGAAGACGAGATCGCTGCGGAAGGGCTGGATTACGATGAGGATCCCTCCACGCAGGCGGGCCCCAGCTTCGTCGAGCAGATCAAGCGGGCCAACCGCGAGGTGTACACACTCTATTCGCTCGCCCGCGAGTTCAGCTCGAGGATGAACCTCGACGATACGCTCTCCCTGTTCACCGAGAAGGTCGGTGAGTTCGTCCCCTACGATTGCTGTGCCGTGTACCTGCTGGATGACACCGGGGAGTTTGCAAATGCGGTGCACGTGCGCGGCATCGGGGCCGAGCTTCTCACCGGCAACCGCGTCCGCGTCGGCGAGGGTGCGACCGGTTACGTGCTGAAGAAGAAAAAGCAGGTCGAGAACGTCGACCCCTCGCTCGATCTTGCTCTTGCGGGCGAGAACGCTACGTTCGGTTTCAACACGATGGTGTCGAGGCCGCTCATGGCGGACGACCGCGTCATCGGGGCGATCACGCTGTACTCTTCGACGATCCCTTCGTATCAGCCCGAGCATTTCCGCCTGCTCGAGACCGTTTCGAAGATCGCCTCCGACTCGATCGAGAAATCCCGCCAGCACGCCGAGGCGGCGACGCACGCCCTGACCGACCCGATCACCCAACTCCCGAACGCCCGCTGCCTGCAGATGGAGTTCGAGAAGGAAGTGAAGCGCACGACGCGTACAGGCTCTAGCTTCCAGCTTCTGATGCTCGACCTCGACGGGTTCAAGGCCGTCAACGACACGTTCGGACACAAGGTCGGCGATAAGCTGCTCGTGGCGATCGGCGGTGTCATCCGCAAGGAGCTTCGCGAGTACGATTTCCTCGCACGCTACGCTGGTGACGAGTTCGTCGCCCTGATCCCCGATACAGATACCGACGCGGTCAGTGAACTCTGCAGACGCATCGAGACAGCGGTCACCGAGTTCGGCCTGCCGGTGGAGGGAGGCGATGTCGCCCGCGTCGGCGTCTCGATCGGTTCGGCCAGTTACCCGACTCAGGGCGAATCGTTCGACCACCTCGTCATCTCCGCGGATAAGGCGATGTACCTGACCAAGGCGATGCACAAGCAAAAGTCGAAGGCTTACGACGCGATGGTGAACCCGCCCGACCGCGGCGAGGTGTACCGGCCGGCAGCCGCGATCGAAGAGGACGAAGCGATCCATATATCGATGGTCCCCGAGGTGCTGCACTCAGGCGAGCACTTCGTGGTCGAGTTGGACGAAGAGCAGATCGTCGAATCCGCATGGCAGCTTAGAAGTTACTAAAGTTTGGGGGCGGTCGTGGTGGGCCCGCTCCTAAGTCCCGGGAAAGTGGTTGGTTAAACGGATGTGCGGCCGTCAACCAACTTCCCGGGACACCCTTTTTAAAAAGCGGAAAGCGGAAAGCGGAAGGCGGAAGGCGAAAGGCGAAAGGCGAAAGGCGAAAGGCGAAAAGAGACCTACCGACTTCTGACCACTGATCACCGAACACTGACCACTGCTTAGAATGCCTGCGAGAATCTGAAATGGATCTGGCTTTTCGGCAGGATGTAGGTCGCGGGCGGGCCGACCTGCTGCGGGATGATGAAGGATGGCGGGTTGAGCAGGAACCCATAATCGATGCCCGCCTCGCCCCCGACCGGCGTCTTGATCCGCAGACCGAGCCCGACGGTATGGGTCCATTTAGCGTTGAGGTTGCGGCGGAACACCTCGCTCTCGGCGATGTCAGGCGAGCTGAATATGTCCTTCGCCGACCTGAACACATTCCCGCCGTCGTAGAACGGAACCGCACGCAGCCAATCCGTCAGCGGCACTCTAGCCTCGAGATTCACCACCGCAAGGGCGTTCCCGCCGAACGGCACGGTGAACGGCGTCAGGAAAACCTGTTCGCCCTGCTGGTTGAAGAAATTCCCCTGCGGGGCCACGACCACGCGCGGGCCGGCCGATTCGAAATCGAACCCGCGCAGCGTATAAGACCCGCCCGCGAAGAACCTCTCGCTGATCGGCAGGATCCCCTCGAGGCCGGGGAAGTTGACCGCATCGAACCGGTCGCCGTTGTGGAAGACGCTCCCGACGCCGATGATCGCACGCCCCGCGAGCGTCGTGTTTTTGAGCTGCGGAAACGTGTAGTACTTGTTCACCGACGCCTGGAACTTGTGGAACCCGACGTTCGCCCCGAGGAACGGGAACGACGTGTTGTACTCCGCCGTGATGTAGCTCCCCTTGGTCGGGTCGCCGGCGTTGTAGCGGCAGGGTTCGTCGATATCGCCGCGCTCGATGATCTGCAGGATCGTGTACCGCTGGTTGCAGTTCTGCCGCGTGTCTCGCACGTAGGTCGCGCCGAAGCCCGAAACACGAATGCGCGAATCCGGCAGCAGAAGATCGCGTATCAGCAGGCTCCCGATCTGGAACAGCCGTACGTCCTCGAACCGGTAGCGGAAGAAAACTATGCTGCGCGACTTGAGGCTGATGGTACGATTCGTTTCCGCCGTGAAGGTCGCGCGGTTGAGCGTCGGGTCGCCCGTGGCATTACCGAACTCGTCCACCGGGTTCCCCTCGGGATCGAGCCGCTGCACGATCCCGAAGGTCCCCTGGTCGAACGCCGAGCGGAAGAATCGCGTCACCGTCGTGTCACGCTGGTAGCTCGCCGTCAGCGTCAGCGGTGCGAATCGGTTCTCCTTTTCACGCCAGAAACGCGGGTTGATGTAATCGAGTTGGAGTAACTGCTGCCGCCGTGAGACCCTTGCTCGGGCTCCGCCCTGCCAGAGATTCCCGAGCAGATTGAAATGCCTGATATCCACGAATCCGCTGGGGCCAAGGTCGGTCGAGATACCACCGCCGTACGACAATATCCTCGGGGCCTGCTCCTCGACCGTGACGATCACGTCAACATCACGCCCGCCGCCGGGACGGTCACCCGCGGCCCGCGTGTCGATCTTCACCTGAGCGAAGGCGTCGCTGGCGTAGAGGTTCTGCTCGCTTTGGTAAATGTCCGCCGCTCGGAGCAGCGTGTCCGGCCGCACGACCAGGGCCTTTCTGATCGCGGACTCCTTCGTCCTGTCGTTCCCCGTGATCAGCACGCGGCTGACGTAAACGGGCCCGCCCTCGTTCTCGATGTTGTAAATGACACGCACACGTCGCGTGCCCGTCGCGGGGTCTTCCCCTAAAGCGTCGTACGATATCGTGGTCGCGGCGTCGAAATAACCAGCGTTCGCGTAAAACTATGCGATCTTGCGCTGCCCGTTCCTCACGCGTGCCCGCGAGACGTTCCGCCCGACCATCTGCGGCAGTTGCTGCTTTAACTG
>JAEZJR010000124.1 GCA_023415725.1 Acidobacteriota bacterium
TGCGCACGCAGCCGGTGCAGATCGATCCGGAAAAGGGCATCGATTTTTACGACAGCGTCACCCGATACGAGATACAACTCATCGAATCGGCATTGGAAGTGGCAGGGGGCCGTCAAAACCGCGCGGCGAAACTGCTGAATATGAGGACCAGCACGCTTTGCTCCAAGATGAAGCAATTGAACATCCGCCGAGCCTAACGCGTCATTTTATTTACTCTTGATGATAACCAAAGCAATCAAACACATTTTCGCGGCCGCGCTACTCTTTGCGTTCGTACTCGGCGTTCCGGCTCAGCTAAACGCCCAGAAAAAGAACGGCAGCGGGGCGGCCGCGACCCCTTCATTCGGGAATGTGAATTCCATCACGGCCCGTCAGCTCAAGGATTTTCTTACTTTTATCGCATCCGATGAGCTTGAAGGACGCGACACGCCATCGCGGGGGCTCGACATCGCCGCGATGTATATCGCTCAAAATCTTGCCTCCTGGGGGATCCAACCCGCGGGCGGCGAAGGTACATTTTTTCAAAGATTCCCCTTGCGCCACAGCAAGATCGATCTCGCGGGCACGCGGCTGGAGCTCAACGGGCAAACGTTCAACTACGGCGAGGATTTTCTTTCGAGCTTCAACCCGACGAGTTTTTCGGGAAGCGGGCTTGTATTCGCCGGGAACGGCTGGGTGATCAAGTCGAAGAACATCGACCCGTATCAGGGGCTCGACGTCAAGGACAAGGTCGTAGTGGTCGTTAACAGCCTTCCGAAGGGGGTCACCTTCCAAGACCTGAAAGGCCCCGCCGGGCAGGATTGGGCCTCGCCGCCGCTTTACGCCCAGGCCAACGGAGCTAAAGCGGTGATCGCGTTCGCGTCTTACGGCGCGCTTGCCAACTGGGCCGCGACACGCTGGGGGCAGAGCGAAAAGGGGATCGTTGAATTCGGCGAACAGCAGTCGCAGATCAAGATCCCGACATTCACGGTAACCCCGCGTGTGATCAACGCACTCTTCCAGGGTGAGAAGGCAAACGGCGGGAGCCTGTTCACGAAGACGATCACGGGCGAGGCCCTCGAATCGTTCGAGCTCAAGCCGGAGAAACGCGTGAGCGGTTCCGTCGCTACGAAGACGGGCACCGTTTACACGCAGAACGTCGTCGGCATCCTCGAGGGCAGCGACCCCGTACTCAAGAACGAGTACGTCGCGGTGGGGGCGCATTACGACCACGTCGGGATGAACCCGTTCGCACCCGGGCCGGACAAGATCTGGAACGGAGCTGATGATGACGGCTCCGGCACCGTTGCGGTGATGTCGATCGCAAAAGCGTTCGCGGAAGGTGCCCAGAGGCCGAAGCGGTCGATCCTGTTCATTTGGCACGCGGGCGAGGAGAAGGGGCTGTGGGGCAGCGAGTACTTCGCCGAACACCCGACCGTCCCGATCAATAACATCATCACCGAGCTGAACATCGACATGATCGGCCGGTACCAGAACCCGGGTGATGAGAACCACCCGCAGAACAAGAATTTGCCGAAGCAGGGCGAGGTGTTCACCATCGGCGCGAGCATGATGAGCACTGAACTCGGGCAGATCAGCGATTCGGTGAACAAGTCGTTCCTTAACCTCGGCTTCAACCTGAAGTACGACGGGCCGGACCACCCGGAGCAATTCTTTTATCGCTCGGACCACTTTAATTATGCGAAGAAGGGCGTCCCGATCATCTTCTTCATGGACGGCAGCCACCAGGATTACCACCAGGTTTCAGATCACGTCGACAAGATAAATTTCGATTCGATGGAGAAGACCACCAAGACGATATTCGCGATCGGATGGGAACTCGCGAACCGCGCCAACCGGCCGAAGGTGGACAAACCGCTTCCGGCGTCGGTCATCGGCAATAATTGATCGATATTCGCCAACGCGAAAAATTGCATCGTGTCCTCCTTTTAACAGCCGCCGTCATGGCGGCTGTCTTTTCATTATTTGATCAGAACAAAATCCCTGTCTCTCCGTATCAAGTTAATTGATACATTTTCTAATCGATTCGGAGACCTAATATATGTTCAGAAGACAGTTTCTCGCCGGTGTGCTTTTATCGGCCACCCTGCTGCCGAGCCTCGCGTTCGGGCAGGCGCCTGCACCGGCCGTTTACGCCGCCCCGAAAACGGCGATCGACAAGATCCGCGAAGAGGGAATGAACCGGTCGCAGGTGATGCAGACCCTCTCGTACCTCACGGACGTGATCGGCCCGCGCCTGACGGGCTCGCCGGGTATGAAGCACGCAAATGAGTGGACCCGCGACACGATGAAGAAATGGGGGATGCAGAACGCCCAGGTCGAGGCCTGGGGCCAGTTCGGGCGCGGGTGGTCGCTGCGGAAATTCAACGCCGCCGTTACCGAGCCGCAGTACTTCCCCGTGATCGCATATCCGAAAGCATGGTCACCATCGACCAAGGGGGCCGTCACCGCGGACGTCGTTTACCTTGAAGCCGCCACGAATGCCGACCTGGCGAAATACAAAGGCCAGCTCGCGGGGAAGATAGTTCTCGTTTCCGGACTTCGCCCGGTTAAGCCGCTCGACAAAGCCCTGATGCACCGGCTCGGCGACGAGGAGCTTACCAAGATGGCATCCGCTCCGATGCCGGGCCCGAACGACGATCTCGGGCCGCCGCCCGCTGCTTTCAAGAACATCACCGAGTATTTCAACCAGCAGGCTCAGCGGATGAAATTCCTCCAGGACGAGGGTGCGGCCGTGATGGTGGACGCCAGCCCGCAGGGCAGCGGCGGGACCCTATTCGTGCAGGGCGCGGGCGTCGGCGTTGAGATGGCGGAACTGAAGTCCTTCGATGACCTTTTTGCAGCGCCGGCGTTCCAGCCGCAGAACAAAAAGTACGAGGCGAACATGCTCCCGCAGGTGACGCTCGCGACCGAGGATTACAACCGCCTCGTCCGGATGATCAAGAACGGCGCGAAGCCGAAGATGACCGTCGAGGTCGACGCGCAGTATTACGACGCGGACCCGATGCAGTACAACACGATCGCGGAGATCCCGGGGACCGACCCGACGCTGAAGGACGAGATCGTGATGCTCGGCGCTCACCTCGATTCGTGGCACAGCTCGACCGGTGCGACCGACAATGGTGCCGGTTCGGCCGCGGTGATGGAAGCCGCCCGCATCATTCTTGCTTCGGGCTTGAAGCCGCGCCGCACCATCCGCGTCGCCCTGTGGAGCGGCGAGGAGCAGGGGCTTTACGGTTCGCGCAATTACGTCGCGAAGCATTTCGGTCAAATGAAGGACGGCAAGCTCGTGAAGGGGCCCGAGTATGACAAACTCTCGGGCTACTTCAACCTCGACAACGGCACGGGCAAGATCCGCGGCGTTTACCTGCAGGGGAACGAGAACATCAAACCGCTGTTCGCGTCGTGGCTGACGCCCTTCGGCGATCTCGCCGCCAACACGCTCACGCTGCAGAACACCGGCGGGACCGATCACCTTCCGTTCGATGCGATCGGCCTGCCCGGGTTCCAGTTCATACAGGACCCGGTCGAATATGACTCCCGCACGCACCACTCCAACCAGGACAACTTCGATCGCATCCAGGCGGATGATATGAAGCAGGCGTCCACGATCATCGCGGCATTCGTTTACCAGACCGCAATGATGGACGGGAAACTTCCGAGGAAGGCACTCATTCCATAACGCTTGAACGAAGCCGGATTGGCGGCGGGGGAGTCAAAAGGCTTCCCCGCCGCTTTTTTTGGCCGAATTTAAGGTCGCCCGTAACTCAAACCCCCGAAATAACGGTTCGTCCCAATTATCTTGCGAGATTCCTGAACAAAACGGCACTCTGGTCAGTATTAGTGCGCAAGAGGCGGATCGGACGGGTTGATGAAATGCCCGAAAAAGGTCCGAGAGGGACAGGATGTTGAGATGGTTGATCCTGGCGGCGGTTTTCGCAACGGCTGCTGTGGGTCAGGGAACAGTACAGGAAAAAAGCTTCACCGTCGAGCGGCTCGCCGACGGCGTCTACGCGCTCATCCGAAAGGAACCCGCGTCGCTTTGGTTCACCCCGAATAACGTCTTCATCGTCGGCCGCGACGGCGTCGTCGTGGTCGATTCGAACATCACCAGCGAGCAAACGCGCGAGGTGCTCGCCGAGATCAAACGCATCACCGAAAAGCCGGTCAAATACGTCGTCAACACCCACTGGCACGAGGACCACATAATCGGCAACCGCGTTTATCGCGACGCGTTTCCCGATGTTAAGTTCGTCGGGCACCGCAGCACGCTAAAAGATCTTCCCGAGATCGGCGGCGCGAACCGTAAGTCGTCGCTTCAAAACGGCCGCGGGTTCGTGGGGCTGTTGGAGGGGAAGATCGATAAAGGCGAGGACCTTGCCGGGCAGCCCATCACAGACGAGGAACGGCTGGGTTACGCGAGCGACGTGAGGCTGGTCAGCGCGTACCTTGCCGAATCTAAGGCCTTCGACATCATCATGCCGACGGTGCTCGTCGACGACCGGCTCGAGATCGACCTGGGTGACAGGAAGATCGAGGTGCTCCACCTCGGCCGTGCTCATACGGGTGCGGACCTTGTACTGCGGCTGCCTAAAGAGAACATCGTCATTGCGGGCGACCTGCTCGTGCACCCGGTGCCGCTCGTCGGCTCGACGTCGTACCCGTTGGAATACGCGGCGACGCTCGAACGCCTTCGTGCCATGAAAGCAAAGACGATCGTCCCCGGGCACGGGCCCGTAATGCGGGACAACAACTATCTTGACGCGATGATCGAATTGCTCTCGTCGATCAAGAAGCAAACGGAGGCGGCCTTCGCGCGAGGTGAGACGCTGGAGCAAATGCGCACCACAATTGACCTGGAGCCGTTCCGCAAACGCTTCGCCGGGGACTCGCAGCACAAGAGCCTTATCTTCAAGAATTACGTAACTCTACCGGCGATCGCGGCGGCGTTTAGACAATTGTCGGAAACGAAGGAAACCAAACCCTGATCTTCTCATCTTTTGCGTCGCTCGCGCTTCGAGCCTGATCAATTGAGATAAATATGCCGAAGTTAGTCACTCACATTCTTCTACTTCTCCTTTTCACGGCGGCCGTTAGAGCACAAACGACCGCGTTCGTTGGGGTGAACGTGATCCCGATGGACCGCGAGCGCGTTTTGGCGAATCAGACCGTCATCGTGCGCGACGGCGTGATCGCCGAGATCGGTGATGCGAAGAGTGTGAAGGTACCCAAAGGATCGATCCGCATCTACGCGGCGGGAAAGTACCTCGTCCCCGGGCTTGTCGATATGCACACGCATCTGCTTTCCGACAGTGATGAGTATCCGGATTCGATCGCTCCGGATGAGCTCCGGGTGATGGTAGCGAACGGCGTGACGACGGTGAGATTCATGATCGGAACGCCGGAGCTTCTTGCACTTCGAACGCGATCGGCGAAGAGGGAGATAGAGGCCCCGACGATCTACGTCGCGAGCCCGCACCTCACGGGCAGGGAACAGGGCAACAACTTCGTCGTGAAAACCCCGGACGAGGCCCGCGAGGCAGTTCGTAGATCGAAGGCAGCCGGTTACGATTTCATCAAGATCACGACGTTCATCGACGCACCGGTATACGAAGCGGCCGTTGACGAGGCATTGAAGCAAGGTATCCGCGTGGTCGGTCACGCGGACAGCCGGTTCGTCGGAGCAGAGCGCGCATGGAAGGCGAAGCAGCAGATCGAACACCTTGACGGTTACATGGAACTTCTCACCCGCGACGATTCGCCGGTCAAAGGGTCCGTCTCGGACCTTTACATCTACAACCCCGACAATTGGAAAAGCCTCGACTTCATCGACGAGGCACGCATCGCCGAGGTCGCACGCAAGACGGTCGCCTCGAACCCGTATGTCGACCCGACCCAGCACTTCATGAAGAACACGTTCGGCCGCCTTCGCACCGAGGAAGAGATACGAAAGCAGCCGGACTTCCGTTTCTACCCGGCGAAGGTGCAGCAGCAATGGCTCGACTTCTACAAAAAGAATCGCTTCATAAACACTGTCCCGATCGAGAAGCGTGCCCGGTGGGTCGGGCTTCGCGATAAGATGATCCTCGCGATCCACGATGCCGGCGGCAAGATCATGACCGGGTCTGACACGCCTGAGTTCCTCTGGCTTTACGGATTCGGGATGCATCATGAATTGCGGGCGTTGAAGGATGCGGGGCTGTCGAACTTCACCGTGCTCGCCGCCGCGACGCGCAACCCGCACGAGTTTCTCGGCTCGCTTCCGAAGGCCGGCACCATCGAGAAAGGCAAACGCGCCGATCTGATCCTGCTCAACGCGAACCCGCTCGAGAACATCTCCGCGACCGAAGACCGAGCGGGTGTGATGCTAAAAGGGAAGTGGCACACGCAAACGGAATTGAACGGCTGGCTCGACAAGAGCGCGGCCGCGATCTCGACCTCTTACATCGAACACAAACCTAACCAATGAAAATGAAAACACTACTCAGCGCTATCGCAATTACATTCATAGCAGCCGGTTCAATGCTGGCACAGAAACAGGATGACAAGACCGCGGCCCTCAAGGTCGTCGACCAGCTATTCTTCGAGATGGCCTCGGCGAACCCGGCGGGGATCCTCGCGTTGCACACAGCTTCCGGCGACCTCGCCGCGGTTCAGCGCATGCCCGACGGCAAGTCGCGTTACTCTTCGCTAAACGGTGAGAAGTTCTCACAGTTGTTCACCAAGAAGAGCCCGTCGCTAAAGGAGGAGATGTACGACCCGAAAGTGGAAACCCACGGGGATTGGGCGATGGTGTGGGGCCGTTACGTTTTCTGGGTGGACGACAAGATCTCGCACTGCGGCATCAACCAGTTCAACCTCGTACGGATAGACGGTGGGTGGAAGATCGCCAATGGAGCATCAACGATCGACCGCGGCGATTGCACCGATAAGGAAAAGGCCATGAAGCCGGACGCGGCGAAATGGGCTAACCTCAAGCTCTAGCTCGCAGCGTCGGATCCGCGAGAACCTTTCTCGGCCCACAACGTAAAACTGTTCACCTATGAAAAAATTGATCTTTCTTTTTCTCCTGCTTCTCCTCTCCGTGCCCGCCTTCGCCAAGGACATCAAGAACGGCGAGGACCTGATCGCCGCGATGCACTCGCGCTACGCGGGCAAATGGTACAAAACGCTCACTTTCGTTCAGAAGACAACAAATTACAAGCCGGACGGCACCTCCAGCGTCGAGACCTGGTACGAGGCCATGAGCCTGCCCGGCAGCCTGCGGATCGACATTGTTCCCTTGGAAAAAGGGAACGGCATACTCTTCACGGGCGGCAAGGTCCACTCATTCCGCGACGGGAAACTCGCGGGCGGACGTCCGTTCGTGCATCCGCTGATGGTGCTCGGTTTCGATGTTTACGGCCAGCCGGTCGCGACGACCATCGAACAGGTGAAGGGGATCGGCATCGACCTTTCGGCCATCCATGAGGAGAAATGGCAGGGCCGCGATGTTTACGTCGTCGGGGCGAAACAGGGCGACCTGAACGTACCGCAGGTTTGGGTGGACAAGAAGAATCTCTTCTTCGTACGCCTGATCGAACTCGTCGGAAAGGAAAAAAAGAACGTGCAGGAAGTGCAGTTCAACAAGTACCAGAAGGTCAAAGGCGGCTGGGTCGCCCCGGAGGTGATCTTCAACGTCGACGGTAAACGGACCGTGCTCGAAGAGTACACCGACATCCAGGCCGATGTGGATCTCGATGCGGACCTTTGGAACCCCGAAAAATGGATGACGGCGGACCGCACCTACTACAAGATCAAGAAATGACCAGGTTCAACCTCAAACTTCTCTTCGTCTCTTTGCTTGTGTGCTGCGTCAGTGTCGCTGCGCAAAGGCCGGTCGTCGCTACGGGGACGAACGTCCTGAAGAAAGAGATCCAGCTCAAGTTGGACGAGTGGCACAAGGCGGGCAAATTCCCGGGTGCGACCGTTGGTTTCGTGCTTCCCGACGGCGAGTCGTTCAGGCTCGCGGTCGGTTACTCGGATCGCGACGCCAAAACTCCGATGCGGCCGAGCGACAGGATGCTCGCGGGCAGCACCGGCAAGACCTTCGCCGCGGCGACGGCGATGCAGCTTGTGAAGGAGGGGAAGCTAAACCTCGACGACAAGGTCGAGAAATACCTCGGAAAGGAAACGTGGTTCGACCGCCTCCCGAACGCGAGGGACATCACCGTCCGCCAACTGATGAACCACACGAGCGGTTTGGTGCGATACGAGTTCAAGGACCAGTTCACTAAGGACTTGACCGCCAGCCCCGATTAGGTCTGGAAGCCGGCCGAGCTCGTTTCTTACCTCCTCGACGAAAAAGCGCCGTTCGATGCGGGGAAGGGGTGGGATTACTCCGATACGAACTACATCGTGCTCGGGATGATCATCGAGAAGGTGACCGGCAAACGATTCTACGATGAGGCGAACCGCCGTCTGATCAAGCCGTTGAAACTCTCGAACACCATCCCGCAAGACAGCCCGCGGATCAAGGGGCTCGTGCAGGGCTACGCCGGTGCGAACAACCCCTTCGGCGGGAAGGACGCGATGATCTCGGACGGCAAGTTCGCAATCAACCCGCAGTTCGAATGGACCGGCGGCGGATGGGCGACCACCAGCGAGGACCTCGCTCGCTGGGCGAAGATGATGTACGAAGGGAAGGCGTTCGACGCGTCGCTGCTGCCAGTAATGCTCGACGGAGTGCCGGCGAAACTCGGCCGCGACACCAAATACGGCCTAGGCGTTATCATCCGTCCCACTCAGGCGGGAACGTCCTACGGCCACAGCGGTTTCTTCCCCGGTTACATGACCGACATGATGTACTTCCCCGATCACAAGATCGCTGTCGCCGTGCAGGTGAACACCAGCGTCCCGCAGGACCTCGGGAAACCCCTCGGCCGCGTCGCGGTGGAGATCGCGCAGCTCGTTATGTCTGCCGGTTCATAGAGAAAAGCCTTTTCCGAGCGTCAGCGATGGTCGTAGGTGCTCAGGGATAAAATACTCACGGTCCAAATCGAAAAGCGGGGGAGGTGGGTGGCG
>JAEZJR010000171.1 GCA_023415725.1 Acidobacteriota bacterium
CGCGATGGGCTGATCTTCCAGGAGATTGGCGTCGTGCATGCGTGCCATTTTACCCCAGCTCGCTCGGCGACGTGTAACGGCCGACTATGGGGAATTCGAGCGGCTGGTTCGGCTCCGAAGCACGGCCCCTCCTCAGGAAAACCGGTATTGACACGTTATCCCTCGTATGGCATCATTCCCGTCCCGCCGGGGCTTCGTTGCCCCACACGGTGGCGGTTCTTTGAAAATCCGGTCGGCAGCCGAATCTACAAACCGTGCGCGCTGGGACAGTGGGACATGGGACAGCCGTCTCAGCAAAAACGGCCTTTCTACAGGGTTTCAGGTGAAAAACAGACGCAAGATCGTACGCGTTTTGGAGCAAGATCGCCGCGATTTTGCCCGTTTCGTAGCAAGAACGGGTAGTTTCCGGCTGGTTGAAGGTCGATTTCGCTTCGCTTCGTGGCAGAATATCTTCCATGGGAGAGGAAAGGGTTTTGGTAGCTTTGCCCAGCGGGCTGTTCGCCGGGAAGACCGCAGTTGTGACCGGAGCTTCGCGCGGAGTTGGGCGAGCTACTGCGTTGAGGCTGGCTGAGGGCGGAGCGAACGTGGTCGTCAATTTTTTGAGCAACTCGGGCGAGGCCGCGGAAACTGTTCGAATGTGCGAGGAGAAAGGAGTAGGGGCAGTGTCGGTGCAGGGGGATGTTTCGGACCTCGTGGCGGCACAGGCGATCGCGAAAGCGACCCTCGAGCGTTTCGGGCGGATCGACCTCCTTGTGTGCAACGCAGGGATCTGGGAGGGGGCACCGATCGAGGACATGTCCGAGGAGGTATGGAACAAGGTCCTCAACACGAATCTCAAGTCCGCCTGGGCGATGACCAAGGCCTGCGTCCCCGCGATGAAGAAACAGGCGAGCGGGGCGATCGTGATGGTTTCGTCAACGGCCGGGCAGCGAGGGGAGGCGAATTATTCCAATTACGCCGCTTCGAAGGGAGGCCAGATATCGTTTACGAAGGCCCTCGCATCGGAGCTTTGCCCAAAGATACGTGTGAACGCCGTGGCGCCGGGATGGATAGAAACCGCGATGGTGCGACCCGTGTTCGAAGACGAGGCATACAAACAGTCTGTTTTGAATTCGATCCCTTTGAATCGAATGGCTACGACCGACGATGTTGCGCTCTCTATATGTTTCCTGCTTTCAGACTGGTCACGGCACATCACCGGAGAAATAGTTAACATCAACGGCGGCAGTGTGTTGTGCGGGTGATCGTTACGGCTCACGGCATAAATTTCGGGATGGTGGCATAGCCGTTGCAACCCTCAGTTCGCGTGATACTTTGTCACAAAATTCCAAGGAGGTATGCAATTTATGCCGAATAACAAGAAAGGAAGCGGACAGGGCCAACAGGACATGGGCCGCCAGAGCCAGGGAGCTCAGGGCGGTTACGGTAACACTTCCCGCGAGGCCGGGGGCGGCCAGCAGGACATGGGAAGAGGCCAGGGAAACCAACAGGATACAGGCCGTGGGCAGAGCGGCCAGCAGAGCAATCAAGGCGGCTCGAGGAGCGGCAACAGGTCCAGCGAAATGGGCGGAAATGACGACGAAATGTAGTTGACCGGAAGTGTTAAACTTCTCGCAAGACGAAGCGGTCAGTTTTCGATAATCTGACCGCTTCTTTATTTTGACTGGAGCAGCTCGATTGAATTGGTAGTAGGTCGACTTAGAATGACAAAAAACGTTGAAATAGCCCGTAAATGTTCGTTTCCATACCTAAACGTTATTTCAAGCCATTAGTCTGAAATCGGGTTCGAAAGAACCTGGAGAACGATTTGAGCCAAGGAGGTTTGTATGGCGCAAAATCAAAGGGGCGGCTCGAAAGAGCAGCACGCAAAGGCGGGTAGCCAACCGAGAGGCGGGCAGGGCAAGAGCAGCAGCGGAAGCGGAAGCAGCCAAAGCCGGTCCGAGGCAACAAAGAAAGGTGGTGAGAGCCACAGCAAGGAACATATGTCCGAAATGGGACGCAAAGGCGGTGAACGTTAGTCGTTGGGCCGAGCAATCAAATTAGTTAACACGGCCGAAATAGCATGCTTTCGGCCGTGTTTTTGTTAAGGGGAGCCATGTCGAAACAAAATAATATTGCGGGGGCCAAGAGTCCGGATAAACAGGGAGTTCACGAAGGCAAAGGCGGGACGTTCAAAGGCCGGGCGGCGAGTGGTGGTAAGAAGCTCAAAGGCCAGAGCTATTCGGACAACGAATCGAACACGATGGACGCCCAGACTCCCAAGATCGGGGTAAGCAAGATAAACGAGAGCGGCAAGGGAAGCGGCGACCGCTGATTGCTAATACACAAGTTATTTACGCCGGTTCGGCCGAACCGGCTTTTTGTGACTTAACTCACATCCCTGCGGGGCCGATCGTGTTTAGCTGAACACCGAGGTCCCGTCATGAACACAAGAGAACTTTCCGAATTCCAGGGCCACTACAGTGCACATCAGGTCAGCCCGAACTATGTAGAAAACCTGATAGGGAACACGCCGCTGCTCGCGATCCACTGCCATTTCAAGGGTGAACGTAGAACGGTCTTTGCTAAGGCCGAGCACATGAACCTTACCGGCAGCATAAAGGACCGGATGGCGTTTCATATCCTCAAGGTAGCGCATCGCGACGGTGGTATCCGGCCGAGCGACACTATCGCCGAGGCGACGAGCGGTAACACTGGGATCTCCTTCGCGGCGATCGGGCGTGCATTCGGGAACCCGGTCCACATCTTCATGCCCGATTGGATGAGCGCCGAACGGATCTCGCTGATCAAGAGCTACGGGGCCAAGGTGACGCTTGTGAGCAAGGAAGAAGGGGGCTTTCTGGGCAGCATAGAGATGGCGAACGAATTCGCCTACGAGCACGGGCACGTTTTTCTCCCGCATCAATTCTCGAATCTTTGCAACGCGGAGGCGCACTACCTGACAACGGGCCCGGAGATATGGGCGCAGCTCGGGCGCGCCGGGTTCGAGCCCGATGCCTTCGTGGCGGGGGTCGGAACAGGAGGTACGGTAATGGGCGTAGCTGCTTACTTGCGGGAGCGGAATCCGAATGTGAAGGTGTTTCCTCTGGAGCCGGCGGAATCACCTACGCTTTCTACCGGGCACAAAGTTGGGAGCCATCGGATACAGGGAATCTCTGATGAATTCATACCGGCGATCTGCGATCTGGGAAAGCTGGATGAGGTGATCGGGATTTCGGACGGAGATTCGATATTAATGGCCCAGAAGCTCGCGGCGGAACTAGGGCTGGGCGTCGGCATTTCTTCGGGGGCGAATTTCTTAGGCGCCCTTATTGCAATGGAGAAATTGGGAAAGGATGCCATTGTCGCGACGGTGTTCGCGGACGACAACAAGAAATACCTGAGCACGGACCTGGTTCGTGAGGAGCCGTTGAAACCGGAGTATCTGTCTCAGCACGTCAGGCTGTTCGGTTACCAAACGATCGGAAGGGTTGAGACATTGAACTCGGCGATCGCTGCCCATTAAGGAAACTTGACATTGCCATAAGAAACGGTTGAACTCTTACTATTTTGAGCGAGAGTTTAGCCCCAACGGTAATGAAATTCGGCGGCACGTCAGTCGGAGATGTGGCCGCCTTTGAGCGCGTTATCAACATAGTTTCGAGCCGGGTGGACAAGCGGGCCGTCGTAGTTGTTTCCGCGATGACGAAGGTCACCGATGCGTTGTTAGCGGCGTTCGAAATAGCGAAAAAGGGAAATGCCGCCGCCGCGGCCGAGTCGCTCGAACCGCATTATCTGCGGCACGTGGAGGTGGCGGAGGAATTCATTCAATTCGGGCACAGAAAGGCCTTCAACGAGGAGTTGAGCTACGCACGCCAGGAGTTGTCAGACCTTCTGACGCGTGCCGCCAGGCGGTCGCTGCCGCTTTCGATGCTAAAGGACGCGATCGTGTCGTACGGCGAGCAACTTTCTTCACGGTTGCTGGCTGAAGTGCTGAAGGCAAAGGGCGTGAACGCTCGGCAGATGGATTCGCGTCGGCTGATCGTGACCGACGATGAATTCGGTGCGGCGCAGCCGATCTGGGACGAAACCGCGGAACTGCTCAGGCTTGAATTGCCGCCCGCGATCGAGGCCGGTGAGGTGCCGGTGATGGGCGGGTTCATTGCGGGGAACCGTGCGGGTGAGACGACGACGCTCGGACGGGGAGGCTCGGATTTCACTGCCGCTACCGTCGCCGCTGCCCTTAATGCCCGCGAGTTGCAGATCTGGACCGACGTGACCGGGGTGATGACCTGCGACCCGCGCATCTGCGGCGACGCCGAAACGATCCCCGTGCTTTCTTACGAAGAAGCGGCGGAGCTCGCCTACTTCGGAGCGAAGGTGCTGCATCCGAAGACGATAAAGCCCGCCGTGGACAACGCTATTCCCGTCCGCGTTTGCAACACCTTCCAGCCTAACGAGGTAGGGACGATGATCCTTGCCGAATCGGGGGAGGCGCCGAACAAGATCAAATCGATCGCGAGCAAGAAAAACATCACCATCCTACGCATAACATCGGCACGGATGCTAGGGGCTTACGGCTTCATGAGCGCGGTGTTCCAAGTGTTCGACCGCCATCGCACGGTGATCGATGTAATCTCGACCTCGGAAGTCTCCGTCGCCCTTACATTAGACACGACCGACGGACTAGATAAGGTTGTCGAGGACCTTCGGCGGCTCGGCGACGTTGAAGTGGAAAGTGGTTATGCGGTGATCTGTGTTGTAGGCGAGGGCCTAAGAGCATCGACCGGACTCGCTTCTAAGATATTTTCAACGATCGGGGACGTGAACGTCTCGCTTGTATCGCATGGAGCTTCGGCCGTGAATTTGACGTTCGTGGTCAAGGACGCTGACGCTTCTCAGGTAATTCAAAAATTGCACAAAGAATTCTTTAATGATTGAACTATTCGAGCTGACAAAATCGTTGATGAACATTCCCTCTGTTTCGGGTGAAGAGGAAGCCGTCGGGATTTGGCTGCGGGATCATCTGGAGTCGCTTGGGTGGACGGTCGAGCTGCAGGCGGTTTCGGAGAAGCAGAATAACGTCATTGCTTGCCTTAACGACACGCCTCGGGGGTGGCTTTCTACCCACATGGATACGGTGCCGCCGTTTATCGCGCCGACGGAAGACGACGAAAAGATCTACGGTCGTGGAGCCTGCGACGCGAAAGGGATAATCGCCGCGCAAATCACCGCTGCGGAGCAACTTAGGGCGGAGGGAATTACCGATATCGGACTGCTTTTCCTGGTTGAGGAGGAGCGGACTTCCGCCGGGGCGAAGAAGGCGAACCGTCACCCGCTCGCGGCAAAATGCGAGTACATGATCAACGGCGAGCCGACGGACCTCGACCTCGCGATCGGTTCGAAAGGTACTTTCCGGCTGAAGATCAAGACGAGAGGTAAGGCTGCACATTCCGCATATCCGGAGGAAGGCGAATCGGCGATCGAGAAACTGATCGACATCCTCAACGACGTCCGCAATACGAAGTTCCCGGAAGACGAGTTCTTCGGTGAGACGACCGTGAATGTCGGCACGATCGAAGGGGGCGTCGCTTTGAACGTCATCCCCGCAAACGCGGAAGCGGGCCTTGCCATCCGGCTCACGACAAAACGCGAGCCGATCGAGAAGGCCCTGGAAAGTGTGATTCGCGAGCGCGGCGAGATCGAGGTGCTGTCGTGCAGCGAGCCCGTGAAGATGCTTCCGGTCGACGGTTTCGATCAGAAGGTCGTGCGGTTCACCACGGACATTCCGTACCTGACCAACTGGGGCCAGCCGCTGCTTCTAGGGCCGGGTTCGATCCTGGTCGCTCACACGAAGGACGAGTTTGTGTCAAAACGCGAGCTGGAGCGGTCCGTCGATCTATACGTCCAACTGGTCAAGCGACTGCTGGATTCCAAGGGCGGAAAAGAGACGATGGCTTAGCCCACCGTCTCTCCGCGAATAGGGACCTTCTCAGAATTCAAGCCTTTTCGCAGTGGTGCTGGAGCAACCGCTTCGCAGCAGAGTGTGATCGGGTGAGTAGAACCTTACAGTACCGGCCGAAGTGTAAGAATCACCCGAAGGATCCATCTCCGCGTCGTGCGTGACGATCCGGTATTCGACGTAGTTACCCGCAGCGTCGAAATGGAATGCCTTGAACGCGAAGCGGTAGGTATTGCCCTGCACATGCCGCCAAATGCCTTGGCCGGGCGTTTTTTGCGATTGGGGTATGGAGGATGTCGAGTCCAGCAACGTGCCGCCTTGCATAAATTGAGTTATCGAGTCAAAGCTCATGATCTCGCCGCCTGTTTGGCAGTTACGGATCGTCACCCGGACATCCCAAGTTCCCGCAAGACGGCCGCCGCCGCGGCTTTCCTGTGCAAATCCGAGAATCGTCAACGTGAGAATAGCGACTAGAGCGTAGAGCGAGCGTAGATTGTTCTTCATTTAATTTTCCTCTTTATTGAATTTCAGTGAAAACCTGCCGGCTTTGCCTGATGTGTGCAATAATTCACGAACCGCGAGATCAAAGTCGTTAGAGGGGCTGTGAAAGTTTCCCAAAAATTGTGAGTACGCCGATAACTCCTGTCAGCTCAGAATCTTACCGGTTTGAGGGATTTAGCCTTGATCCCTCGAAACGGCTGCTATTTGATCCGGAAGGGGCACCGTTGCCGCTGATGCCTAAGGCGTTGGACATCCTTTTGTACCTGGTAACGAACAGCCGGCGGGTCGTCGAAAAGGACGAGATAATGGGAGCGGTCTGGCCGGACACGGCTGTCGAAGAGAACAACCTGACACAAAATATCTCTTCGATCAGAAAGGCTCTAGGCGAGCGGCACGGGCAGAACAAGTTCATCGCAACGATCCCGGGGAAGGGCTATAAGTTCGTCGCGGATGTCGAGGTCGTTTCGAATGAGACTAAACGGGCAGACGAAGTCGGGGATGCGATGGAGGCGGTTACCGCCGGATCAAGGCCGAACCTGGGGGCGGGTCCGGCAGCCGACCTATTCAAGAAACGGACAGTTCTCCTGGCCCTGTTGGCTGCGATCGTGATCATGCTAACGGTCGCGGTGGCCTTGTCGTGGCGATCAAAAGAGAGCACGCCACAAGTCGCCGAAGCGAGATCGATCGCTGTTCTTCCATTCAAGCCCTTGACACTCGACCGCAGGGACGAATCGCTCGAAATGGGAATGGCTGACACCCTTATACTTAAGCTGAGCGGGGTTGAGAAAGTCAGGGTCAGGCCGCTAACCGCCGTGCGGCGATACTCCGCAGTCGACCAGGACGCACTAGCCGCCGGGAGGGAACTCGGCGTGGATACCGTGTTGGACGGCCGCCTGCAGATCGCGGAAGACCGGATACGTGCTTCGGTGGAACTTCTAAACGTTGCCGATGGGCGACAGCTATGGGCGGGCCAGTTCGATGATCGCCTGACCGACATTTTCGCGATTCAGGATTCGATCGCGGAAAAGGTCGCAAATCAGTTGAAATTCCAGTTGGGCGCGAGAAGCCGTAAATCGTATACCGAAAGCGTTGAGGCTTACCAATTGTACATGCGGGGAAACCTTCACACGCGCCGGCTTATCCGCCCGGAGGTAGAGAAGGGGATCGAATATTACAAGAAGGCCATTGAGGTCGATCCAGGGTTCGCACTTGCCTATGTTGAGATCGCGAACGCACGCCGGGCCCTGGTCCTGACCAGCGATGAGCCGGCCCTTGAGATGATGCCCGAGGCCAAGGCCGCGGCACAAAAGGCAGTTGAATTGGATCCTGAACTGGCAGATGCGTGGACCGCTCTCGCAACGTCAGACTTTTGGTTCGATTGGGATTGGAAGGCGGCCGAAGAGCATTACAAAAGGGCAATCGAACTCGATGCGTCGAGCGGCTCCGTCCGCCTCTTCTACGCTCACATGCTTTCGAATATGGGCCGACATGATGAGGCGATCGCCGAGATCCGCCGAGCCCGGCAGGTCGACCCCGCGAGCCTGATAATCAACGCAGTGGAGGGGCAGATCTTATTTTTCGCGGGCGATATTATGGGTTCGGAAGAGGCACTTCGTCGAACTATCGACCTTGACGGTAATTTCTGGCTCTCCCACCTGTTCCTCACCCGCTTGTATCTTAAAAGAGGCCAGTACGCCGAGGCTGCGGCTGCAGCGAAATATGCGGCGGAGTTGTCGGGCGGCAACGCGGAGGCCCTGGCCACCGCAGCATACGCTTTGGCCGCGGACGGGCGGAAAGCTGAGACCCAACAGATCCTGGAGGAGCTAAACACCCGAGCGCGGCAAAGGTATGTGCCGTCCTATGCTCTCGCTCAGGTACACCTGGCATTAGGGGACAAGGAGAAAGCATACGAGCTTTTGGGAAAGGCATTAAACGATCGCGAGGCCCTTATGGTATTCCTGAAGGTCGAGCCTAAATGGGACACGATCAGAAACGATCCCGGGTTCCACGATCTGCTCGAACGAATGAGACTCAACTGAACTATGAATATCGCATTGATCGGTTACGGCAAGATGGGAAGGCTCATCAGGACACTCGCTGAAGAAAAGGACCACGTCGTGAATGTCATCGTCAACGAGGCCCACGCAGGGCTGCCGGCCGAGCAGTTGGCCGAGACGCTGCATGCGGCGGAGGTGGCGATAGATTTCTCTTCCGGTGAGGCGGTGCAACGCAACGTGGAGGCTTGTCTGGCCGCGGGCGTGCCGATCGTAGAAGGGACGACGGGCTGGAACGAGCAGCGCGGCGAAATCGAGCGGTTAGTGAATGAAAGCGGCGGGACGATGGTGTTCGGGGCGAATTTCTCTATCGGGGTGAACTTGTTTTACAAGATCGCTGAGTATGCTGCCGAGCTTTTCGCGAAGTTTCCTGAATACGAAGCGTTCATCGAGGAGCAGCATCATTCTCGAAAGAAGGACGCACCGAGCGGGACCGCATTGAAGATCAAAGAGATACTGGAGCAACACGTCGAGGTGCCGAGCGTCGGGGCCACGAGGGCCGGGAACATCCCGGGAACGCACCGCGTCGGGTTTGACGGCAAGGGCGATCAGATTCTTTTGGAGCACACCGCGAGATCGCGTGAGGGGTTTGCAGCCGGAGCGATAATGGCGGCTGAGTGGGTCGTGGGAAAGAAAGGATTTTTTGAATTTTCCGATCTTATTGATGAAATAAGTGGAGTGGCAGACTGACAGCCTGTCTTACGGGATTTTATGACCACACGGATAGATTGGATGCGCGGTTGCGCGACGGCATTGGTGACGCCGTTCAAGAAGGACGGTTCGATCGATAGTGAATGTTATCGAAAACTGGTCGAGCGGCAGATAAAGAACGGTGTGCTGCTGCTTGTGCCGTGCGGGACGACGGGCGAGAGTGTGACGATGTCCGAAAGCGAGCGTCTACACGTGATAAAGATGACGGTCGAAGTCGCGAACGGGACCAAGGCGCGCGTGATCGCGGGGACCGGCAGCAACAATACCGCCGCGACGATCGATTTTACGCGGAAGGCGCGGGAAGCCGGTGCGGACGCCGCATTGGTCGTTGCTCCGTATTACAATAAACCGACCCAGGACGGCCTATTCGCTCATTTTTCGGAGATCGCAAAGTCTGTCAAAGGGTTTCCGATCATGCTCTACAACGTACCTTCGCGAACGTCTTCGAATATTTCGGCCGCGACGACGCTGAAGCTGGCCGCGGCCCACGAGAGCATCGTCGCGACGAAGGAAGCGTCGGGGAACTTTTCTCAGGTTATGGAGATCATCGCGGGCCGGCCGAGGAACTTCCGCGTGTTTTCCGGCGATGACGCAACGACCCTGCCGCTTGTCTCGCTCGGGGCAGACGGCCTGGTTTCCGTATGCTCTAACGAGATGCCAAAGGAAACGGCGCGGATGGTCGTGAAGGCCCTTGACGGAGCCCATACCGCCGCACGGAAACTGCATTACCAACTACTTCCCTTGATGGAAGCCAACTTCATCGAATCGTCACCGGCCCCATGCAAGTTCGTGATGAAGGAGATGGGTTTGCTTGAGGAGAACCTACGCTTGCCGCTCGTTCCCGTCACGGCAGAGGCTCGTTCGAGGCTGCGGGCGGTGATGAAAGAGGTCGGGATCGCGAACTGACCGCGGTCCTGCCCATGGCTACTAATTTTTAGTTCCAGAAAACTCTATTTAACTGATGAAGAAATCGTTGTTCCTATTTCTGATCGCTGCTGCTTTCCTGAACTCGGTTACAGCCCAGACCAAACCGCGTGCACGCGACCTCGGTGTGCCTTTTGATGGTACGCCCGGTACAAACAATGCGATCACCGACGTAAAGGGCGTTGAGGTCGGATATACGACCCTTATTTCGGGCGACGGCGAAAGGGCCGTACGTACCGGCGTTACGGCAATATTGCCTCAGGGGAAGAATTTCGCTGGGCGTCTATTCGCCGCGTGGCATACGCTGAACGGTAACGGCGAAATGACCGGAACTACGTGGATAGAGGAATCGGGCGGCCTGGGCTCGCCGATTCTGATCACGAACACCCATAGCGTCGGAACGGTTCGAGACGCCGTGATCGAGTGGGGAGCTAAGAGGTTCTCGGGCGGGGGATACTCAGGGGATTTCTCGTTGCCGGTTGTTGCTGAAACCTGGGATGGATTTCTCAACGACATCAACGGGTTTCACGTGAAGAAGGATCACGTGTTTTCGGCATTGGATTCGGCAAAATCGGGACCGATAGCGGAGGGAAATGTCGGCGGCGGTACCGGAATGGCGTCGCACGGTTTTAAGGCCGGCACCGGTACCGCGTCGCGTGTACTTCCCGAAAGGTTCGGTGGGTATACCGTTGCCGTGCTTGTTCAGGCAAACTACGGGGGGCGTCCGCTTTTTACGGTTGCCGGAGTTCCGGTGGGCCGGGAGATCACGGATCTCCAAATGAAGTTTCCGTCGGGTTCAATGGCCTCGATCCACAAAAAGTCCGACGAAGGAGCGGGTTCCATCATTGTAGTCCTTGCCACTGACGCTCCGCTCCTGCCGCATCAACTCAAACGGATCGCACAACGCATTTCGATCGGCGTAGGAAGGGTCGGCGGCCGCGGTGAGAATTCGTCCGGCGACATATTCATTGCATTTTCCACGGCTAATAAAGAAGAGTTCGGCAAGGATGAAGGCATCGCGAACATTCAGATGTTGCCGAACGATCGAATAAACCAGCTCTTTGTGGCGACCGTGCAGGCTACAGAAGAAGCGATCATAAATTCCATGGTTGCCGCCGAGACGATGACCGGTTACAAGGGCGGTACCATTTATGCCTTGCCGCACGACCGACTGCAGCAGGTGTTGAAGAAATACAATCGCTTTGTTGAACCTAAGAAGTAATGCCACTACAGCACAACATTGAAGAGCTTTTCGCGAAGAAAGAGTTCGACGCGAGTGACCGCGAGGTGTATGAGGAATTCAAATCAGCCCTGCGTGGCGGCAAGATACGGTCGGCAGAAAAGGGTAAGGATGGTGTCTGGCGGGCGAATGCCTGGGTGAAGCAGGGGATATTGCTCGGGTTCCGGATGGGGAAGATGGCGGAGATGTCGAAGGAGACGGAAACGCTGCAGTTCTTCGACAAGGACACTTTCCCGCTAAGACCGATGTCATTGGATGATGGGGTACGTATCGTTCTGGGTGGTTCGTCGATCCGTGACGGAAGCTTCGTGGCACCGGGTGTGGTTGTGGTTCCGCCGGCTTACATCAATGTGGGAGCTTATGTTGATGAGGGCACGATGGTGGATTCGCATGCGTTGGTTGGATCTTGCGCACAAATAGGGAAGCGAGTGCATTTATCGGCTGCCGCCCAGATCGGGGGCGTGCTTGAGCCCGTCAATGCGGCGCCCGTGGTGATCGAAGATGACGTCCTCGTGGGCGGCAATACCGGCGTTTATGAGGGCACTGTTGTTCGCGAACGAGCCGTGCTGGCGAGCGGGGTGATCCTGACGCGCTCGACGCCGATATTCGACCTGCCGAATGAGCGAGTGATCAAGTCTTCAGGCGATTCGCCGTTGGAAGTGCCCGCCGGGGCCGTGGTCGTACAAGGCTCGCGCGAGATCACGTCAGGATTCGGCAAGGAAAACGGCCTCTCGATCTATTGCCCGATCATCGTCAAATACCGCGACGAGAAGACCGACGCCTCCACCAAACTCGAAGATTACTTGAGATGAAAGACCAAAGCTCGAACGATTGGCTCGACGGCAAGGCGCGCCAGGCAATGATCGACAACGGATTCGAGCCGCACTTTTCCGAAGAGATCAAGGAACAGCTCGCGGAGATCACGGAGCGCGGCATGCTTGCCGAGGCGACCGGAGTAAAGGATCTTCGCCATCTCGAATGGTCGTCCATCGACAACGTGACCTCACGTGACCTCGATCAAGTGGAGTGGGCGGAGAAGCTCGCGGGCGGCGATATCAGGATGTTGGTGGGGGTAGCTGACGTCGACGCGGCGGTCGAAAAAGATTCGCCTATCGACCGGCGGGCTGAGCGCAACATGGTTTCCATTTACACCGAGAGCGAGGTGTTTCCCATGCTGCCGGAGGAGTTGTCGACGGATCTAACCTCACTCAACGAGGGCGAGGATCGCCTGGCGATCGTCGCCGACATGATCATCAAAGAAGACGGCGATGTGCCGACCAGTACCTTTTACCGGGCCGTAGTCCGAAACAACGTCAAACTGGACTATCCTTCGGTCGGAAAATGGTTCGATGAGGAGGGCCCGTTACCGCAGGTGCTGGCTGATAAGCCTGGTATTGTCGAGCAACTCAACTTACAGCGGGCCGCCGCGGTACGTTTGCACCAATATCGCTTAAGAAAAGGTGCTCTCGAATTCGAATCCATCGAATCGGAGGCGGTGTTTCAGGACGCCGAGGTCAAAGAGATCCGTTCGATCAAGCCAAATTCGTCAAAACGGCTGATCGAGAACTTGATGGTGGCCGCGAATGTCGAAATGGCGGAATTCATTGAGTCAAACGGTGTCGCATCCATCCGACGCGTCGTTCACGACCCTGAACGCTGGGTTGGAATAGTGAAGATCGCGGCCGAGCATGGAACCCAACTTCCTGCAATCCCCGATCAACCGGCCTTAGCAAAGTTCCTCGAAACGCAGCGTCGGGCCGATCCCGAAAGTTTCCCCGATCTTTCGCTTTCGATCATAAAGTTGATCGGAGGCGGAAAGTATGTTGTCGAACGGCCAGGGGAAGACGCCGGAGGGCATTTCGGCCTGGCTGTGGACGATTACGCACATTCCACGGCGCCGAACAGGCGTTATACGGATCTTGTAGTGCAGCGGCTGGTGAAGGCGATAATAGCCGGGAGGCCGCCCGCATATTCTGCGGATGAACTCGACGCGATCGCGGAGCATGCGAATAGCCGCGAGAAAGCTGCCCGGAAGGTCGAGCGAAAAATGCGAAAGATCGTAGCGGCCGCGGTGATGAAGAAACACGTCGGAGAGCGGTTCAATGCGATAGTGACCGGGGTAAATGACTCCGGCACTTTTGCTCGCATATTGCGACCTCCCGTTGACGGCAGGATCGTCAGGGGCGAGGCCGGGCTGAACGTCGGCGAGCGTGTGGGGGTCCGACTTCTTTCTGCGAACACGTCGAACGGATTCATCGATTTTTCAATAGACCGTTAAGTTCATATTGATCCTGTTCGATGAATGCGGCGATGGAGGTCGATGTAAACGCGGGCCCGCGCAGCGTACTCGGCGACAATGTAGGGAGAAGCCTTTCTGCTGAGCGACAATAAGGTCTGAATCAAATCCATTCCCGCTCGGAAACGGAGTCAGCTTTTCCGTCGCGGACCCAATTTCTGATTACCCGCACTTTCGCCTAAACTATTGGTATGAGTGAACCTAGAGAGGATGAGGTCGAGGAGCGCGATGAGGGCGGGGTCCGTCGTGTTGTTTCGGGGTTCGGGCAGAAGGTTATAGGCGGCATTGAGGAAATAGGAGGGATCCTTACAGGAGACCCGAATACGGCTGCCGAAGGTGAGTTCAATATCGAGGTCGGGGATGTGCGAGAAGACATCGAAGAGGACCTTGAGGAGTCGAAAGAGGCTAACCGCGGACACCGCGGGGACGCTGAGTGAATAAATGACGAGTGCGAGCGTGAAACCAACAGAGGGAAGTGGATTTGTGCTGCCGAGGCGGCTGCGAGGGCTACAGCCGACGCTGATCAGGCAGTTTTTTGAGCGGGCGTTGCCTGGGAGCATCAATTTCGGGCTCGGGGAACCGGATCTCCCAACGCCGGAATTCCTGAAGGAAGAGGCAGCGAGGATATCAGTGGAGGAGCAGAACGGTTACACTTCGCACCCGGGGTTACCGGCGCTGCGGGAGTTGATCGCGGCGCAATATCCGCACCTCAATTTGCCGGTGACCGGCGTGGTCGTCACGTGCGGATCGCAGGAGGCGATGACCGACGCTTTTATGTGTTGCGTCGACGCCGGAGATGAGGTTCTGCTGCCAGATCCAAGTTTTCCCGCATACGACGCGTGCACGCGAATAGCTGAGGGCGTTCCGGTCTATTATCGAATGCCAGCCGACAACGAATTCGCATTCGATATCGACGAGTTCCGATCGAAGATCACACCTAAAACGAAAGCGGCCGTCGTTATCAGCCCGTCGAACCCGACCGGAAAGATTTTGACCGCGGACGATTTCAAGCAGATCGCCGAGGCACTTGAAGGCACCGGCATGTGGCTGCTGTCCGATGAGATCTACAGCGATCTGTATTTCGGAGAGCGGCCGCACTCGGCGTCAGAATTCTACGAGCGGACGATCGTGCTGAGCGGGCTTTCGAAATCACTCTCGATGACCGGCTGGCGTTTGGGTTGGGCCGCGTGCTCCGATCCCGAGATGATCAACGCGATCCAGGTGCTGCACGGCTTCACCACCGTGTGCACTTCCACCATCACGCAGAAGGCATCGCTTCTCGCCTGGACGCCTGAGGCCGAAGCGGCGAAGCAGCACGCCCGTGATGTTTATAAGAAACGCGGCGAGTATCTTGTTAAGCTTTTCAAAGACGAACTTGGGCTGAACGCGACTTCGCCGGAGGGAGCGTTTTACACGATGCTGGATGTTCGCCCGCTTGGGGATGATCTGGAGATAGCTGAGAAGTGTTTGCAGAATCGGGCGGTCACGGTGCCAGGAGTCGCGTTCGGGAACGAAGCTAAGGGCTTTTTGCGGATCTCATTCTGCAATACGGAAGAGCGAATGGCCGAGGGCGTGCGTAGAATGAAGGACGCGATACGAGATTAGGGCTGCTCGGTTTTAAGTTCCACCTTTAGATGTCTTCGTGTTGCCCAGAGACGTTTCGCGGCAACGGCGGGCCACCTAAAGGTGGAACTCTAAACTTTCGATTATGAAAAGGTATCGGGTAGGCATTCTTGGGGCGACGGGGACGGTGGGCCAGCGGTTCATTCAATTGCTGCAGGGCCATCCGCAGTTCGAGATCACTTGTCTCGCGGCGTCGGACCGGTCGGCGGGGAAGTCGTACGAAGAGGCCTGCGCCTGGAAGCTGAACGGAACGATACCCGAGAGCGTTCGCGGGATCGAGGTGCAGCCGATCGAGCCGCCGCTGGAGTGCGACATAGTATTTTCGAGCTTGCCGTCGAGCGTGGCGAGGGAGACCGAAGAGGCCTTCGCGAGGGCGGGTTATCCGGTGATCAGCAATTCGTCCAGCTACCGGATGGACGAGGACGTGCCGCTGCTCATCCCCGAGATCAACGCAGACCACCTCGGTCTGATCGAGGCACAGCGAACGAAGCGCGGATTTTCCAAGGGGTTTATCGTTACCAATCCGAATTGCGCCGTTACCGCTTTTGCCCCGCCGCTCGCAGCACTTAATAAGAATTTCGGCATCGAGTCGGCCGTCATCACGACGATGCAGGCGATCTCGGGGGCAGGCTACCCAGGCGTTTCGTCGATGGACATAACGGATAACGTCCTACCGTACATCGCCGGCGAAGAGCCGAAGGTGGAGACCGAGGCGCAGAAGATACTCGGGAAATTCCGCGATGGAGCGGTGGAGAAAGCAGACTTTACGGTTTCAGCACAGTGCTTTCGCGTGAACGTGCTGGATGGACACACTGCCTCCGTCCGGGTCGATCTGCGGCAGACGGCGACGCTCGAAGACGTGATCGAAGCGATGATCGTGTTCCCGTCGTTAAAGCTTCATTCGTCGCCGGAAAGGTTCATTCAATTGACGGACGAACCGTCGCGGCCGCAGCCGCGGCTCGATCGCGACAATGGGAACGGGATGACGATAACGGTCGGACGTATCTTCCCGGATAACGTGTTCGATTACCGCTTCGTCGCTCTTAGCCACAACACGGTACGCGGCGCGGCCGGCTCGGCCATCCTCAACGCCGAATTGCTGATAGACCGCGGTATCATTTGATCTGATGGCCTCAACCGAAAACACCGGCACGATCGTTCGCAAAGCCGCGGTGACGACCGCGGTCGTTTTGTTCGCACTCCTGCTGATCGCGGCCCTTTATTACACCTTTGACGTGTTGATGCTTGTTTTCGCGGCCGCTCTGCTGGCGATATTCCTGCGGGGCCTGGCGGAGCTGCTGAGTTATTACATAAAGCTATCGGACGGATGGCTGGTGCTGATCGTTTCGCTGCTGCTGATAGCCCTCGTTGGCGGCTTCATTACCCTGCTGTCGCCCAGCATCGCTGAACAGGCCACATTGCTCCGCGACAAGATCCCGGCGAGTTTCCAGAAGGTGACGGACTTTCTCAACCATTACGGTTGGGGCCGCACCTTGATAGAAAATTTGCCCACGTATGACGAGTTCGTGGCAAATTTGAACGCTTCGAACCTATTGTCGGGGGTCAGCGGTTTCTTCACGTCCACGATGGGCGTTCTGGGGAATATCGGCATCGTTGTGCTGCTTGCTATATACCTCGCCAGCGAGCCGAAGATGTATCTTGACGGTTTCGTGCGGCTGTTCCCCCACGAACGCCGCGACCGGACGAAGGAGGTCATCAGCGGCGTTTACCAGACGCTGAGGTGGTGGCTGATCGGGAAGGCCGGGTCGATGCTGTTCATCGGCGTGCTGACGTGGATCGGGCTTTCGATCCTCGGCGTTCCGCTGGCGTTGACGCTGGGCCTCATCGCGGGTTTGTTGTCGTTCATTCCGAACTTCGGACCGATACTTTCGGCCGTGCCGGCGATTCTGCTCGCATTCATCGACAGCCCCATAACGGCTTTGTACGTGCTGGGGCTATACATTTTCGTCCAGTTGATCGAGTCGAATATCGTGACGCCGTTCATAGAGCGTGAGACGGTGGAACTCCCTCCGGGGCTCACGATCGTGTTTCAGCTTGCACTCGGGGTGCTCGTCGGCGGGCTTGGATTGGTGCTTGCGACACCCTTGCTGGCCGGGATCGTCGTCGCAGTTCAAATGTTGTACATCGAGGACGTTCTGGGTGATCATCCTACAGCGAAAGCACTGGAAGACGTTGACGAAACCGAAGTGGCGACCGATTCGCTGGCCGAGAGTACCGAAAGATCCTCACTTATTTCTGATTGATAAATGATCGCTAGATACACACTACCTGAAATGGCGGCCATCTGGTCGCTGGAGAACAAGTTCCAGAAATGGCTCGACGTCGAGATCGCCGTTTGTGAAGTGCACGCGGAGGACGGCACGATCCCCGCCGCAGCCGTTGAGGAGATCAAGGCTAAGGCGGCGTTCACGGTCGAGCGCATCAACGAGATCGAGAAGACTACCGACCACGACGTGATCGCATTCACCACGAACCTTGCGGAGAACATCGGTGAGGCGGCCAGATTCGTTCATTACGGGCTCACGTCGAGCGACGTTGTGGACACGGCAAACGCACTGCTTTTGAAGGAAGCCTGTGACGTACTGCTGGCGAAGATCGACGCGATGCTGCCCGTGCTGAAGCGGAGGGCATACGAATTCAAGGACACGCCGCAGATGGGGCGTACGCATGGGATACATGCCGAGCCGACATCCTTCGGGCTTGTATGGGCGTTGTGGTATTCGGAGATGCAGCGGAACCGCGAGCGGCTCCAACGTGCGAAGGAAGCCGTCTCCGTCGGGAAGATCAGCGGAGCGGTCGGTGCGTTCGCCCACCTTGCACCGGACGTGGAGGAGCGGGTATGCCAGCGGTTGGGTATCAAGCCCGCGCCGGTTTCCACGCAAGTGATACAACGTGACCGGTATGCCGAATATCTCTCGACGCTCGCGATCATCGCCTCGACGCTGGAGAAGATCGCCCTGCAGGTCAGGCACTGGCAGCGGACCGAGGTGAGGGAAGCCCAGGAGGCCTTCAAGAAGGGGCAGAAGGGGTCCTCGGCGATGCCGCACAAGCGCAACCCGATCCTGTCGGAGAGGATCTGCGGGATGGCGAGGACGGTTCGGGCGAACTCGATCGTCGGGTTCGAGAACATTGCTCTTTGGCACGAGCGGGACATTTCGCATTCGTCCGCCGAGCGGATCGTGCTGCCGGATTCGTCAGCGACGCTGGATTATATGCTGGCGAAAACGACCTCGCTGCTCGATACACTGGTCGTCTTCCCTGAGAACATGCTTAAGAATATCAACCTGATGCGGGGGTTGGTGTTCAGCGGCCAGTTGATGCTGGCCCTCACGCAGAAAGGGGTTTCGCGTGAGGACGCTTATGCTTACACGCAGCGGAACGCGATGAAGGTGTGGGACGAAGGCGGCGAGTACAGGGAGCTCGTAATGAACGACGCGGACATCACCTCTAGGCTTTCACCGGAAGAGATCGCCCGCGTCTTTAATCTGAAGCACTACCTACGGAACGTGGATAGGGTCTTCGAACGGGTGTTCGATTAAACCCATTTTTCGGCCATACCGCCGACGACCGGGAGTTTGAACATTTCGCCGCTGTAGGCTTTGTACGCTGCGAAGATCCATCCCCCGATTAGCCCCACAAACCAAACCAGGTAAATAATTGCCATAAGGAACCACATCAGAGCTCCTAAGGTGCCCGATATGTAACTGAGGATCACCGACAAAATAACACCGACGATCATGATGACAAAGACGGCGACCGTGAAACCAACGGACCATAGGACGGACTGCAGCGCATGGAACCGGACGAACTTGTTATCTTTTTCAATGAAGATGAGAATCAGGGCGAGGATGCCGATCGGATAACCGATGAGGGCAGTGATATTGGCGTCCATACCAATAGCTGACTTTTGATTTTGCATCTGAGTTAAGTTTTCTCCTTAGGTTGATGAAATTGATCCGTACGAAACGTACGAAGGGCAGAACGAACTGCCGAAACTTACCATAAGACGTTGATTAAAACAACGTTTTGCGGTAAGTTCTACAATTTCTTTTGGAGCAATAAATGAAGGCTAAAGTATACGTAACGTTAAAGCCTAGCGTGCTGGACCCGCAGGGGAAGGCGATCCACCATTCGGTCGAGCAGCTCGGTTACCAGCAGATCACCGATATCCGCCAGGGCAAATACTTCGAAATAGCGCTGGAAGATTCGGTGAACGAGACGGAAGCCCGCCAGGCGGCCGAGAAGATCGCCGGCGATGTTCTGGCGAACCCGGTCATCGAGGACTACCGGGTCGAGATAGTTAATTAGCCAAACGCGGGCCTTCTGGCCCGCATCTAATTTATTCGGTTAAAGCCGGAACTTATCATCATGAAATTTGGAGTCATAGTATTTCCGGGTTCGAATTGCGACCACGACGCCTATCACGTCATTTCGAAGCACGTTGGGCAGCCGGTTGATTTCATTTGGCATAAAGAGACGGACCTTTCGGGCTACGACGCGGTTATCGTGCCGGGCGGTTTTTCGTATGGCGATTATCTTCGTGCGGGCGCACTTGCTCGGTTCTCGCCCGTGATGAAGGCGGTGAAGGATTTCGCGGCGGAAGGAAAGTTCGTTTTCGGGATCTGCAACGGATTTCAGATCCTTTGCGAGGCGGGGCTTCTGCCCGGGGCATTGATCCGCAACGAAGGCCTGCATTTCGTGTGCAAGCACATCCACGTACGCACGGAGAATCAGTATACTCCCTACACGAATGAGCTCGAATACGGATCGGTGCTGTCGTTGCCGGTCGCGCACGCAGAAGGGAATTACACCTGCGACGACGCTACGTTCCAATCACTTGAGGAAAACAACCAGATCGTTTTCCGTTACTGCGACGAGAACGGCGAGATCACGCAGGAGGCGAACCCGAACGGGGCACGGTCCAATATCGCCGGTATCTGCAATTTGGATCGGAACGTGCTTGGGATGATGCCTCATCCGGAAAGGGCTTGCGAGGAGCTTCTGGGCTCGAACGACGGGCGAAACATCTTCCGCTCGCTGACGAACGCGATCGCAGCGGTAAGTAACTGAAATAGGTACATCGATACGAAATAAGGGGAGTCCATCCGGGCTCCCCTTATTTTTCTTTGGTCGAGTTGATCATTATTCGTTTCGCAGTGATCCGATCCTTATGCCGCCGTTGGTCGTTACGACGCGGATGTCTGCCCCGCCGCCGTTCATCGAAGCGCGAACACGCTTAGAACGAGGCCAGTTGTCCGTTCTTCCGAGGTTATTCTCCTCTTCAACGGTCAAAGCAGCGACGTCGCTCTTGAATCCTCCGTTGGTCGTGCCAGTTTCAAAATTCGCCGCGTAAGTTTCCGGGACAGTGAGATTTACACCGCCATTGGTCGTGATCACCTCAAGCCCGCTGCCTCTCCATGCGCTGCCCGTAAGCGCAACGTTCACGCCGCCGTTGGTGGTGCGGCCTTTGACCGAGCCGGCGAGGTCCGCGACGTTGACGCCGCCGTTAGTTGTCTCGAATTCAATGTTGCCCTCTACCGTCTTGATCGAAATACCGCCGTTGTGTGCTTTCAGGCTGAGGTTGGTGTTTCTGGGAACGAGCACTTCGAATGAAACCGACCAATTTTCATCGATGGCGCTGTCAGGCTTGATTGTGCCGCCGGCGGTGTCGATCCGGACGCCGGCCACGAGGGCTTTTGCCGCCTCTTCGGAGTTTGCCCAGCCGCTTACGCACGCACGAACGAGCACATCGGAACGGTTCTCGCCCTTGACGCTGATTCCGCCGTTGCGGCCGCTGTCGACGTTAATGGTTCCCGAAGCCGCGACGGTCACCTCACGAGCCTCTTTGAACGAGACCTTGTCGCCGTTGCTCCAATCGTCGCGGGAGCAAAAAGCCCTTTCTTTGTATTGTTTTGCGTAGGATTTGTCTTTTTCCTTGATTCTCTCCTGCCCGATTGCAGGGATGCCGGAAAGGATATAGCCGACTGCCAGGAATGCGAAAAATGAAAAAATGCGAAGCGCGGGGCTCGTCCTCATATGATCAATCCTCCGAAATGATGTTTTAGTCGAATAAACGATATTCGAAAATGTAAACACCACACTCCGGAGGATTGTGACAAGAAATTATTCTATTTTATCGCCAGGCAATCTCGAGGAAGTAGTCTCTGGCCCCGCCGCCCTCGTCGTGGATCTCCACAATGGCGGTGAATTGGTTGTCGGCGGTCGGTTGTTGCACTACCGTGACCTTCTTGCTTCGGCCTTCAGCTCGCGTAACGCTGACGGTAACGGCCTGTTCCGGCAAAGGGGCGGTAAAACTGAAGGTGCCGTCAGCTTGCGCCTGCCCCGAAACGACGCGTTGCTCGAGCTTATCGCCGCGGATCACGAGCTGAACCTTATCGTCGACCATACCGCGCCAGAACACCTTTCCGGCAGCGTCCTGCGCATAGGCGTCGACAGCGAGAAAAATAAGCAAAAAGGGAAGGGCGGGCAAAATCCTTTTCATAAAGGCCTCCAGGACCTGCTTCTTGGGGGATTCAATTTATCCAATTCGTTCGGTGAACCTGAATCTTAGCTTACCTTAACCGTCAAGCCGTCCATCGACAAGTTCCAATCCACGACCTCGACAC
>JAEZJR010000176.1 GCA_023415725.1 Acidobacteriota bacterium
TCGACCACAAGCTTGAAATGTCGTTTGGAAACTAGATCCCGGTGAAGCCGCGTTCGATGAAGATCTGACGCATCATCTCGCGTGCACGGAATAGGCGGTTCTTGACCGTTCCCAGCGGCAGGCCCGTTACCTCGGCGATCTCATCGTAGCTGAGATCCTGTCCGTGACGGAGCGTGATCAGGTCGCGGTACGCTGTGGGGAGGCACTTGACCACACTGTTGATCTCCACCCGCCATTCGCTCCGCTCGCGGTCCTGCTCCGGGGAAGGGCCCGGACTTTCAAGCTGGAGTTGATACGTACCGTCGCTCGCTTCGGTTTCGAGACTTTGACCGGTTACGGAATTTCTTCGGATGTGATCGATCGCCGCGTTATGGGCGATGCGGTAGAGCCAGGTGGAGAATTTATATTCGGAGCTGTAGCGGGAAAGGGAGTTGTAGACCTTGATGAAGACTTCCTGCGTAACGTCCAGCGCAGAATCGTAATCGCCCAGCATACGGAAAACGTAGCTCGTGATCGGGCGCTGGTACCGCTTTACGAGTTCCTCGAATCCGTCCTCGCGGCCTGCGATGGCCTTCGAGATGAGTTCGAGATCGGAGAGAGCGGTCTCTTTTAATGCTGCGGAAATTGCCATGGGTGAACGTCCGTAAACCATTGTTCTCCGGAACGTTCCCGACTTGCAAGCACTTTTGAGTAAAGAAACGTAAAGCTTAACGGCTCGTCACAAGTACGAGCCGTTTCATCCCAAAACCTCTAAAAATAGGTGAATTTTATCGATATCCGAGTGCGGCGAGGCCCGCAGGGGCCGCAAGATCGTCGAAGCTGAGGCTGCCGATCGGGACGCTCAGGCCCACGTCGTCGGACCGCAAAACGGTGAGTGCGTGACCAAATGCCTCCGCCGAGATCGAGCGGATCTTCTCCGGAACGAGGTCGCGACCGACGAGAAGCAAACGGCCGAGCATGTTCCCTTCCCCGCGGTTCGTGAAGCGGTCGTTGTAGAACATAAGGAGCCGATAGATCTCATCGTCGATCTCCGCCGGGCCGCAGGTGACGGAACGCACCACGTTCGGCTCGCCGCGGCGAAGAAGGATTGCCGTGAACCCATCCGCCTGAGAACTGATCAAAAGCGAATCCATCGTATCGCCCGTGAGCCATCTCGATTCGGCGACGACGCGCGGCAGGATCAGCCCGGCCTTCCAGCCGAACTGCTCGAAGATCGTCTCGTACTCGTCGATGACCGAAAGCTTGATCGCCGTAGCAAAATACCGGAGCTTCCCGTCTCGGTCATTCGATACCGGGTACTTCGTGATCCGAAGCTCACCCGCCGGAGCTCCGAAGCTTTGTTCGGCCTTCCATTCGATGATCTCCTCGATCTGCGACTTGTTGGAATTGTCATTGTCGATGGTCAGAATCGCCGAACGCGCGGTATTGCTTGGCAGGGCGACCGACCATCGTTTATTGCCGAGAAGCCCGGCCGTTTCCGCCGCCTCCTGCAGCAGCACGCGAAATTCCTGGGGCGACGAGATGTTCCGCTCCGTGAAGCTCGGGTTGAGCAGATTCTTCGGCAGGGCTATCGTCGCTGCCCGGTCTATGCCGTAAGCTCCGCGCCCCTCGCGACGCAGCCTGACGGCCGATATCGCGTTGTGCTCGATGCCGAGAGCGGCGTTCGGGTATCTGGGTGTAGTAAGAAAATCCAGCATTTTTAGTGGGATCTAGTATTCGTCGTAACGTGTTCCGCTGCTGTCGGTGCCATCGGAAATGCTCTTAACATCCTTCAGCACCTCTCCTGCGTCAGGGTTGAGCGGGTCTTCGCCCATCACTTCCTTCCATTCGGTCTTGTCTTCGATCGGGTCGACCGGCATCTCTCGAAGATACTTCCCTTCCACAAGGTCGTTCAGCGACTGCGGGTATTTGCCCTTGTCGGATGCGTACTGGTCTATCGCCTTCCGCATCTGCCAAAGGTTCTCCTTCAGGACGGTCTCCTTCGCGTGCTGAACGCTCCGCTGATAGGTTGGCAATGCGACCGAGAGCAGGATGACCAGGATGAACATGGCGATCATCAGCTCAAGCAGCGAAAAGCCCTTCTGACTGCGGACCCCAGCGCCACGCTGGCCGTTAGCCGCCCAAGCTTGTGATTTATTGATCAAGTCGAACATTCGCAAATCCAAAATCCGCAATCCCAGATCCAAAATCGATCTACCAGTCACTATACTTCTCGCCGTTCAGAGCTTCCCCATCAGAGGCCGACCGGACATCGAAGACATTGACGTCGTCCCAACTATCCTCATCCTTCGATTGGTACGAGGAGCGAAGCTTCCAGTCCGCTTCGCCAGTCATCGGGTCGACCGGAAGTTCACGAAGGTAGACCTTCTTTATCTCCTCGGTCTCGTTCATCTCCGTCGCCTGTGTCGAGCTGTCGTTTATGCCGCTCCCGCCGATCAGGTTGATACCGCGTTGACGGACCTTAACGCCGTCGACCAGTGTCTGCAGATCGGGCGGGTAACGGTCGATATTCTCCGTGTCGAAGATCGTGCAGTCGTCGATCACGACCCGGCTCCGCGGATCAGCCATTGCGTCACCGCCGCGGACGGTCGGATTTCCGGACCTTATCGCACCCTGAGGGCATGCTCCAACAGTATCTCGCTTGAATTCGTCGATCGCGTTGCGGATCATCCGGAGCGACTCGCGCAGCCGCAGCTCCTTCTGCCGTTTGATGGCGTTCTGCGACAGCGGGATGGTCCCGACCACGAGCACTGCCAGCACGGCCAGCGTCACGACCAGTTCGAATAAAGTGAAGCCCGACGCAACTGCCGTCGAGCCTCGCTTTTTCAAGATAGTTAACACGTTCCTCATCAGAACTTGAGTGCGAAGTTCTTCCCGTCACCGGTGAGGAAGTTCATCGCGTCCTTTTCGACCTCGAGGACCGGCTTCCCGCCCGCGAGAGCTTCGATCTCGACGTACGCCAGGATCCCGAAGGTACCCGGAGCCACGCCATCCTTAAGCGAGAGCGAAACGAACATCTTGCCGCCCTGGTTCAGGAACGGAGCGGCCGCGGCGTTCGCCATCGTACCGCCGAACACGTCACCGTAGGTGACCGACCGCACGGCCAACTTCGACGGATCGAACTTCAGCCCGAGCACCGCCGAGCGGAACGCGGTTGAGCTTTTCACCATTACCGGGACCAGGGTCTTTTCGCCGACCTTCATCTCCTTAAGGAAACCCGGCAGGCTGATCTCGGCCGAAGCGTTGGCCGCTGTCGATCCCTTGGCAGCGTCTACCGATTCGACGGGCAGCGTCTTCGTCTGCGGTTGATCTTGCACCGAGGTATCGGACGTCTGCTTGATGTTCAGGTCCTTTGCGCTCGTGTCGATCGGCTTCAGGTTCAACTGAGCCTCGGGAGCGGAGGTGGCCGGGGCATCTGTCTTCGCCACGGCACCATTCGGGGCCGCACCGCGGACATAAGCCGGATCAGACGGTTGGTCGGGAAGCTGAACGTCCGCGTTGGTTGGATTGCGACGAGCCAATGCGAGCTGTTCGCCGCGTTCCTCTTCGATCACCATCGCCTCGAGCGAACCAGTCGTCGGCACGCCCATCGCACCCGTCGGACGCTCGATAAGGTCGTCCGGAGTGATGGCAGGGGCTCTTATCACCTTCGGTGTGACCGCGATGACGATATCCACCTGGCGATTATCACGGGTCGGAGCCGTGAACAACCGGCCGAGGATCGGGATGAGCCCAAGAAGCGGAAGGCCCTGACGGCCTCGGCTTTCGACGTCCTGTGCGACGCTCGCGAGCAGCAGTGTTTTATTGTTCTGGACCCTTGCGGTTCCCTTGATCGTGCGTTCGGAGAAAACCGGGTTGTTATCAGTTCCACCGGCAACAACGTCCTTCGATTCGATCTCCATCGCGACCTGAACGTCCTGGTTCGGGAATACGATAGGTTTGAATTTCAGCGTCAGACCGACCTGCTCGTAGTTGATCACGTCGGAAACGACACCGTTGTTCGAAGTGTTCGCCGCGGTAACGAACTGGGCCGTGCGAACCGGAACTCGCTGTCCTATGCGGGCCGACGAATCTTCGTTATTGAATGCGTGTATCTGGGTGGAGGCAAGCAGCTTCGTGTTGCCTTTGCTCTGGAAAGCCGTCAGATTGGCCGCCGGCAGCACGATTCCCGCGCCGAAGGCTCCGGGGATCACCGCGGTCGCCGCACGCCCGAGCGTACCGAAAAGTTCGTTGCCGCCGAGCCCGACCACACCCGGGGTGGTACCTCCAAGGTTGGTCAACTGGGCCTCGCTGCCGATCTGGTTACCCAATTTCAGCAGGTCCGACTTCGAAACCTCGTAGATCGCGACGTCCATCACGACCTCGGCACGGTCCTTGTCGAGCGAATTGATCAGTTTCTCGAAGAGAGCAATGTTCTCCGCCGTGTCCCTGATCGTCAGGCTGTTCGTCGAAGCGTCCTCCACCACGATCGTCTGCGTACGTCCCGGCTGTGCGGGTATCGCCGTCTGGATGATCGTCTTCACGTCCTTCGGGTTGGCATTCGAAAGATAGAACGTGCGGAGCACCAACTGCTGGAAATTCGTCCGGCGTTGGTTCGATGCTACGAGGATCGTCCTCGGGCCCACCCGCTGGAAGAACAGGCTCTCCTGCAGAAAGATGTAGTCGAGTGCCTTAGCGGCCGTCACGTTCTTCAGCTCGATGCTGACCTTTCGGCCTGTAAGGCGGGAATCCGTATCGAAAAGGACGTTCAGGTCGAGATCGCGGGCGAGTTCCTTGATGATGTAGGTCAGGTCAACGCCCCCCGGGAACGGAAGGTCGCGAAGCTTTTCAAGCCGCTGCGGCAGTTTCGCTCCGTCCGGCAGGGCGGGATAGCCTGTCTGGACGAGCTTTACATCCTTGGTGCTCGCGTCAGGATTGGCTCCTTTATTGATGTCCTCCTGCAGCCGGACCATCCTGGCCATCTCCGATTTTGCCAGTTCGTTCACCGGGTCGAATGAGTAAGCCTTCCGGAACGCAAGGTAAGCACCCTGGTAGTCTTTCTGTTCGGCCAGGCTCGCCCCGCGCTTCATATACATCTGCGAAGCGTTAAACATCGCGCGCTGGAGGTGCAGTCGGTATTCCGGATTTTTCGGATTCTCCGTGACCGCCTGGGCGAAAGCCTCAGCGGCCTTATCCCATTCCTCTGCCACCTCGTGCTTCATGCCTTGTTTGAAGAACTTCTTCCCATCACCGAGGGCCAGGCCTGCGGTCGGGGAGATAAGGCAGATGAGAAAAACAAACGAGATGACGCGCGTAAAGATCGGTCTCTTCATATTTTTAATGCGGCTTTCGGAGAGTGAGCCAAAGGCCCGTTCACGGAATGTTCCACGAACAGGCGAAAACAAAGTTCCAAAAAAGTGTCATCTATCTGCCCGGACGGGCCGTAGAATCGCTCCCGCAATTCTCGTCCCAAAATGCGAAAAAATCAAGCATTTATTACGAATTCTCCGCCGAATATTGTTGGCTTCCGAGGGTGCAGATAGATTCAGGGCTCACACGCTCTGCAATCCGATGAATGTTGAAGAATAAACGGTTGCCGCAATTTCGCAAAAGGAAGGTATGGAAGTTCGATCGATTGCTTGGGACCGGAAAGACGATCTCAAGCGATCGAGACTAGCGTCTGTCTGTAAAACGTTTAGCCTGAGCCCCTTACGGACTTGATCATCTGCCGGCGAAGATAGTCGAGTGCCGCCTGGCTGGCACGCCACCTGATGAGTTCCCTGTCTCCTGGGAATACGAACTGCATCGATCGAGTGCCTGAGACGTCAGCGTATCCGATAAAAACTGTCCCGACCGGCTTTTCTTCGCTCCCGCCTCCGGGGCCCGCTATTCCGGTGACCGAGACCGCGAGATCTGTCCCTGCACGTTCACGCATCCCCTTCGCCATTTCCTCGGCGGTTTGCGAGCTTACTGCTCCGTTTGCCTGGATCGTGACTCCTGAGACTCCCAACGTCCGCACCTTTGCGTCGTTCGAATAAGTGACCGCTCCTTCCATGAAATAAGCCGAAGAGCCCGGAACCTCGGTCAACCTCATCGCGATAAGGCCTCCCGTGCAGCTTTCGGCTACAGCGAGCGTCTTCCCGGACCAATTCAGCATGTTCCCGACGATCTCTTCCATCGTCTCCCCGTTCAACGCGAAAACAGCAGGCCCGAGCGCGTCAGCGATCTTATTAGCCAGCTCATCAAGCACTGCATCGCCCTTTTCGGCCGATTCGGTCCTGATATTGAGGTGTATCTCGATCTCGACTCGGCTGAACAGGATCGAGGTTTGGACATCGGGATAGGACCGATAGATCGGAGCGATCGCTTCGTCCACCGCCGACTCGCCCATCCCCGAAACCCGGAGGATCCGCCGACGCACAAGAACGCCACCTGCCGCTTCCTTCAGCTCCGGCAGTACGAAATTCTCAAACATCGGCCGCATCTCGCGGGGCGGCCCTGGCAGTACTGCAAGGAATTTACCTTCGAGCGGCAAAAGCATCCCGACCGCCGAGCCGTTCGGATTCGGCAGGACCTCTGCCCCGTCGATCACGAATGCTTGCCGCCTGTTGATCTCCGGCATGTCCCGTCCCCAGCGCCTGAACCGCTCACGAAGGTCGGCCTCGAGTTCGTCGCGGTAAACAAGCTCACGACCGACAGCTCGGGCTGAAACCTGCCGCGTTACATCATCCTCCGTCGGCCCTAGCCCACCGGTAGTGATAACCAGGTCCGACCGCTTCAGAGCATCTTTGATCGTTTCCTCGAGGCGAGCCTCGTCGTCGCCGACGATCGTCTTCAGCATCACTTCGATGCCGGTCTCATTAAGCTTGCCCGTCAGCCAAAGGCTGTTCGTATCCGTCCGATCGGGCGTCAACATCTCCGACCCGACCGCAATTATTTCTGCTGAGAGCATATTAAAAAGGTGAAAAAGTGGAAGGTCTCGCCGGAGTTATCTTACACCTGCGGAAACAGCAGGATAAACGGAGCGAAAAATGTCAGACTTCAAAAGTTCCTTTACCTCTTCCACCGCCCAGGGTGAAATATCGGTCTCCGGTTCGTCGATGGTTCGCACGAACTCTTCCCAATCGACCCATTTGACCATCTCCACCTCAGACGGATTCGGCCGGGGTACGCGGTCAGTGATTCCGACAAATACCGGGCAGATCTCGTTCTCGACGATGCCCTCCTTCTCGGCGCGATACCGGAAATTAGGAAGTGCGAGTGATAGATCGATTCCCGTTAGGCCGAGTTCGTACTTCATCCGCCTCTTCGCGGCCGCTTCGGTCGTTTCGTGAAGCATCACGTGACCGCAGCAGGAATTCGACCACACGCCCGGCCATGTCTTCTTAGAAAGCGCCCGCTGCTGCATCAAGAACTTCCCTTCCCGATCGAACAAAAACACCGAAAACGCCCTATGCAGCTGCGTATCGCCTGTATGACTCGGCAGCTTATCGCCCGTCCCTATCGGATCGTTCGATTCATCGACGAACACGACCTTGTCGTCGAACGAGTAATGGAACTTTTTGTAGAAAACAACCAGCCCAGCCACGACAGCCAATCCGGTCACCGCGGGGATCACCATCCCACCGTGCTTTGCGACCGCCGACCAGAAAAAGACGATGAATATGGCACTCGAAACCAGTTGGGACGGCGTCGGAAGGAGCGGTTTTACCCGTTCGAGTTGTATCTCGATAAGGATCGCCCCGATCAGTCCGCTTACGAGCCAACCGGCGAAATTCGACATCGGCACATCATAGAACCACCCGCCACCCGCATATTTCCAAAACCCGAGCATCACGGCTCCGGGATCGAGCACGACATCGAAAAGCGTAACGATAGCCGCGGTCGCGACGACCCGTCCGACTCGATTCCCGATCAGGTTGGCCGCAACAGAGTAAGCTCCCAATATAAGCGGCGTCCACGCGAATGCGATGGTCCACGGCGTCAGGCCCAAGATCCGAAATCCCAAAAGATCCGAATATCCAAAATGGCCGTATGGGAATCCGGTCAGGATTGCTGAAGTTTCAAGAAGTATCGCATAGAGACTGAGCGTCGCAATGAGAGCGATGCCCTCCCGCCATCCGAGCCACCACCTGACGGCCCAGAAGGAAGGCAATGCGAAAAGCACGATACTAGCCGCGGAAAGATAATGGGACCATGAGGGAAGCTCAACATTGACCATGAAGAACGCCCCGATCGCCAGAAACACCAACACCAGCCCACCGTAAATTGCCTGCTTGTTGAGTTTCCCGAACATCGCCTTAAACTGGTAGCTGGAAGCTAAAAACTGGAAGCTGTTCTAAAACCGTCTCCGACAAATGCCCGACGTAAAATTCTTGATCAAGGTCAGCCGCCCCCGATTCTGGCTGTACGTCTTCGGCCCGTACCTCGTCGGGCTCGCCGCCGGAGCCGCATCACCTAACGACTTTCTTCGGTTTGATGCTGCCCTATTCGCGATCTATTTCCTCTTCCCGGCGAACGTGCTCATCTACGGCATCAACGACATCTTCGATTTCGAGACTGACCGCCGCAACCCTAAGAAGGCCGAATATGAGATGCTCGTCCGGCCCGGATCGCACCGGACTCTCATCAGGTACATCCTACTGTTAAATGTCCCTTTCATCGTGGTGATGGCTTTCCTCACGCCGCAGGCTCTCCCTTCTCTCGCCGGTTTCCTTTTCTTCTCGATCTTCTACTCCGCCCCGCCAATTAGGGCAAAAGCGACTCCTATCCTCGATTCCGCATTCAATATCCTTTACGTCTTCCCCGCGGCATTCGCCTATCAAATGCTCACCGGTTCGTTCATCCCTTGGATACTATTCCTGGCAGCGGGGCTCTGGACGATGGCGATGCACGCCTATTCCGCGATTCCCGACATCCAGGCCGACAAGGAGGCTGGTGTTCCCACCATCGCGACGTTCTTGGGTAAGAACGGAACTCTGATCTTTTGCCTCGCCGCCTATCTCGCTTCGGCCGCATTGGCATCTTCGCACCTAGGATACTTCACCATCGCTGTTGCCGGCGTTTACACGGTCATGATCGCCCTGTCCTGGTTCTCAAACAAAGAAGATGGAGTTTTCTCCATCTACAAATACTTCCCTATTGTGAATGCTGTCGTCGGCTTCACCCTATTCTGGCTCGCCGCAATCAAACTGATCTGATCGCGATCCGTGTGTTTCCGTGCTTTCCGTGGTTACTCTCTTCGTATGTTCACTTCGCAATACATCAAAGCTTTTCAAGCGGTTCGGCCGTCTTTATCCCATGCACCCGCTTGTAAACCAACTCAGCACTGATCAGACAGATCTGGGTCCCGATCCCCGGGTTCGTCCCGGCCCCGACGTAATAAAGATTCTTCACCTTCTTCGAGAAATTGTTGGGACGGAAGATCGCCGTCTGCCAGATCGTATGAGCAAGGCCCAGGGCAGTCCCTTTAAATGCGTTGTAATCAGCCGCAAAATCGCTCACCGTATAGATCCGCTTGAACTCGATCTTCTCTCGCAGGCCAGCGAGCCCCATCTCCCGCTCCATCAATTCCACCACCTTCTCCGAATACGCTTCCTTCTCTTGATCCGTTACTGCCAAACCCGACGCGATCGGCACCAGCACGAATAAGTTCTCTCTCCCCGCCGGAGCCACACTCGGATCAGTGACTGACGGGGCACAGACATACAGCGATGGTTCCACCGGGAGGCACGGGTCCTTATATATATCGTCGAAGTTCTTCCGCCAGTCCTCCGAAAAGAGCAGATTGTGATGGATCAGTTTAGGCAATTTCTCCTTAACGCCCAGATACATGATGAACGCCGAGGGCGCCATCACACGCTTGTTCCAGTATTTATCGTTATAGGTCCGCCACCGCTCATCGAGGAGCTTCGTTTCGGTGAATTGCAGGTCCGCATTCGAGATCACTATATCGGCCTCGACGAATTCTCCACTCTCGAGTTCGACGCCTTTGGTTACGCCGTTCTGGACGACGATCTCCCTTACCGGCGAATCCGCCCGCAGCCTCGCCCCATTCTTCTCCGCGACGCGTGCAAGTGCCCTGATAAGTTCATAAAATCCGCCCCTCGGATAGAACACACCCTGGTTGAAATCCATGTGCGACATCAGGTTATAAAGTGCCGGGGCCTCATACGGCGACGTGCCGAGAAACACCATCGTGTACTCCATCACCTGTTGCAGTTTTCGCGTCTTGAAGAATTTCGACACGAACGAGTGCATCTTCGAAAAGACCGATAGCTTCTGCCCCTCCGTCATCACGCGCCGGTTGAAGAAATCGAACACCGTGTCGTAGTTCTTGTACATGAAGTGCTGCGTCGCGACGCCGTACTGATACTCCGACTGCTTCAGATAAGCACGCAGCTTTTCCGCCGACCCCGGCTCGATCGCTTCGAAGGTTCGTGAATCGACACCGATATCCGAATGGATATCCAGCGGCTCAGTGTCGTTATGAAAGAAAATGCGGTAGGAAGGTGAGAGCCGAACCAGGTCCAAATGATCCTCGACCCGCTCACCCATCAAATTGAAGAAATGCTCGAAAAGATCCGGGGCCAGGTACCACGACGGGCCCATGTCGAATTTGAAACCGTCCGACTCGAAAATGTTCGCCCGCCCGCCGAGCGTGGGATTCTTCTCGAGAACCGTTACGTCGTAACCCTTTTTCGCGAACAGCCCGGCCGTGCCCAACCCGCCGATGCCGGCACCGATGACGACGACCTTTTTATTCATAAACGCCGGCAAGGGCTTTCAACGACAAATAAATCTTCTGCTGCCGATTGGTACGCACGCGCCGCGCGTAAACATCGTAATTCGCCCGCTCGATCTCACCCAATATCGCCTTGTAGAGCACGTAAGACACTCGCACCGCCAACCGCCCCTGCCAGTTCAGCAGCTTTATTCCCGGCAGCGCCTCCCTGTAGACCTGCCGGTTGCGCTCGATCTGGAATTTCATAAACTCCACGAATCGCTCGTCGCGTCTCTTTAGAGCGATATCAGAATTGGTCAAGCCGAACCTCGCCAGCTCATCCTGCGGCATATAAACGCGGCCCAGATCGTCGTAGTCCTCGCGAATATCGCGCAGGAAATTCGTGAGCTGAAAAGCGTAACCCAGCTTTTTAGCGTATTCGAACGCCTCATCGCTCGAATAACCCACCACTCGGGTCACCATCAGCCCGATCACCCCGGCCGAGCCATACATGTACTCCTCAAGTTCGCCGTAATTCGCATAAGCGAACTTCTCCTCGTCCATGTACATCGACTTCAAGAACGCCTCGCAATCCTCCATCGGGATCTTGTACTTACGAAACGTCGCGGCGATGAAATTCAGCACCGGGTCCGAATCGGAACGCCCCAACCACATCGCCTCGCGCCACTCGTCGCACCAGGTGTTCAATTTCCGCACGGCTTCGTCGCGGTTGTTGCAGCTCGGGTCGTCCACGATCTCGTCCGGGATGCGTGCGAAAGCGTAAATGGCGTAGATCCCTTCCCGCATCTCGCGGGGGAAGAACTGCGTCGCGAAGTAAAAACTCGTGCCGTATTTTTTCGTTATCCGTCGACACTCTTCCTTCCCCTCGGCCAGAAAAGCCGCAGACTCGCTTAGTTGTTTTTCGGCGGCATCGCTAAACAGCATCGGTCTGAAAGCACGCGTAAGTGTCTTAGGCATGCTTTCGAACGTACTGATTATTCGGATTCACGACGTAACGTAAATTACATTTCCGAGCGAAACAGCGGGGTTTAGCGGACTTAACCGTTCAAAACGTCACGGACCAGCTTCATATCCTCCCACGCCTCCCGCTTCTTCGTAGGGTCGCGCAGCAGATATGCCGGGTTGAACGTCGCAACAGCCTTGATGCCCTGAAAATCGTGCACCCTGCCGCGAAGTTTGGAAATTGGAGTTTTTGTATTGAGAACCGCTTTCGAAGGAGTATTCCCTAGAAGAATGAGGATCTTCGGCGATATTGAAAGTACTTCCCGAAACAGCAGCGGAGTGAAGAATTCAAGTTCCGTCTGCGTGATCTCGTCCCCCTGGGAGATGAATTTCACGACGTTCGTGCGGTAACAGTCTTCCAGCCGCACCTCGATCGCCGCCATCATCCGCTCGAGCAGCTCGCCCGAAGGCCCCGAGAAGGGTTTCCCGGTCGCCACATCAGGCGGCCCCGGCGATTCCCCAACGATCACCACCTCCGCGTTCGCCGGACCGGTGCCCATGATGAACGCCCGATTCGGATACCGCGCCTTCCCCTGCTCGAAGATCTCCGCGTTCACCTCATCGAGCGATTCGGTGACGCCCTCGCCGCCATCCTCAAAAAGCGAAGATTGCATAACTCTCGACTGGAGCCGTGGGCGTCCCGCCTACGAGGCCGCCAAGCGGCCTAACCATGACGGCCGCCGCAATTCTTTGATGTCATGAAACTCCGATCCGCAAAGGCGGCTTTCGGCCTACCGGGCTCACGAGGGCGAGACGCCCTCAGCTCCAGTCATGAACCCGCCAGATAGTCCCGCACCTTTTTCATATCCTCCCAAACCTCCCGTTTCTTGTTCGGATCGCGGAGGAGATAAGCCGGGTGGAACGTGGGCATTACCTTTACGCCGAAGTAATCCTGGAACTGTCCGCGCACCTTCGTGATGCCCGTCTTCGTGTCGAGCAAATTATGCAGGGCCGTGTTCCCAAGCACCACGATCACCTTCGGCTTGATCACCGCGATCTCGCGCAGCAGGAACGGCCGGCACGTATGGGCCTCGACGAGCGTCGGGGCACGGTTCCCCGGCGGACGGCAGCGGTTGATGTTGCCGATCGCAACGTCCTCGCGCTTATAACCGATGCTTTCGATGATCTTCGTCAGAAGCTGTCCAGCGCGACCGATGAACGGAACGCCCAGTTCGTCCTCGTCTGCCCCCGGAGCCTCGCCGATGAACATCAGGTCCGCCTCGAAATTCCCGGTCGTGTGCACCACCTGCGTCCGTTTCTCATGCAGCGGGCATCGCAAACAATTCCCGATCTCCGCCCTGATCCCCTCGATCGTATCGGTCGTTTCCGCCAGGGCAGGCGAAACGTCGATCAAAGCTTCTTCCTGTTTTATTGTTTTCTTAGGCACTTCCTCAATAACCCGCCGCGGCGTTTCAGATCTCTCCAATTTAGGGGCCTTCCGGTCCTTCAACGACGGCAATGCTGCCAGCCTCGAACCCGCAGCAGGCTTAGCAACGGCGGAAGCTTCCCTCTTCGGTATATCCAGCTTCTCCGGCGGCGGGGCCTTTTCGAGCCTCTCCGCAAACACCGGCGGCCGGGGCACCGCGGCCACTGGCCGTCTCTCACTCTTTACCGGAGCGAACTGGCTCTCGTCCCATTCAACATCCAAAGCATCAACTCCAATGTCTCGCAAAAACAGAACCTGCTCGCGAATGTCGGCAATGAGAGTGGATATTTCGGTTGATTCTGACACGATTCCTTGTAACTACCTCAAAGTCCCCAACGGGGACAAACATTAAAGCCCAGGGTGAAGGCCGATTCGGCCGAAACCCTGGGTAGATAAGCACAATTGAAACCGACCCTGAAGGGGTCGAACATCAAACCGAGGGCTTCTCCCTCAACTTCACGATCTCATCCAATATCCTATCAGCCATCTCCCGCTTCGGCATCAGCGGCAGATCGACCGAGCCGGACTTCGTGATCACCGTCGCGATGTTCGTGTCCGAGTTGAACCCGGCGCCGTTCTGGCTAACGTCGTTCGCGACGACCATGTCTAGATTCTTCTTCCCCATTTTGATCCGGGCATAGGTGACGACGTCGTTCGTCTCCGCGGCGAAGCCGACCACGATCTGCCCGTCCTTCCGCCGTTTAGACACTTCCGAAAGGATATCCGGGGTCTTCTTCAACTCCAGCGTCATCGTGTCGAGGCCCTCTTTCTTGATCTTCGCTTCCGCCGCTTCCGCCGGAGCGTAATCCGCAACCGCCGCCGCCCCGACAAAGACCGTCACGTCCGGCAACTCCCGCATCACCGCGTCGAACATCTCCTGCGCCGAGATCCCTTTAACGACCTCAACACCCGCCGGCGGCCCCACCGACGTCACTCCGGCCACCACCGTGACCTTCGCCCCACGCGCCGCCGCAGCCTCCGCCACCGCGAACCCCATCTTCCCCGACGAATGATTCGAAATGAACCTCACCGGATCTATCGCCTCCCGCGTCCCCCCGACCGTGATCAAGATATGCTCGCCGCTTAGGTCAGAACCGCCTGCGTGAGCGGGTGGCTTCAACTCAGCATCCGAGCCATTTGCTCTGGAAAGGACATCTTTGCCACCTGCTAACGCAGGTGGTTCTGCCTCCTCTACGGTTAACAGATCCAAAGCCTGTCCGACAATATTCTCCACATCCTCCAGCTTCCCCGTCCCCACCGTCTTGCAAGCCAGTTCCCCCGCGATCGGCTCAACGAACCGAACACCGTCGGACTTCAATTGCTCGATATTCCGTTGCGTCGCCGGCTGCTCCCACATCGTCGTGTTCATCGCCGGGGCGATCATCACCGGTGCGGTGCAGGCGAGATATGTAGAAGAAAGAAAATCGTCAGCGATCCCGTTCGCGAACTTCGCGATCGTGTTCGCCGTCGCGGGTACTATTAATAAGAGATCGATGTTCTGCGAAAAATTCACATGAGCGATCGGGTCCGGGTTCTGCGGATCGTAATCGTCCACGATCACGTGCCCCCCGGTGAGCGCCCGGAACGTCAACGGCCGCACGAACTCCGTCGCATGCCGCGTCATCGCCACCGACACCTCACACCCCGCCTTCTGCAGCAGCCTCATCACCTCCACGGCCTTATAAACCGCGATCCCGCCGCATACACCCAAGCCGACGCGAAACTTCGCCATATTGACGATAATCTTACATCAAGTCGGCGCCATTCAGTGTGCGGAGCTCACGCCGATATCATTAGCTACATATGGAGCG
>JAEZJR010000214.1 GCA_023415725.1 Acidobacteriota bacterium
GACCATTTGCTGGTGTGGCTCGCGGCGATATTCACCTGCGCGAACATGTTCTATTACCGGATGAACATGGCGAAGGCTCCGCCGCTGACGATCGTCATCACGGTGCTGGGCATTTACCTGCTTTTCGAGCGGAAATACGTATGGTTGGGGCCGCTAATGTTCGCGTTCGTATGGACTTACAGCTTATTTCCGCTGCTGTGGTTCGCCGCGATCATCTGGACCATCATCATCGCCTGGAACGAGAGGCGGTTCGAGTGGCGGCCGCTAGCATACACGACCGGCGGGATGATCGCGGGGAACATCATAAACCCCTATTTCCCCAATAACTTATACCTGTTCTGGGAGCATTTCTACACGAAGTTCAAGGTGGCTGAGGACTTCGCGGTGGCGGTCGGCGGGGAGTGGTACCCTTACTCCGGGATGGAACTGCTCACGCACTTCCCGGTAGCAATGCTGGCGATGCTGCTCGGGTACATTTTCTTTGTTCCGAGGGGCGGGAAGCTGCCGGAAAAGGCGACATTTTTCCTGATGTTCGTCTCGATCCTGTTCGCGGCGCAGTTCCGATCGAAGCGTTTTGCCGAGTATTTCCCGCCGTTTGCGATACTTTTCTTCGCTTTTAGCCTGCAGGCGTTCCGCAAGACGATGAAGCCGGAGCTGCCGGAGGACCTGAGGCTGGAACTGGAGCCATACCTCGACGTTGAGGAGAAAAAGGCCGATAAGGTGTGGTGGAACAGCCTTCGGGAGGCCTCGATCTGGGTGCTGGGCATCGTGCTGGCCATATATTTCCTCATTAATTTGACGGGGTTCCATCGCTTCGGCATCAATCAGGAAGGACTTGCGGAGACGATCGCGGGGAATGAAGCGAACGATCGCTATCGCCGTTCGATGGAGTGGGCACAGGGCGTCGACGCGAATGGGAAGGAGAACATTCCGGCGGGTGAACGGATCTTCAACGCGAACTGGGATGATTTCCCTAAGTTGTTCTTTTTCAACACTAAGCACGCGTACGTTTACGGCCTGGACCCGAACTATCTCTACTCGCAGAACCCCGATCTTTACAAGCTACTGCTCGATATTACGGGCGGGAAGACGGATGACCCGGCGCCGCTGATCAAGGAGAAATTCGGGGCGAATTGGGTATTCACGGACGCCAAAGAGAACGACGACATGGTGGCGAAGTTGCTCGAGAGCGGCTGGGCGGAGATGGCCTATGAGGACGATGAGGCCCGAATTTTAAGGCTCCGGGGCGAAAAAGGGGACCCGCCGAAAGAGACTTCGAACGATGAGCCGGAGACCGAAGAGGAGAAGAAGATCCTCGACGAAATGGAGAAAAACGACAAAGCGCCGCCGTCGAACGCTCCAGATAATGAGGAGAATTGATATCCGTAACTCGTTGTAATGCAGAGGGTTAACTCATGTTATTAGTGGTCGACAATTACGATTCTTTCACCTACAACCTCGTCCAGTATTTGGGCGAGCTTGGGGCGGAGATGCGGGTCGTCCGCAACGACGAGGTGACGGTCGAGGAGGTCGAAACCTCGATAAAACCTGAGCGAATCCTTATTTCGCCGGGGCCGGGGACGCCGGATTCGGCGGGGATCTCGCTGGAGGTGATCGCCAGATTCGCCGGAAAAGTGCCTATTTTGGGGGTTTGCCTGGGGCATCAGGCGATCGGGCAGCATTTTGGCGGGCGTGTCGTGAGGGCTCCGGAGCCGGTTCATGGCAAGCCGGTGACGGTTAGACACGACGAAAGGTCGATATTTGGTGGGGTTCCGCAGGATTTCAACGCGGGGCGGTATCATTCGCTTATCGTCGAGCGGGAGGGGCTGCCGGAGTGTCTGGAAGTGACCGCAGAGTCACCGGAGGGCCTAATTATGGGGCTTCGGCACAGGGAGATGCCCATCGAAGGGGTGCAATTTCATCCGGAATCGATATTGACCGAATACGGGCACGAGATGCTCGGAAATTTTTTGAAAATGTGAAGCGCGGATAGTGACGTTTTCAACAGGGGGTGTGGAAAAAATGGTCAGCCGAAGTGGCCTATCTGGTCAGCCGTTTTCGCGAAACGGTCAGCCAAATTCCCAGGCCATCGAAATCGAAGGAATGCTCCACATTCTTATTGAATTAATCGTTGTAATCGTTGTCATCCTTTTCCTGCCTATAGTCCTTTTTCGTCCTTTACGACCTTTATGATCCTGCCGCCGATCGGGAAGCTTTACGGGAGCGTGATGGCAGCCCGGAACGCGCTTTACGATCGCGGCATCCTGACATCTTCCGAACTGGGCGCACGAACGATCAGTGTCGGCAATCTCACCACGGGCGGGACCGGCAAGACGCCTCTGGTTTCGCTGATCTCGGAGATGCTGATCGACTCCGGAGAGATCGTCTGCATCCTGACCCGAGGGTACGGGCGGGCGAACCCGCGCGAGCGGGTGCTGGTTTCGGATGGGCAAGCGATATTGGCCGATGCGGCGGAAGGCGGTGACGAGCCTGCGGAACTTGCGGCTCGACTCGGGGGGCGGACGATAATCGTGGCGGATGCGGACCGGCTTTTGGCGGGGCGATGGGCGATCGAGAAGTTCGGCGTGACGGCGTTCGTGCTTGACGACGGGTTTCAGCACCGTCGGGTGCGGCGCGACCTGGATATCGTTTGCATCGACGCGACGGACCCTTGCGGGGGCGGGCAAGTTTTGCCGGCCGGAAGATTGCGCGAGTCGTTCGACGGGTTGAAGAGGGCGGACGCGATGGTGATAACGCGGAGCGATCTGGTGGATGATGTTGCGGCGATCGAGGAGCGACTGCGCAGCAGGAATCATTCGGCTCCGATCTTTCGGTCGGCGACTCGGATATCAGGGTTGATATCTTTAGAAGAATTTCACGGGAAGCCGCAAAGGACGCAAAGTGGTGTTTCGGGACGTGACCGAAATCGGGATATGGTCAATGCGAAGTGCGGCGCGTTTTGTGCGGTGGGGAATCCGGAGGCGTTCTTTAGGACGGCGGAGCGGTATCTAGGTGATGAGGGCCGACTCGTTTTCAGGAAAGCGTTCGCGGATCATCATTCGTATACGCAGGCGGACATCGATGAGGTCGGGCGAGCTGCCAAAGAGCGCGGAGCGGAATTTCTGATCTCGACGGCGAAGGATGCGGTGAAGTTGAGTTCGTTGGGTTTCGAGTTGCCGTGTTATGTGGCGGAAGCGGCGACGGTTGTCGATCACGCGGAAGCTTTTCACAGACTGGTCGTCGGAAGATAGATCCGGTCTTATGTTAGGCTTTTAACACAAAGGGCACGAAGGGAAGACACGGAGGGCCGCGGAGGGTGACGCGTGTTTCACACGCTTGGGGGGGTGACGTGTGTGCTCATCTACAGGTTCCGGCTTCGCCTGCACCTGTAGCTACTGATATTGGCGTGTGCTCCGCACACTTAACGGGAATTCGCGACCGTTTAGTAGTTGATGGGCTGCGACAGGACACACTCCCTTACTGTCGTGTTTCTGCCTGGTCGTTTTCAGAATCGTTGTTGTTGGG
>JAEZJR010000220.1 GCA_023415725.1 Acidobacteriota bacterium
CCGTAAGGGAAGGCGCGGACGGCACCGTTTCGTACGGTAACCTCTATGGCGACCTGCTCACTTACGTGATCTCGTCCGCTCTGAGCTTCTATATTTTGGCTATCGCGGCGGTTTTCGTGCTCAGATGGAAACAACCTGATGCCGAGCGTCCGTATAAAGCTGTAGGTTATCCGATCATCCCGGCCCTTTATTGCATCGGCGCCGCGGTGATCCTGGCCGTGCTCTTCATATATCAGACCACCGCCACCTGGCCGGGCCTGCTCATCGTTTTGACGGGCGTGCCGGTCTATTTCATCTGGCGGCAGAAGTCGAAAACGGAAACGGCCGTAAGGTAAAAGAAAGATTTTCACTCACTGTAGGAGGCTTTAATGTCACTTTTCGCGACCAAATCGATCGACAAGATCGTCGCCGAAGCACAGGAGACCGGCGAGCATACTCTTAAAAAGACGCTAAGCTCGCTCGACCTCACGATGCTCGGCATCGGTGCCATCATCGGTACCGGGATCTTCGTTCTGACCGGCCAGGCGGCCGGGAAACACGCCGGCCCGGCCGTGGTGATCTCAATGATCGTCGCTGGCGTAGCCAGCGCGTTCGCCGCCCTCTGTTATTCGGAATTTGCCGCCAGTATCCCGATCTCGGGTTCCGCCTACGCTTACGGCTACGGCACGCTAGGCGAGTTCATCGCGTGGATCATCGGGTGGGACCTGATCCTCGAGTACGCCTTCGGGGCGGCAACCGTCGCGGTCGGGTGGTCCGGATACGTCGTTAGCCTTTTCCGGGATACTTTGGGGATAAATTACCCGTTGGCGCTTAGTGCTCCACCTGGATTGGAGTTGACGGACGCGGCGGGGAATCACGTGGGGACGGGCGTGTTTAATCTTCCGGCCTTCCTGATAGCCATCGCGGTGACGCTTCTGCTCATCCGCGGTATCAAGGAATCGGCGAGCTTCAACTCGATAATCGTGATCATCAAGGTTCTGGTGGTGGTGCTGTTCATCATCGCCGGGATCGGCTTCGTGAATCCCAACAACCTCGGATTCAGCTGCACGGTGGGAGCACCGGGCTGCGCCGAGTTCATGCCGTTCGGGTTCAGCGGTGTCATCACCGGTGCCGCCGTGATCTTCTTCGCCTACATCGGCTTTGACGCCGTCTCGACCGCCGCTCAAGAAGCCAAGAATCCGCAGAAGGACATGCCGATCGGCATCCTGGGTTCGCTCGCGATCTGTACGGTCCTTTACATCCTCGTCGCCGGCATCATGGTCGGCCTGGTCGACTACAAGCTGTTGACCAACGCGGCCGCCCCGATCGCCACCGCGATCGATGCCGCGAGGGACGTCGCTGCAGGAACGACCATGGGGACGATCCTGATCGCTTTCCCGACTATCATCAAGGTGGGTGCCGTGCTCGGCCTCAGCTCGACGATGGTCGTTATGGTGATGGGGCAGCCCCGCGTGTTCTACTCGATGTCGAAGGACGGGCTGCTGCCGGAGTGGGCCGCCAAGATCCATCCGAAGTATCAGACCCCACACGTCACTACCGCGATCACCGGAACGATCGTCGCGATCCTCGCCGGTTTCGTGCCGATCCACCTGCTCGGCGAGCTCGTGAGTATCGGTACGCTCTTCGCGTTCGTGATCGTCGGTACGGGCATCATCATCCTGCGTGCCTCTAACCCGGGCCTGCACCGTCCGTTCAGGGTTCCGCTCTCGCCCATCATCCCGATGCTTACGGTTTGGGTCGCGGCGTTCCTGATGAACAACCTCCCGCTCGACACCTGGCTCCGGCTTATCGTCTGGATGTCCATTGGGCTCGTGGTCTACTTCGCATATAGCTACAACAACAGCAAGCTCGCCAAGGAGCACTCAGACAATCTCGGAGATGGGGCAGCGGCCGATTACAAGCCCCCCATCGCCGCGCTGGCTGCCGTGCTCGGTGCGATCGCACTGACGATCTGGCAGGTGGAGTTCTTCATCCCGAACACGACATGGATCGATACGGCCGTTCGCGTTTTCGCGTGGGCGACTACGGGTATCCTGGTCGCGATGTTGATGTACGGTAAGGGCGACCGCAACGCGGCCCGCTCGCCGAAGGTGCGGAACATCGGGTTGCTCGCTTCGGTGGTAAACCTGGCTGTTTGGGTGGGCGTGTTCTACTGGTTCCTCACCCACTGGGCGGATTACCACAAGGCCGTATAATTTAGCGAACACTTTCGCTGGGATCGAGTTTGCCACAGGGAGCACAGAGTCAATTCTCTTAGCTCCCTGTGGCAAAAACTTTTTATGCAGAGAGCTTTGTTCAAATGGCTGGTGACGATCGGCGTCGGGGCCGTGATCGCGTTGGTTCCGCGGCCCGATGGCGTATCGGTCGAAGCGTGGATGCTGCTGGCGATCTTCATCTCGACGATCGTCGGCTCGATCCTGCAGCCTCTGACCGGCAGCGCGATGGTCTTCCTCGGCGTTATCGCGCTGGCGGTCTCGCAGGCGGTGCCGATCCAGACCGCCCTAAGCGGGTACTCGGACAGGTACGTCTGGCTGGTGATGGCCGCGTTCTTCGTTTCGAGGGCGATGATCAAGACCGGCCTCGGGCACCGGATCGCCCTCATCTTCGTGCGGCTGATGGGCCGGCGGACGATCGGGCTGGGTTACTCGCTGGTCGTTACGGACTTCATCCTTGCTTCGTTCGTGCCCTCGACGGGCGCACGCTCCGGCGGGATCATCCTCCCGATTGCCCGCAGCGTCACCGAAACGTACGATTCCCGCCCTGAGGACGGCACCGAAGGCCGGCTCGGTACCTTCCTGATGACGATGCTGTACCAGTGCGAGGTGGTGCTGTGCGCGACGTTCCTGACCGGGCAGGCATCCAACGCGATCATCCGCAACCTCACGGCCGAGAACGCCGGTATCGACCTGAACTACTCGATCTGGTTCCTTTCCGCGATCGTGCCGTCAGCCGTATCGCTTATCGTGATCCCGGCGATGATCTATCGCTTCTTCCCCCCCGAGGTTCGTGAGACGCCGAACGCGGTTTCCTTCGCCGACGCGGAGTTGGAAAAGCTGGGCCCTTTGACCCGGTCCGAAAAGATCCTGCTGGCGGTGTTCGCGGTGGTCGTGTCGTTGTGGATAACGACGATATGGCACGGTATCGATTCGACCGTGATCGCCCTGAGCGGGATAGCGATCCTGCTGATCACGAACGTGCTGGAGTGGCGAGACCTGATCGACGAGACGCACGCGTGGGAGGTCTTCATTTGGTACGGCGGGCTGGTGATGATGGCCGCGGAGATCGGGAAGACGCCGCTGCCCGGGCTTTTCGCGACGAGCGTGGCGGGGGCGACGGGAGGGCTGAGTTGGCCTGCGGCGATCGCGATCCTCGCACTTGTTTTCTTTTACGCCCATTACGCGTTCGCCTCGATCACGGCACACGTGATGGCGATGTTCGTGCCATTCCTGCTCGTGACTGCGGCGATCGGGGCCCCAACAGGGCTGACAGTGCTACTGCTCGCCTACTTCGCGAATCTCTCCGCAGGGTTAACGCACTACGGTACGACGCCCGCGCCGGTCTATTTCGGCACCGGGTACGTTGCGCAAAAACGCTGGTGGACTGTCGGGCTGATCGCTTCGGTGCTGAACATCCTCATCTGGGCGACAGTTGGTGCTGCGTGGTGGAAGTTTTTGGGGTGGTGGTAGACGGTAGGCGGAGAGTGAAGGACATCTAATCAGATGCAACAAAAAAGCAGCAAGGATAGGTCGAACCTAGTCCTTACTGCTCATTGCTAATTGCTTCTGACTACTGTCTACCCTCTACTGATTAAGCAGATCGCCGAACGGGAGGTCGGTCTCGTCGAGTTTCGAGAGAGCCTCCTTGTATATCGTGACCTTGCCGTCGGATTCCAGCTTCTGGCGGGTCGCCGCGATGTAGTCGGAGAAGACCTCGCCTTTCTTCCGCATCGCCATCTGCTCCATCAGGGTGGTCCGCTGTTTGGCGAAATCGTCCATGTTCGCCTCCTCACGGTTGTTCACCCCGACGATGTAGTAGGTGTCCCCGATCTGGACCGGCGTCTTGGTCGTCTCGCCCTGCTTCAGGCCGTAGATGGCGTCCTCGAGTGCCTCGTTGGTGGTCGCGGTCGTGCCCTTGCCTAGCGGCGAGCCGAGGATGAAGCCCTTGCTCTCTTCAGCCTTCAGCCCCTTCGAGCTTGCAGCACCGGCCAGAGTTCCGACGTTGGCCGCCCCCGAAGCGATGTCGTTCGCGATCGCGGCGATCCGCTCGCGGGCCATTGCGTTTTTCGCGTCGTCCGTGACTTTGGCCTTCACTTCGTCAAACTCGGCGTCGCGAGGATCCTTTTTGTCTACGAGCAGCGGGATGGCGAAACCGTTCTGCACCGGGATGCGGTCCCCGACGTCCTGCGGGTTCACGAGCATCGCGATGCCCTCTTCGAACTGCGGCGAAACGCCGACGTTCGGCACGTCGTCGCCTGGTTTGACGTAGCCCGTTTCGCGGACCATCTCGGTCGGCGACATGTTCGCCTCGGCGGCGAACTGCTGTGCGGTCGCCTCGACGTTCTTGTTCTGCTTGAGCGTCTCGGTGACCTTCTGCGCGAGTTCCGCCGTAACCGCGTATGCGCGGCGGTTGCGAAGCGAGACTTCCAATTCCTTCTTAGCGTCTTCGAAGCTCTTCGGCACGGCGTCGCCGCGGCGGAGGATGAAATAGCGGCCCTGGTAATTGATCGGCTCGCTGACCTCGCCGGGCTGCATCTTCAGCAGCCGCTGGTACGGGTCGGTCGGATTGTTCAGGTTCTCGCGGACGGGGCCGGGGAGCTTGCCGCCCTGGTTCGCGGTGTTCGGGTTCTCCGACTGCCCGCGGGCCGTGTTCGCGAAGGCTTCTTCGGAAACGGTCGGGCCGTTCTTCCTCAGTTCGGTGACGAGGTTTGTCGCTTTCTCAAGTACCTGCCCGTCCTGTTCGGGGCGCGGCACGCGGAGGACGATCTCCTGCCCGAGCACGCCTGCGATCTTCTTGTCGGCGGGGAGCTTTTCGTACTCGGCCCTGAGCTCTTCGTCGGAAAGCGGGATCTTTTCACCCACCTTCGCGGTGTTCAGGAACACGTATTTGATCTTTTTCTGCGGGGCGTTGATGTAATACGCCTGTTTGTTCTTTTCGAAGTAATCCCTGAGTTCCTGCTCGCTCGGGTTGATGGTCGCGGCGATCTCGGCCGGGTTCACCATCACGTAGCTCAGGTCGAACTTGGTGTTGCGGCGCCGGTAATCGTTGAGGACCTCTTCCTCCGACACGGTGATGCCGGCGGTGATGAACGCGCGAAGCTTCTCGGCGCTCAGCTGGTCGCGGACGTTCTCCTCAAAGGCGGAGACGGAACCGGCCTGGCTGATAGCCATCTGTTCGTACTGCTTTTGGTCCCACGGGCGGCCGTCCTGGGGCTTGTACTGCTCGCGGATCGCCGTCGCGACCTCGGCGTCGGAAGCCGTAAGTCCAAGCCTTTCAGCCTCCTGGCGAACGATGCGGCTGCCGATCATGCTGTTGAGCACCGCCTTCGCCGGGTAGGGCCGGCCTCCCATCATCTGCGAGAACGCCTCTTTCTGGCGATAGACCTCGCCGACGGTGATAGTGTCCCCGTTGACCTTTGCGGCCGCGTCCTCGCTCGTAGCGAGGTTCGACACCACGGGCCCGCGTGTCGGCGCATAGAAGAACACGAGGCTGGCCACCATCAGGATCGCGAAAACCAACAAGACGAAGTTGCGCGTCCTTTCCAAACGGCTGAAAAACTTTAACATCAGAGATTACCTGCTAAATTTGGATTAGATCGAAAGCACGGACAAACTGCGATATTAGCAAATCGAAGGTCAATATCAAACGGAACATAACGGCTAAAAGCCCAATAAAATCGTGATCCCGAGCACTGGTTTGATGCTCAGCTGCAACATCTGGTGGTACACATTGCGGCAGCGCGTTACAGCTTGCGGTTTGGCCTAAATTATTCAATCATTTACGCATCGCCCGAGAGAATGGAAAAGCGGCCCATAAAAAAGGCGGGGATCGTTGTAAAGCCCGATCATGAAGAGGCCTACCGAACAGCCCTCGAGCTTGCGGACTGGCTCCGTTCACGCGGCATCGAACCGTTAGGCGAGCCCTGCATCTCGGAAAGCCCCGAAACCGATCAGGCCACGTGGGGTGACGACCTCGCCCAGCACGCCGACCTCGTTATCGTGCTCGGCGGCGACGGTACGATGATCTCCGCCGCACGGATGGTCGGCGACAACGAGGTGCTCGTGCTGGGGATCAACTACGGAAGCCTCGGCTACCTGACCGATTTCCGAATAGAGGAGATGAAGCCCACCATCGAGGCGATCCTCCGCGGGGAGTACGACATCGACCCGCGTGTGATGCTCCGCGCCGAGCATTGGAGGGGCGAAGAGAAGATCGCCGAAGGCCGCGTGCTCAACGACGTGGTGATAAACAAGGCGGCCCTCGCCCGCATCATCGAGATCGAGATGGACCTCAACGGCCAGTTCGTCAACTCGTTCCGAGCTGACGGGCTCATCGTCTCCACTCCGACCGGTTCCACCGCCTACAACCTCTCCGCCGGCGGGCCGATCATCTACCCCTCGATGGAGGCGATGGTGGTGACGCCGATCTGCTCATTCGCACTTACCAACCGCCCGATCGTGGTTCCGGACAGCGCGGAAGTGGAGCTTAAGTTGTTGAATGAGAACGAAGGCGTCGTGCTCACCCTCGACGGCCAGATCGGCCACACGATGCAATCCGGCGACCGCGTCCTGATCCGCAAATCCCGCCTGCCGTTCCACCTGGTCCAGCCTCCGAACCGGAACTACTTCGATGTGCTCAGGAATAAATTGAAGTGGGGGCGGTGACTAGAGAACTACTCTCTTCTTCCTTCTTGTTCATCTTGTTCTGTGGTTCGAATCTAATTTTGGACCACAGAACAAGATGAATAAGTAGGAATGAATCTGAACAATAGAATTTTGGGGATTTAATCTAGAAGTGAGGGCTGAATGTCTTCGGGCTCGAACCCTTCTGGCCACCACCGGTACTTTTCGAGATCGCACCGTTCCCTTGCGTCAAATTCGACGCCCTCCTGCTCGAGCATCGATTGCTGCAGATTCACCGGAATGGTCAAACGCCCGGTCGAGCATTTCCCCTGCGAATTGATGACCCGCTGCCACGGCACATCTTCCTTTTCCGCCGCGTGCAGCACGTATCCGACCGTCCGCGGCGTGTAGCCCTCGCCCAGGATCCCGGCGATCTGCCCGTACGTCATCACGCTACCGCGCGGAATCCGCCGTACGATCTCGTAAACGCGTTCCCGATAGGCTTTGTCGTTCGCAGGGTTCATAAGATCTTGCTTCGCGTCCTTGGCGAGCTTTGCGTGAAATCATCCCACGC